>PBTS01000056.1:0-23942 GCA_002729175.1 Fidelibacterota bacterium
CTCCAAGTGGCATATCGGTAATAAGAGGCAATACGCAAGGCAAAACACATCAAACTATTCAATCAGAACAAAGATCTGGCGGTAGTAGTGGAACAAAAAAATGAATTTTAGAAACTTTTTATTTCTAATAATCTTTTTATTAATTGGTTGTTCCCATGCACCAACATTTATCCCTGATCCAAATCCGGCAATGGCTAATAAAATTCAATTTAATCCGGAATCAAAAGAAATTTGGGCCTTTGATTTGGAAGGTCAAGAACATTATTTCGTAAAACCATTAGATTATTATATTGATATACTCAATTCACCAAATGACTCGCTAAATAGTTTTTCCATTACTTCTTATTGTAAGTACCATCGGTCCAGCGAAATTGTTGTTATTGATGAAAAACAGGTATCCGTTTTGCAAACATTCACTATTTCAAAATTAAGTGATAAAAAAAGAAACAATTACCGAGAATCGGGAACGGGTGATGAAACGATCATACCCGGAGCCAGACTAGAAGCAACCGATAGAACTGGCAGTAGCAGTTATAGTGGAACGAGCAGTAGCGGAAATTCCGGCGGATCGGGAGGTGGTTCCAATATTACTATTGATAAGAAAAATTAGTTTTTACCATTTAAAAGGACCATCTACCAATTTCCATAAATACCAAGCAGCAACAGTACGGTAAGGGCGCCACATGTCAGCCTCCATCTCCATTTCTTTGGGTGTAGGCAAACGATCCATTTTGTTGAGTCCCATAAATCCTTTTTGAATACCTAAGTCTCCAAAAGGAAATACATCGGGGCGGACGAGGGTAAACATTAGAAACATATCGGCGGTCCATTGACCAATGCCTTTCACTTTGATCAATTCGATGCTTATTTCTTCATCAGACAATTGATCAAGATTTGATAAATCAACTTCCCCTTTTTCCCATTTATCAGATAAGTCGCGGATATAGTTGGCTTTTTGGTGAGAGAGTCCTACCGAACGCAGGGTTTCATGGGGAATGGTTAAGACATCTTTTGATTTGGGAAATGACTTGGAATTAAACAGGTTTTTAAAACGTCCAAAAATAGTGGATGCAGCCTTACCGCTCAATTGCTGATAAACAATTGAGCGCACTAATGATTCGTAATAATTATTAATGGGGTTGAATTCCGGTGGACCATATTCATCGATCAAGCGCCCCATTCGGGAATCTGATTTTCTTAAATAGTTTAAAGCTTTTTGAATCTCCATTACGATCTCTTTGAACAAATATAAAGTTGAAGAAGACTGGTTTCGTTAAATGGTTCTCCATCATAATCACCCCATTTTTCCTCTATAGTAAAATCCGAATCTGAAAGGACTCGATCCATGGTGTCTGGATAAATCATCCGCATATCAAAATCATATTCATCCATTGGTTTGCTGTTTCCTCGATTAAAAAACCAGTGAATATGGTTTATTTCTGTTTCTTCTTTATATTGGTTTTTTTGCCAAACTGTACATTCGCCCCCATTGGGATGGATGATCGTCATTTCTTCATACTTTTTGTCAGGATCACGGTAAAGAAACTCAGGATCCGGGACAAAAATATCTAATAAGAATTTTCCATTATCAGAAAGATGATTTTGGATTGATTTTAAACATTGAGTCATTTCTTCTTCCTTGTAAAGATGAAGAAACGAATTAAAGGGAATGAATATTAAATCAAATTTTTGCCCAAGATTGAAGTCCCTCATATCCCCCACAATGAATTTTCCCTCTGGATATTTTAATTTACAGTGGTCTATAAAAACTGGACTTAAGTCCAGGCCAGTATAATCATACTTTTCATCTATAAGTGGCTTTGCCGCTCGGCCTGTACCACAAGCCAACTCCAAAATTGCACCATTGGTTTCTTTTGCCCAATGATTATAAAAAGGAATATCGTCTATTTTATGGGCTGTACATGCATCATAAAAAGACGGGTTGTTATACATTTGAATTTTCATGCTTTATTTGAACAAACATGATTGGTTAGAAAATTATAATTCTTTGACCCCTTATTCAATTCTTCCCTTTGACAGGGGGAATACCTCGGGGGTCTAAAAAGGAAAATTACAACTCAGCCCGAATGGATTTTCGTTCTACGTCAATCCGTTTTTTATCTTCGCCCTTTTCTTCCAAAATATCTAAAACATCCAAAGCCTGGTGATACAACCCCTGTCCTTTAAGCACATTCACTAATGTCATCGTGGCCAATCGCGGACTAATCGCAACCCCTTCTACACTTAAATCTTTGGGGAGTGGTTTTTTGGCCTTGTCCTTTTTTGGAATATCGGGAATTTTAGAACCAGAAAGCGTTTTAGCTTTTTTCTTTTTTGGTTTGGGTTTTTTAGCTGACAGAAAATCATTTGCAAACTGGTTATTTGGATCTACCTGCAATGCCCGCTTCCAACTTGCCTTTAATGTGGCTGGAGAACGATCTAATTGTTCTTGAACCATGGGAAGCGATGTTGCAGCCGCGGTGTGATCCGCAATTTGATTCAGTACTTTTTTCATCCATTTCTCGGCGCCAGTCAAATTCCCCAACCCAAGTTCAGCTTGAGATAATATAAATTGGCCATCAATCGAATTGGGATGGTGCTCTAATCCAATTTCACAAACTCGCTTTGCTCGATCATACTCGTCTTTCTTTTGATACATTTCTGCTAAAACGGGGAATAATATAGTATCAAAATGATCGGCAAAATAAAGTTCTAATTCTGTCTGGTTTGTAAGATTCATTTATCTGCGATTCTCCTGAACCCAATTGGAAATATAATCCACCGTATCCTGGACGGGTGTACCGGGGCCAAACAATTTGCCCATTCCCATATTTTCTAATGTGGCTACATCTTTTTTGGGAATGATTCCGCCACCGACCAAAAGGACATCATCTAATCCTTTGTCTTTCATCAGTTTTAGCACATTTGGGAAAATAGTCATGTGGGCATTGTTCAAGCTAGATAGAGCAATCACATCAGCATCCTCCTGTAACGCAGCTGATACAATCATTTCTGGTGTTTGGCGCAAACCAAGATAGATGACTTCCATCCCCGCATCACGGTAGGCTGCAGCCAGGACTTTAATGCCACGATCGTGACCATCTAAGCCGGGCTTGGCCATGAGTATTCTTATTTTACGTTCCATAATATCAGATTAATTGGGGGGAGAAATTACATTAAAAAAGAAATTGAGTCGAGGAATGAGAATTATGGGTTATTACTGTCTAAAACAAAGGTGACCGGCCCATCGTTCACCAAGGCCACATCCATCATGGCGCCAAATTCTCCCGACTCTACTGGGATGCCTTTTGCCTTTAACTGAGTCATAAAATATTCATAAAGGATATTCCCCTTTTCCGGTGGTGCAGCGTGAACAAAACTGGGNCGGCGCCCTTTTCGTGTATCTCCACATAGTGTAAACTGACTAATAACCAATNCGGAACCATCCACATCTAAAATCGATAAATTCATTTTCCCATTTTCATCATCAAAAACACGAAGGTGTGCGATCTTTTCCGAAAGATAATCCCCATCTTCTTTTTCATCTGTATCTGCCACGCCAAGTAAAATCACAAATCCATTGTTAATTTGGCCAATTGTTTTTTCATTTACAGTAACGGATCCATTCTTAGTCCGTTGAATTACCGCAATCAATCAGACACCCAAACGTTTTGCTTTCCGTAAGTATCACGCAGTTTTTTGAGGAAGGATGAATGGGCAGACACTTTTACATTATGGGCATAAATTCTTTGTTGCTTCCCTCTCTCTGACGCCATATGAAACATGAGTCCACAGCCACCCACATGTTCTTTTGCCATATTTAATAGTGCATCCACATCTGTGGGGGACATTTGGTCCGGTTCAATGCGGATATTTACATTTTTAGAATAAATTTCTCTCGCTTTTTCTACATTCACTATATCGTCTGCAATCATTTTTAATTCTGAAAAATCCGTTTCATCCGTAGGTTTACCTGAAATGAAAACAACAGAATCATTTTTGATTAAATCTTTATACTTTGCAAATGTATCACTAAATGCTAAAATTTCTGCCTGACCGCCAAGGCAATCCAATTTAAAAAAGGCCATCTGATTATTCTTCCGATCGAAGTGCATTTTTACGTCACAAATAGACCCGCCAACTCGCACTTTACTGCCATTGCGTTGTTCTATATTATCAGTAAAATCAAAATTGGAAAATTCTTCCAGATCTTCCGCATATTTGAGCAAGGGATGTCCCGAGAGATACATACCCAATACTTCTTTTTCTTTTTCAAGCAATTGAGCTTCAGACCATTCCTCTGCTTGGGGTAAGGATGGCACCATAGACGTATCTTGCCCATTTGCACTGGAAGCGCCAAACAAATCCACTTGATTTCGGGCTTTATTTTCCTGTATCGTTTGACCATATTTCAACGCCGTTTCAATAACAGCGTATTTCTGGGCACGATTTCCTTCCAGACCATCCAATGCACCAGCCATATTTAAGCTTTCTAACACTTTTCGATTCACAGATTTCAAACTCACATTGGCTGTAAAATCAAATAATGAATCAAATTTTCCATGTTTGTCCCGAGATTCTACAATTTGGTCCAATGCCTTCGTACCCACGTTTTTAATGGCATTTAGCCCAAAAGATATGGTTTTATGATTGACGGGGCGAAAGTTCGTACTGGATATATTTACATCAGGAGGATTCACTTCAATTTTTAATTTTCGACATTCGTTAATTAAAATAACTACTCGATCAATATTGGACATTTCGCTGGTAAGGTTTGCGCTCATAAACTCTGCAGGATAATGGGTTTTAAGCCAAGCGGTCTGGTAGGCCACATAAGCATAGGCTGTTGAATGACTTTTGTTGAACCCATATTCAGCAAATTTTTCGATCAATTCATAGATTTCTTTCCCTTTCTTTTTGGAAATATTATGTTTTTCAAGTGCGCCATCGATAAACTTAACCTTCAATTCATCCATTAATTTTTTGATTTTTTTACCCATGGCCCGGCGCATAATGTCCGCTTCTGCCAGTGTAAATCCAGCCACTTCATGCGCAATCTGCATCACCTGTTCTTGGTATACAATAATGCCGTATGTCTCTTTTAAAATCGCTTCCATGACCGGATGGGCATATTCTATTTTCTTTTTACCATGTTTTCGAGAGATAAAATCATCAATATTTTCCATGGGACCGGGACGGTATAAAGCATTCATGGCAATAAGATCTTCAATCACAGTGGGTTTCAGTTTTTTCAAAAATTCGCGCATACCTGAAGATTCAAATTGAAATACACCGATGGTTAGGCCTTTGGCGAACATTTTATATACTTTGGCATCATCCATGGGGATTTTTTCTATATCAACATTTTCACCCCTCAATTTCAAAAGCTTCAGGGCATTGTCAATTACTGTCAAGTTTCGAAGGCCTAAAAAATCGAGTTTCAATAAACCCAATGTTTCCAATCCCTTCATATCATATTGGGACGTTACATCTCCTTGTGGTGAACGATAGAGCGGGACAAAATCGGTTAAGTCACCCGGAGCAATTACCACACCTGCTGCATGTGTCGAAGCATGGCGGTTCATGCCTTCCAACACTTTTGAATATTCTATAACATCCTTATACTGTCCTTCACCGGCTTCCCGTAAATCTGGACTTTGCTTTAGCGCGTCTTCTAATGTGATATTTAATGTGGTCGGAATCAATTTTGCAAGACGGTCAATTTCTCCAAATGAATACCCCAACACTCGGCCCACATCACGAATCACTTGCCGGGCTTTCATTTTACCAAACGTGATAATCTGAGTAACAGATTTTTCGCCATACTGATCTTTAATATAATCAATGACTTCACCCCGGCGTTCAATACAAAAATCAATATCAATATCCGGCATACTGATTCGGTCTGGATTCAAAAATCGTTCAAACAACAGGTTATGTCGCATGGGGTCAATCGTTGTAATTCCCAAAGAATATGAAACGAGGCTTCCTGCTGCAGAACCACGACCAGGTCCCACAGGAATGTCATTGTCTTTGGCATATTTTACAAAGTCTGCTGTAATTAAAAAGTAGCCTGCAAATCCCATTTTTTTAATGACTTTTAATTCATGGTCAAGGCGAGAACGTAATTCTGGTTTTATATCGCCATACTGGTTTTGAACACCTGTTTCACATAGCTTTTGAAGATATGTGTCTGGATCTTTATCCGACACATCTTCTGGTATGGGAAAGTTGGGTAAATGATAATCCCCCATAGGAAGTTCAATATCAATGCTATCAGCTATTTTCCGTGTATTTTCGATGGCATTTGGCACATCTTTGAACATTTCATACATTTGATCTTGAGTCTTGAAATAAAACTCCGGTGTGGCGTAGCGTAGTCTGTTGGGATCATCCCGATCTTTTCCTGTGCCCAGACAAATATGAACATCGTGGGCTTCCCAATGTTCATGTTTGGCATAATGGGCATCATTGGTACATACCAATGGCAGATTTAATTCACCTGCGAGTTTTTTCATATTTTGAATATTCTGTGCTTCATCGGGAATACCATGGTTTTGGACTTCCAGATAGAAGCGATTTTCAAATATTTCAGCAAACCTCAATGCGGCTTCTTTCGCACTCTCCCAATCGTCTTTCAGCATTTTTTCAGTCACTTCACCTTTAAGACACCCGGAAAGACAAATAATACCTTCGTTGTGCTCCTTCAATAAATCAATATCCACTCTCGGGCGATAATAAAATCCATCTAAATACCCAAAGGTGACCAGTTTCATTAAATTTTGGTACCCTTTGTAGTTTTGAGCTAACAATACAAGGTGATTGTTTCCCCAACCGCCATCAGCTCGTGGTTTCTTTTCAAATCGACTGCCCACAGCCACATAGGTTTCACAGCCGATGATGGGTTTAATACCGGCCTTCTTAGCTGCTTTATAATAGGGTATCACACTAAACATGTTTCCATGTTCAGTGAGAGCCACAGAATCCATACCCAAATCGTCTATAGTGTTTACTAAAGTTTGTACGGTTTGAGCCCCGTCCAATAGGCTATAATCGGAATGATTATGTAAGTGTACGAATTCTGATGCCATTTAAAATGAAATTGATTGATTGGATTAAGGCATGAAAAATACAGTATGTGTTATAGAGACACAATGGATTGTGCCCATAAAATAATTAAATTTGAATTTTTAACACACGTTCGTCGCTATTGTAGTCGGGAATTATTTCTAATTGGGTATAACCAGCTGTTTTAAAGATTTCCATTACTTTTGATGGATGTTCTCCCATTCCCACTTCTAATACCAACCAACCCCCATGTTTTATAATTGATTTTCCAATTCCCGAAAATCGTTGATAAAAAGTGAGGCCATCTCGTTCATCTGTTAACGCAATTTTTGGTTCATGTCGGTGAACTTCTGGCATGGTTTCCCTCATTTCATTTTCGGGAATATAGGGCGGATTTGAGACCAATAAATCAAAAGGCCCCTCTGGTGTTTCCTTTAAAATATCCATGACTTGAAAATCTATATTTGACAATTCATTTAGATCGGCATTTTTCTTTGCCTGCTTTACAGCACCTTCGGACACATCCACAGATAGAATAGATGCATCTTTTTTTTCTATTCCAATCGCGATAGCAATACAACCCGAACCGGCACCAACTTCCAACACTTTTGGGTTTTGTATATTTCCAATGGTATGGAGTGCCACATCTACAACGCGTTCTGTTTCTGGGCGAGGAATTAGGACATCGGGATTTATCTCAAATTGATGTCCGTAAAATTCTGTTTTTCCTGTGATATACTGTAATGGTTCTCGATCGATTCTGCGCTTAATCCATTTTTTAAGCTGGATAAGTTCAGGTTTGTGAATCGGTTGTTCAAACTTAACATAGAGATCAATTCGTTTATAATTTAATAAATCACAGAGAAGCCACTCAATTTCCTGTTTAGGGCTTTCAAATCCCTTTGTATTAAAGTAACCTTCTCCCCATTTGAGGATATCAATCACCCGCCAAATTTGATTTCCTTTAACAGCGGGTTCACCCATTCATTCTCCGATGGAAGCCAATTGAGCTTGTTGATCTGCTAATTTTAAATTTTGAATTATTTCACCTATATCACCATCCATCACACCTTCTAAATTGTAAGCAGTAAAATTAATTCGATGGTCTGTGATTCTACCTTGAGGGAAGTTATAGGTTCGTATTTTGGCCGATCTGTCACCTGTAGATACCATATCCCTTCTGGCTTCAGCCCGTTCTTTTGATAGTTTTTCCTGTTCTGCAGCCAAGAGTCTTGATCGTAGGACTTTGAGCGCTGCGGCTTTATTTTTATGTTGAGATGATTCATCTTGGCAAGTGACTACCAATCCTGTGGGAATATGGGTAATTCGAATTGCCGATTCTGTCTTATTTACATGCTGGCCACCGGCACCACTTGCGCGGTAGGTATCAATTTTTAAGTCTGCATCAACGACTTCAACATCAGCCTCTTCTGCTTCTGGAAGAACCGCCACTGTGGCCGCAGATGTATGGACGCGTCCACTCGTCTCAGTTTTGGGAACCCGCTGAACCCGATGAACACCACTTTCATATTTCATCATTCCAAAAACACCTTCTCCTGAAATAGAAAAAATGATTTCTTTAAGTCCACCAATGCCGATGGCATTGGATTCCATCACTTCATATTTCCATCCGTTTCTTTCAGAAAAACGGCAATACATCCGATATAAATCAGCTGCAAAAAGGGCTGCTTCATCTCCACCGGTACCTGCACGAACTTCAACAATTGTATTCTTATCGTCTGTGGGATCGTGAGGTAAAAGAAGCACTTTTATTTCTGCTTCCAATATATCCATCGACTTTTGCAAATCTTCTATTTCAGCTTTGGCAATTTCTTTTAACTCTTCATCTTCTCCGTCTAAAATTTCGTTATCGTCAATCATTTGTTTGTGGATTAATACGTATTCTCTTGCTTTTTCCACAATGGGTGCCAAACGCCGATGCTCTTTTGCTACAGCGGTATAACTGGCTTGATCTGAAATAAGTACTCCATCAGCCATTTGGGCTTCCATTGATTCGTAATGGGCCGTGATTTCTTTGAGTTTATCAATCATCCGATAGCTTCTGCCACATACTCTTTGCCAACCATTTCTCCAAACTGATCACCAAAGGCTTCCTTTAGTGCTGTAATTGCCACTTCAACCATTTCGTCTTCTGGCTGTCGAGTGGTTATATTTTGGAGCCATAATCCTGGCGCTCTCAATATTCGCGAAAAAAGATTATCGCCTTTTCGTGCTGTAATTTTAATGACTTCATATGATATTCCGGCAACCAGTGGAATTAAGGGAAGGTGGACCATTAGCCGAATAGGTAAGCTAATATGTCCAGTGATTCCCATTACAATTGAATCAATGATAGAAAAAACAATAATTGCGGATAATAAAACAATAAACATAAAACTTGTGCCACAACGGGGATGTTGGGTGGGAAAGGATTGAGCGTTTTTAATTTCAACGTCCATTCCGGATTCAAAATTATATACCACCCTGTGCTCAGCCCCATGGTATTGAAATAGACGTTTTACATCTTTCATCATTGAAATCAGAAAAAGGTAAATTACAAAAAAAGTAATCCGAAATATGCCAGATATCATATTGAAGGCCACGGCTTCTTTTTCAATATCTAACATCTTTGTAGTAATCCACATAGGCGCAATCATAAACAAGGTAACAGCTAATAGAATGGCAAAAGCGGAAGACAAAGTTTCAAAAAATTTATTTTGGGGTTTTTCATTCTCTTCCGGCATAGCAATATCTGCAGACCATTGGAGCGTGGCCATTCCCATTTTCATCGCTTCAAATAAACCGGCCATTCCCCGAAATACAGGTTTTTTCCAGAGGGGAGATCTTTCGGTAATCGATTTAAATTCATGTCGATCTACATGCACTTTGCCTTCAGGGTCCCGAACAGCTGTAGCGTACGCACCGGGGACACGCATCATCACACCTTCAATAACGGCTTGGCCACCAACTAAAATTGTGGGTTTCATTATGGAAAATAAAATCGGTTTTATCATAAAAAAAATGGTTTCACATCGGGGAACCCTATTGTGAAACCATTCCTGTTTTAATTTGTATTATTGGTTTGCTTTGTTGTATTTCTTTTTGAATTTTTCAATTCGACCAGCAGTATCTACCAACTTTTGTTTTCCTGTATAAAATGGATGGCATTCCGAACAGATTTCAATGTGTTGATCCCCCATGGTACTATACACTTGGAATGTATGACCGCAGGAACAAACGACATTGCCCATTTTATATTCAGGGTGTGTATTTGCTTTCATTTGTTATGTCCTATTTTTAATCAATTTAGTTGTTCTAAAACTTTTTTCACACGAAGAATTCCTTCGCGAATAACATTTTTTGCCAAGGGATAAGAAAACCGAATATGTCCCGGTGCACCAAATCCATCGCCAGGTACTGTTACTACTTTTGCCTCATTCAAGATTACATCACTCAATGCAAATGAATCTATAACTTCTGCACCGAGAAATGATTTACCCATATACGCTGAAAAATCTGGGAATGCATAAAATGCACCTCCGGGAGTATCACAGGTTACTCCCGGCAATTCATTTAACAATGAAACCATTAAATCCCTTCTTTCTCGAAATTTTTCTATCATCATTTCAATCGTCGATTGATCTCCAATCAATGCTTCTACAGAAGCCGCTTGTCCAATAGAGTTTGCGCAGGAAGTGGCTTGCCCTTGAATTTTCCCCATGGCTTTTATAATAGATTTTTCTCCAAAAGCATATCCAATGCGCCAGCCTGTCATTGCATATGTTTTAGACATACTCATNCAGGTAATAATATTTGCCCCGATGTGGTGGTCGTCGCTCAGCTTCTGAGNGCTCGTAAATTCGCCNTCAAAAACNAGCCTTTCGTAACATTCGTCCGAAATCACTGTCCAGCTNTTCTCTTTTGCCAGNCCTAAAAGATTAANNATTATCTCATNNCTCCAGACNCTACCGGTGGGATTNGACGGTGAATTAATAATTATCCCTTTAACTTTATCTGTTATTTTAGATTTTAAATCTTCAAAGTCTGGTTCAAAATTATTCTTAGAATCCGTATCAATTAATACGGGTGTTGCATCGGAAAGAGTTACAAATTCCGGGAACGACACCCAATAAGGTTTAAAAATTAATACTTCATCTCCGGATTGAAATAGGGTTTGGCATGCCAGGTATAAACTTTGTTTTTCGCCATTAGAAATGAGCACCCGTTCTGGAGAAACCTCTAATTGGTTTTCTCGTTTTAGTTTTGCACAAACTGCTTGACGTAGTTCAATCGTGCCGGAACCGGCGGTATATTTTGTTTCACCATTATCCATTGCTGTTTTAGCCGCTTCCCGTATGTTTTCCGGTGTATTGAAATCTGGCTGTCCCGCGCTNAAATTAATTACATCCACGCCTTGAGCCCGCAATTCAGCGGCTCTGGATGTCATTTCAAGNGTAAAAGAGGGTTTGACGCGTTGAACGCGTTCTGCAAATTCAGTCATACGGTTTATCTTTATTACAGGCTATGTTGTTTTTTATGATATTTTTCCGAATTGTAATTCACATCGGAAGANGAATCTTTTTTGGGTTGTTTTTNGGGTGGAGCCGCTTTTCTCTTTGACCTCTTTGGTCTCTTTGNTTTCGCTGTCTTTTTTGACTGTGTTTCGTTACCGNAATCCATTTCCTCAATGTGAAATTCTTCCGATAAAACTTTTTTACTTCTTTTGGANTTAGGTGAATCTTGACCTGGCACCTTTTTAGGGCGCGGAACATTTTCAACATTTATTTCTTGTAGGTCAGATTCGGCAACCTTGGANTCTTCNTCATCTTTTACGGCTTTTGACTCTAATTNCTGTAAATCTGCTTCATCAAATGAAAAGACTTCGGGATTAAATAAACCGAANAGTGTGCCATAGCCCCTGGTAATACCATTNCCAATTCCCAAATAATTTGGCAAAACAAAATTCGCTCGAAACTCTCCNTCAAACGAACCCCAGTTGTTTTCATCTACCGGTTTTGGGAAAAGAGAAGAAAGCGTCACTTTCGTAAAAATGTTTTCTTCCAGTTCCATCCCCATTTCCCGGGCCATAAAAACAATATTTTGTCCAAGAAGACGGTTTAAAAAATTCACACGATCAGTATTGTTCAACAAACGATAGCGATTCCCGGTCGTTTGATTTAGGGCGACCCAAGGGGTCACAAACCGATATCTTATTAATTTTGAAACGGGTTGAAATCGATCACTATATTCTTCTATTTCGCTATCTAAAACCTGAAAAGTTATATTCCCAAAATCTAAGAATTCCATTTTTTCAGCAANAGATTTAATTGGATCAACTCCCTCACCAATTCCAACAATATAAATTTGCTCGTTCAAGATTTTTACCTGAACGCGTGGATATAGAAATTGTTGACGGTAAGATCCATCAAGCATTGGGACGATTTCTTCGTCGGAAAACTGATTCATCAGAACGCCTTTTACCTGATAGGGCGTTTTTCGAACTGGTTTATCCGTAAACACACGGACAGCAATCGTTTTTACATCTGGGTACTTAGAACTCATATATATCCTCCATAGTTGCTACACATAGAGTAAATTTGGNGAAGGAATTTAATTTTACTGGCTCATTGTTTCCATAAATTCTTCGTTGGTTTTTGTTCGACGCATTCTGTCTTGAATGAATTCCATTGCTTCTATTACTTTCATTCCATTCAGCAGCTTTCTCAAAATCCACATTCGAGCGAGTACTTTTTTATCCAGAAGAAGNTCTTCCTTTCTCGTCCCAGATCTTACCAAATCAAACGAGGGATAAATTCGTCGGTCACTGAGTTTTCGATCTAGGACTAACTCCATATTTCCCGTTCCTTTGAATTCTTCGAATATGACTTCATCCATACGGCTACCCGTATCAATCAAGGCAGTGGCTATAATAGTTAAGCTTCCACTTTCTTCTGTATTTCTCGCCGCACCAAAAAATTGTTTGGGTTTTTTTAGTGCATTTGCATCCACACCACCAGAAAGAATTTTACCACTATGAGGTATGACAGCATTGTGAGCTCTACCCAATCGGGTTATGCTGTCTAATAGAATGACAACATCTTCTCCAAACTCAACCATTCGGCGAGCTTTTTGAATCACCATTTCTGCTACAGCAACATGCCGTTCTGGTGGCTCGTCAAATGTAGAACTGATTACTTCTGCATCTACATTTCGTTTCATATCGGTCACTTCTTCCGGACGTTCATCAATGAGCAAAATAATCATTTTAACATCTGAATGATTTTTAGTAATGGCATTCGCCACTTTCTGAAGTAAAACTGTTTTCCCAGTTTTTGGTTGAGCCACAATAAGTCCGCGCTGTCCCTTGCCTACAGGAGAAATCATATCCATAATTCGAGTAGATAAATCTTTTGGGTTTACTTCNAGGTTGAATTTTTCTTCCGGGTAAAGTGGTGTAAGNTTGCTAAACAAAAANGCACGTTTCAATTTTTCNGGATCTTTTCCATTTATCTGTTCCACNTTTAANAGTGCATAAAATCGCTCTTTTGATTTCGGTGGTCGGATTTGTCCTGCCACCTGATGGCCTGTCCTCAATCCAAATCGTTTTATTTGGGATGGGCTTACATAGATGTCATCTGGACCGGGGAGATAATTAAAATCAGGGCTCCGTAAAAACCCATATCCCTCTTTTAGCACCTCGAGAACGCCGTCAGCCATTACCCCGCCTTCTTTCTCGGTGTTGGCTTCAAGAATTTTGACGATGAGTTCTTGCTTGTTCATTCCTGAAAATCCATCAATATTCAATTGTGCGCCTAAGTCGGACAACTCATTGATTTTCAGTTTCTGTAATTCATTAACATTCATATAAAAGTTACCTTAAGTAAAATAGTGAGTAAATTTTTTGGTTTTGAGTATAATGGGAGATTGCCTTGTAAAGGCTATATCAATAGCGCAAAGCAACTACCTAGATATTACACTACTTTAGAATAAAAAACCAAATTTATTGAAAACAGCTTCTGCAACATAATGACTGCCAAAAATAAGGGTGGGACGGCTGTCTTTTTCCATTATCCCCGCTATATGGTGCAATGCATCTTCAAAGCGATCGATATTTGTTAAATTGGCTAACCCTTTACTTGACAGTTTATCTGATAAATCCGCCCCGGACAAAAGACCCAAATCTGTATCGCCACTGATGATTAATTGATCGAATTTGTTTTTTATGGCCGCAGCCACCAAGTCAACCTCTTTGTCTCCTTTCATCACCAATATTCCTATCGGTTTTTGGCTAAAAATATCATGAAGCGCTTGAAGGGTCATCTGTATCCCGTGGGCGTTATGCGACACATCATAATAAATTGGTTTTTCAATGGACATCCGTTGAAGGCGACCTGGCCATTTAACTTTTTGAATTCCTATATCAATAACCTCTTTTTGTATTTCTGGCATAAATATCTGAACCGCTTCGATTGCAACTGAATTGTTGATGGCCTGATGCCGTCCAATCATCGGTGTTTTGAATGATAAACCGTTTTTGATAAACGCTGTCCCCGATTTCGACAAAGTAACTTTTGTCGGTGGGTCAACAATGGCTACATCCGAATCTAAATCCCCTGCAATTTTTAACAATTGAGAAAAAACGGCGTTGTCTTGAGGTGCTAAAACCAATGGAATATTTTTTTTAATGATACCGGCTTTTTCCTTTGAAATATCTAAAATGTTTTTTCCTAAAATATCTCTATGGTCCAATGATATTGGTGTGATTACCGTTAAATCCGATGTAAGGACATTTGTGGAATCAAGTCTCCCACCTAGTCCTGTTTCAACTACCGCTATATCAACGTTTTTATTGGCAAAATATCTGAATGCCATTGCTGTGGTTGTTTCAAAAAAAGTGGATTCAATATCATCAATATCCGAGCGGTGTTCGTCAACAAACTCAACAATTTTAGAATCCGATATCGGTTTACCATTCACACGAATGCGTTCATTAAACCGAATTAAATGTGGCGATGTATATAACCCCACCTTTAAGCCTGCTTCCATCAAAATAGAAGAAATTATTGCGCTTGTCGATCCTTTCCCATTGGTTCCTGCAATATGTATAGATTGAAATTGGTTTTGGGGATTCCCACACCGTTGTAATAATTCAAAAGTATGATTGAGCCCGACTTTTATGCCCAAACGCTGAAGTTTATATAAATAATCTAAGAGTGAATTGAATTCAACTGAGGTGGACCGGGAATACATGGTCTATTTCTCTCCCCAAAAATCTTCGGGCAACTCTTTTAAAACGTACGGGCAAATCCGTAACATAGTATTCAGATCCACCCTCGGTGGCGCTATCTGTGAGTAAGCGTAATTCTTTTAATAAATCGCTTGCGTATTTTGCAGTGGTTTCTGCTGAATCAACAATACATATTCTATCACCGATAACATTTTCTAAAACGGGGATTAACAAGGGATAATGGGTACATCCCAAAATTAGGGTATCCATTTTATTTGTAATTAGTTCAGATAAATAGGTTTCTGCAATTTGAATGGGGACATCACCTTCTAACCATCCCTCTTCTACTAAGGGCACAAAAAGAGGGCAGGCCATTCCTTTTGTATCAATAGAGTCGTCCAAAGTTAGTAGTTCTTTTTCATAGGCTTCTGACTGAATGGTCGCTAAGGTTCCAATAATGCCAATGGTTTTTGATTTGGTGACGGCATAGGCCTTTTCAGCTCCAGGTTCAATTACACCAATAATCGGAATATCATATGTTTTCTTAAGAAGGGGTAAAGCTAATGCGGATGCTGTATTGCATGCCACGATAACAATTTTTGCACCTTTATTAATCAGGAATTCTGTGATTTCTTTTCCGTATTCTTGAATTAGGTTTTGACTTTTATTCCCGTATGGCACTCGGGCTGTATCACCGAAATAAATAATAGATTCATTCGGTAGGATCTTCTGTAACGCCTTAACTACAGTGAGACCACCCAATCCAGAATCAAAGACAGCAATTGGCTGGGAAGAAGCTATCTTTAGCTTTCCGAGAGGTATTGTTCGCGGGAATAGCGAAATTTTACAATTGCTCTATATATTGAATTTGCAATGCTTTGGCGATATTTAGACTTTCGAAGATTTTTCTCTTCGTTGCCGTTAGTTAAAAACCCCGCTTCAATGAGAACATTAGGCATACTTGCCCCAATTAATACATGAAAACCAGCCTGTTTTACACCTCGGTTTTTGGATTTTATTTTTTTCCCCATTTCTTCTTGGACTATGGCGGCTAATTCTTCACTCTCTTTCATAAAAACGCTTTGGGCCATTGTTGCGACAATTAAACTTTCTCCAGATAAATTTTGGTATTTATTATTAGAACGATCTTCCATTTTAATCGCCTCATTCTCTCTTGATGCAACCTCAATGGCATCTTCCGTTTTCCCGGGTCTGAGCAAATACGTTTCAAAACCATAGGCTGTTCTGTTGGGATTGGAATTTAGATGAACGCTAACAAAAACTTTTCCGTTGGATTCATTTGCCATTTTTGTACGCTTCCAAAGTGGAATAAATACATCTTCGTCACGAGTGTAAATGACTTTTAATTTAGTATTCTTCTCTAAAAGCAACCCCACTCGTTTTACTATGTCCAATGCGATATCTTTTTCTTTTGTTCCTTTGCGACCAATGGTCCCTGGATCTTTTCCACCATGCCCTGCATCCAAAACAACCGTATCTAATTTCCACCGATCTTTTACTTTTTTAATACGCGCCACACTATTGTCCATGGGTGTGCGTATGGATATAACGATTTCTCCCGGGTCTGTACTTTGGTACACTTCATGGCTTTGAACTTTTGCTCGCATTTGAAACGCCAATTGGGCTGTTTGCCCCAACTGATCTGCTGTGACACTTTTGACAACACCGCGTGTATCGCTACGACGAATTTCGGTTGTATCCGCCAACCCGCCAGCAATGGTAAGATAAAACCAACCGTTTTCATGAAAAAAGGAACTGATGTTTCCTTCAGGAAAGGTATGGCGGGTACGAACTCGTAAAATAGTTCCATTGGCTTTTTGAGAAATTTCAACACCCATAACCGTAAACTCTTTCACATCCAAATCTAACACCATTCTACGTGGGTCGTATTGAATGCCCGGGAATGTGGTTCTTTTTACAATACCAAAAAAAGATTCTGCAGGGAGATAGATATCGCTTTCTGTCCAAATCGCATGCATGGGCATTTGATATACCTGCTCATCCACTAAAATATAACTGCTGTTTCCCGAGATTTTTATACGGTGATCTCCCAAGTACAAAACCATTTTCCCTCTTGCTTCATTAATGAATGGTTTTCTTTTTGCAAGAATACGGGATACATCTTTTGTAGAAACATACGTCCCATTTAATCGATCGAGGGTATTGATATCATCCATAGAATTATCTACGCGGTTCACCACACGAATAGAGCCAGAGATGCCAAAAGAAAAAATAGCAGATAGGATTAAAAAAACAGTAATTGTATGGCGAATCATAGTCCGGAAATTATCCTTGATTAATGCAGGAATCAATAAGCGACTAAAGCGCGACTTTAATAAACAACCCACCCATAATATCTATTGGGGAACTAAATGAAAGAGCTGAATAATTAATACGAAGTTTCACTCCCAGTTTGGATTCATTTGAAACATCAAACAATACTTTGATCCCTTGGCTGTGACTGGAGTGGGCCAACATCCGTGTCAGCATTTCTCCGGGAAGATTCACATCCCAAAAATAAACTCTCGAATCAAAATGGTCAACTTCAGCTCCCATCCAGTCCAATTCTAATCGGTAATACTTCCCATATATTTGAAAGCGTAAATCTAACCCATGGCTATGATGGATCTCTATCTCTCCCGTCCGGATAAATTGATACTTCACTTGAGTCCGCCACGTTTTTTTTTCATATTGATGTTCTAATTTAATACCATCTTTTTTGCGCAATGTCGGCATCACCAATGGTGCATATATCACATCATTTGTTTCGTCTTTTTTTTCTGTTTTCACCTGGAAAACAATTTTATGTTTTTGAATTTTTGTTTCTGTTCGGATGCCAAGCTCATAACCATTTATTTCTCGGGTATAATGCTGAAACATATCTGCATAAATCATAAGTCTCGTTTTCCCTGTGCGAATGTAGGCGCCTTGAAACAATCCTTTTTCTGACAAATCCGAACCACGCCATTCTACCATCGGATTCCCCATTTGGCCGATGGACTTATCGTGAATATCTCTGTATTGAATAATATATTTGAACGGACGAATGCGAAAGTTTAAACCAAATATTATGGATGGAGAACCAACCCCAAATGATATTTCTCCCCCTGGCGAAATATTTCCATAATCAAAAGAACCATAAATAGATTGGGTTTTTGAAGCAATAACGGTCCCAATTAATGTGGATGCATTATTATATTGCCAAGCCCCTCTATAATAATTTCTTTTTTCATTTTTATTCTCTCCTGCCAGACCCTGGGAAAAAGCAATGGTACCATAGTTTGTTTTCTGCTCAACCGCTATCCCCCTAGTGCGATTCATTCCTGTAGACGATCTATATCCTTTCAGTCCCTTTTGCACAGAAGTCCCCGTATTCACTGTACTCCACCCTTTTCTTTCGGGAAATGGTTTTCCCGATACGAGGCCAAACCCAAAGGCCATTTGATGGTCACCTATAATCCAGCGGCTATTACCAGTTTTATGTTGAATATATATACTATGATCACCTAAAATATCCAATCCATACCTATTACGAATTGATAAGACGCTTGCTTCTTGGGTGAGTGTTTTCATCTTCCCTTTCCAACGATAGCGCATACCATCTGTCATTGATACGATTTGTTGAATACGGATTTTATGGGGAATCCCCTTATTTCGCTGTAGCGCCCTGAATATGACTTTTGCTACAGTTGAAACCTCGTTTGATCTTTTTAATAATAAAAGCTCTCTCGTTTCTAATGATTTACGAATCAAATCATAATCTTCATCTTCAAGAAAAGTCAGTGTCAGTATATCTTCCAGAGATTGGTGTGTTAAACCCGTGGATCTGGATAAGATATCATCCAGAAGAATAATTTCATCTTCGTGGATCCCATCTTCTTCGTCCTGAGAGATCAACCTTAAGATATCTTCAGAAGTTTGGGCTGAAAGAGGTAGGTTACTTACCCAAAGGAATAGTAAAGCCCATCCAATGAGACGGTCCCAAGTGTGGGTGGTTTGCCATTGCATAATTTATGTTCACCTTATAAAAATGGACCCCAATAGCCCCGGTCACCTGACCGGTTCCAGATACAAATCCTGAGTGAAGTGTTAACCAGGTTTTTGGTTGAAAACTAAATCCTGATTTGAGTTGCCCTTCAAAAACTGTATCCTGCTCCCATTCAATTTGAACAGATATTCTTTTTGTGGGATGAAATGATAATGCAGTCAAAATCAGTTGGGGTAGTGAGTCCTCCGATTTTCCGATCGTTGGTCCATTCATATTGTGCAATATGGTGCCCCATTGAATATTATCATTTAAATTGACTTGCCAGGCCAGGGAGATTCCAAAGGTAGATGCTGACCCATAGTTCGGGATCGAAAGTGAATAAGCATTGATGGCCACGCCACCATTGAATCCTTTTTTAATCTGACGACCAAAGGCAATAGAGATAGTCGATTCTTTATATTGCTTGATACCAAAAGTTTGGATTCCTATCGCGAAGCTCCCCCAACGACTTGGGATTCCCCCCACAAAACTTTGATGTGATAATGGCTTTAAATTAAACCTTCGGCCTGTTTGCCCTGCAAATCGAATACGATTACCCATAGCTAATGATGATGGATCCATGATGGATCCNAATNTATTTCTGTTAAAATTAATATGGCTCATNCCTAAGCCAGCATTCATGGGGGAAAGAAACGGGTGTTCAAAAGCAGCCCATAGGTAAGCTGCTGACAATAAAAAAGTGCTTATATATCGTATTCTATATATCAATCGTCCTTAAAATAAAAGCGTCCCGATATTAATCGGGACGCTCTTTTTTTTATTTACTTCTTGGCGCTTACTTCTTGTACCAAAATACAATGAGCATCAAGGCAAGCAAGCCAGCAAACCCGGCATCACCGAATTTACTCATTAAGTTGCCAATGCCAGCAATGACGCCGAAGTAATCGTCATAGAGAATACCAACTACGATTCCGAGTACAACCAATCCTTTTAAAAGATCGGTAATATCCCCGATAAACGCAGTGATGGTTTCAAAGGCCTTATTCATTTGTTAACTCCTAGGATTATTATAGTAGATCGGTGTTCCGTAAAGAACGCCAACAATCTACCGATTAACCTGCAAAAGAAACAAAGATTAACAAGGCTAACAGACCGGAGAATCCTCCATCTAGGAATGATTCTACCAAGTCTACTAAACCGCCGATGGGGTCAAACCCTGTTGAGTAAAGGACGTTTACGAATACAAACATCACAATTAGGGCTTTGATTAAGCCAACTACGGAATTAGCAATACCTTGTACGGTTGAAGTGAAATCAGCCATTAGGTTCCTCCTTGGTTATGTTAAATTGAATTAAAAAGGGGACAAGTATCCCCTGTCCCCTTATTATTCAATTCTATCTCGTTTATGTATGTGGTTTTCTTATCCACTGTCATTTCTTTCGCATGGAATTTACCAAGAAAATATAATTAATCAATAATTTTTGAATAGGGAACAATTATTCACCTTTTCTCTTCGTGAATCACCATTAATATGGCTAAAATCCCACTCTGAATTCAATATTTATTTATTAAGGATAGCATGAATAAAAGTGCAATTACACATATATTTGGCCGAGAAGTCTTCGACTCACGGGGAAATCCAACTGTTGAGGTTGATGTAAAATTACAAGATGGAACGGTGGGTCGTGCTTTGGTACCATCCGGTGCATCTACGGGTGAAAATGAAGCTGTTGAACTTCGAGATGGAGATCAGAGTCGATTTTTTGGAAGGGGTGTCCAAACGGCAGTAAATAATGTTAATACTGTTCTTGCTAATCATCTGTTGGGTATGGATGCTCATAATCAACAGGACATTGATAAGGTAATGATTGATTTGGATGGCACCCCGAATAAATCCAACTTAGGGGCCAATGCTATTCTGGGCATTTCAATGGCAGTCGCCCGAGCCACCGCTTTATCAACCCAACAATCCCTTTATACTTATCTTGGTGGAAACCAGGCCAATATGCTTCCTATACCCATGATGAATATCTTAAATGGTGGAAGCCATGCAGATAACAATGTGGATATCCAAGAATTCATGGTGTTCCCAATTGGGGCTAAATCTTTTTCTTCAGCCCTCCAGATGGGTGTAGAAACATTCCATCACCTAAAATCAGTTTTGCGGAAAAAAGGACTCAATACTTCTGTTGGGGATGAGGGTGGTTTTGCTCCCAACCTTCGATCTAATGCGGAAGCGGTAGAGGTTATTCTAGAAGCTATTGAAAAAACGCCTTATGTATTAGGTAAAGACATGTTTTTGGCTTTGGATGTTGCCGCCAGCGAAATTTATGAAGATGGCCTATACCATCTTTCTTCGGAAAACAAACAATATTCATCGGATAAAATGGTTTCGTACCTCACATCGCTCGTTGACCAATATCCGATTATTTCTGTTGAAGATGGGCTGGATGAGAATGATTGGCAAGGATGGCAACAACTCAACCAAGCGATAGGAAACCGTGTTCAAATTGTAGGGGATGACCTCACTGTTACAAATATAACTCACCTCAAACGCGCGATAGATGAAAACGCAATGAATGCAATTCTGATTAAACTTAATCAAATCGGAACGATTACCGAAACCATACGAGCTATTGAATTGGCCAAGGCCAACAATTACGGCGCGGTCATTTCCCACCGTTCTGGTGAAACTGAAGATGTAATAATTGCTGATTTTGCAGTAGCAATGGGTGTCGGTCAAATTAAAACTGGTTCGGCTTCTAGAACTGATCGAATTGCAAAATACAATCAACTTCTCCGAATTGAGGAAGCGCTTGGATCTCAAGCCCAATATCCCGGAATGGAAGTGTTAGGCTGTTCGTGAGCCGCAAAGGAAAAAGTGAGCGTATAAAACGAAAACGCAATTCTGGCGCTTCTAGTGGTGAGGTTCAAAAGCGGGTTATTCGAGCTATCTTGGTTATGGGTGCCGTAGCCTTACTTATTATTTTCTTTTTTGGAGATCATGGCCTTTACCAACTCTATACCTTAAAACAAGAAAGAGCTGGTATTCAAGAAAAAATCAACGAGTTAAGACAAGAAAAAATCAGCTTGGAGGGAGAAAAAACAAAGCTTCAAACAGATTATAATTATATTGAAGAATTGGCCAGAGAAAAATACCGTATGGCCAAAAAAGGAGAGAAAGTTTTTAAGGTGATTGAGAAGAAAAAGAAAGATTGATATTAATCTTTTTCCTGATCTCGTCCCAAATGCCGACTGTGTGTATATAATTCATCTTTTTCGTCTTCAGTGAGACCATCATAACCAACCTTGTTGATTTTATCCAACAGGCGATCCACGGTCTGCTGCATGTTCATTTTTCTAACTTTTTTCCGTTCCACTTTATTATGTCGTACCTCCGCAACTTTTGAATTAATCAAAAGCCGCATCCTCGGCCATGTCCATGGCGATTTTAGATAAATATACCCGATCACCATTCCAGAAAGATGGGTCAAGTGACTAATATTAGAGCCAGATGTTCCCATGGAAGAAACAAAAGCCATGGCGCCTAAAAATATAACAAAATATTTTACCTTAACCGGGAAAAGAAAATAAATTAAAATTTTTCGGTTAGGGAACATGAGTCCATATGCTAAAAGCAATCCGTAGATCGCCCCGCTGGCCCCAATCAAAACTGTATATGGATTGCCAATATTAAAGAACAACCACACCAACCCAGAACCCACACCAGTGGTAAAATAATATTTTATAAATCCATTACGTCCCCAAATGGATTCCAATTCTGAACCAAACATCCATAAAACAAACATATTCATAAAAATATGAAAAAAATCGCCATGGACAAACATGTAGGTTAGGGGTTGCCAGATCATGGGCCAGATGGATTCGGATGAGAGACCAAATATTTGAGCCAAATCTATTTGATTTTTGGCAATGATTCGAAAAAGGAAAAGGATTGCATTCACAGAAATCAACACTTTGATTGCTTCCGTGAATATTTGCGGCCGAAAAGGAATATTCCCCTGTTCTGATTGAAATTGGTATTGCATATCTATTGTGTTATTTTACGAATTTATACATATTTAAGGGGAATTCCGTTCCAATTTTATTGATTAAAATTTATATCATCCCCTGCAGTTTTTTCAATCGAATCCAATTCATGGGATTCATGGGAAATGAATTTTTACTATAAGGTGCTTCCGGCACTTTCAGCTGGGGTCGATTATATAATTGAACCGTAAGTCCCATTTCCTTCTGGGTTTTCATCAATGAATTGGCCGCGCTGATGAAAAAATCACGCGGAAGAAATCCCCTGATTTTTTGAAAACCATATTTTAAAAGCCCATCCCTGATCAGTGTGGTGCAGCTCCGCTTATAAAAACTGAAATCCCGGTATTTCTCCGGTTGATCCGGGTTGGGCGGCGTGGCATGAATTGTATTGAGCTCATTGTGGTAAATCCCCGATAGGCGGTCTACATCTATTCCTTCTAGTCGGATCACATGGATACCGCGCATGAAATTCCGTCCAAACTTGTCATAATATGCAGTTCCATCTTCTAAGATTTCAAATTTCCCTGTGGTGGGCGATGGCGCAAATTCACCCAAAGCCGGCCTGTACATATATTCCGCTTCATCCA
>PBTS01000057.1:0-7678 GCA_002729175.1 Fidelibacterota bacterium
ATCTCCAATGGCCAGAGGCCGTTAACACCTGAGTCATAAAGACGATATAAAAACCCCCGGATTCCGGGGGTTTTTTCTTTTGTTGTTGTAGCGGAGCTTTATAATGTCAGTTAAAATTTCCCTGGTTGTTCTTAATTAGATGGACCTGTTATGAAAAATTTAATTGTTGTGACCTTATTTTTCTCCCTTGCTGGAGCTCAGGTTGACTATAATTCTCAAATACAAACGATATTTAATGACAAATGCACAAGTTGTCATGGTGGCAGTGGTGGTTTAAATCTTTCATCTTATGATGAATTAATGAAGGGTGGTAACAGCGGCGCTGTGATCAAAGCCGGAGACGCTTCAAACAGCCTGTTAATTCAGCGTATAGACGGTAGTGTTACTCCTCAGATGCCGCAGGGGGGAGATGCTTTTTCTGATTCTGTTATATCATTAATAAAAAAATGGATAAATGAAGGAGCATTGGAACAAGTTTCTGTTACAGTTGAGAGTCAATTGCCATCACATTTTGAGATTGTGGGGAATTATCCCAATCCGTTTAATCCTCACACAAGAATCGTCATTAGTACGATGACTCACGTTCAGGGACAGGCAAGCATAGTTACAAGTTCAGGTAAGTCTGTTTATGATTTTGGTCCAGTCTCTTTTGAACCCGGTAGCAATTCTCTAATTTGGAGGGGAAAGAATTCTCGGGGTAATACACTCTCTTCTGGCATCTACTTTTTTATTCTAAAGCACGATGATCTCGTCATGACGCACAGGATGATACTCCTGAAGTAGGACGTTTCATTTATTACTATACTTACGGTTGAAACATAAGATTCTTCGAATCGGAACCCCTATAGGTCTATTCCTGCTAATGGGTTGCGTCGATATGGGGAGTGAGACTAAAATGGATGACAATCCCAAGGCGTCAGTCAGTTTCTCCAGTGACATCCAGCCTGTTTTTGATATAAGCTGTGCCACATCGGGATGCCATAGAACAGGGCACTTTACCAACATCGATCTTTCTGAAGGGAATAGCTACATAAATCTCGTTAATGTGGAATCAATAAATTTTGCACCATTGAAATTGGTGGATCCTGGAAAGCCAGAAGATTCTGTCCTCTATCTGAAAATAGTGGAAAGTTCCGAGACCGGTTCAAAAATGCCGCCTGGCGGCACACTCAGTGATGCTAGTGTCACAAATATCCAAACCTGGATTACCGAAGGTGCTGAGAACAACTAAAGAGAGTCGAGTATTGTTTCGCAAAATAGTCATCTCCATTCTATTGGTACAATCAGCTAGCGCTATCCCTCGTTTTGCGATCAAAGAGGGGGCTTCCTGCAATACCTGTCACGTAAATCCTGCAGGAGGAGCCTTAAGAAACGATTATGGTATGCTTATCACCTCGGCAGATGAACTGCCCATGCCCAAAACAGCTTCACTCATCACTCTGGATGACGTGGGGCAACTGACTGATCATCTCCGGATCGGTGCCGACCTGCGAATGCAGGCCATTACTGATAGTGAAGAATCATCAGTTTTTCCCATGCAAAGAGATCTGTACGCTTATTTTGATTTGAAAGGGATGGTGGGTTTGTATGTTGAATCGGAAGCTTTGATGAAAAAAACAGAATATTGGACAAACGCTTTCTTTCCGTTTCTCAACAGTTACATAAGGGTAGGGAGAATGCGACCCACATACGGTCTTATGCTGGACGATCACACCTCTTTCATCCGGGGAGGGAATCTACAGCGCACTCATGGTCTTCTTAAAGAAGGGCTGTCTTTTTCACCCATGACTCCTCCGGTAAACACAGCGGAACTGGGCATGTTCAGATCTGACTTCCTGTTTACTGCGAGCCTCTCAAACGGCTTTTTGGCAGGAGAAGCAGCAGAAGCCTCTTTTCTCGGACCGCCGTCTAATCGAACAGCCGTCATCAGGGCTGAGTATTCCTCCTCCCTAGGAGATTATAGTGGNATAGCAGGTGCATCGTACCTTTCTGAAGGTNNTACAGAGATTAAAGGTGTTTTTGGCGGTATCTCCCGTGATCGGCTTACCTGGACAGGCGAAGTGGATTTTGCNGNTGGNTGGACAGGTGACGTAAACAGTGTAGCGTCCTACAGCGANATTGCCTGGATGGTAGAACCGGGAATACATTTGCTNGCNAAATACGATTTTTTTGATGAGGATACTGAAGTGTTGGAAAATGCTCTTTCTAGATTTTCGTTAGGTGCTGAGCTTTACATATTCAGTTTTTTGGAATTAAAGGTTCAAATGAGAAAAACACATGTGTCAGGCATCGGAATGTCACCGACTGAATTTCTGTTTCAGACACATGCCTGGTTTTAGAGAGGAGGAAAATGAAAAGATTATTAATAATGATGCTTTTGATGGCGGTTTCCCAAACGGTTGAGGCACAAGAGGCGAAGAATCTCAAGATACTCCCTTTCAAAACAAAAAAAGAGACGATGGATTTTATGAAGAAGAACATTGCTCCGTCACTTGGCGTAAAATGTGCTTACTGTCACAATGCACGTGATTTTCCGTCGGATGAGAATAAACATAAAGAGGTTACTCGCCAGATGATGATTATGACTCAGAACATAAACAAGAACACCTTGGATCCACTGGCTTACGAACCNGTNACTTGCTGGACGTGCCATCGAGGGAACATTTATCCTCCAAGGAGTAAAGACGATAAGAAAAAAGGTCACGANCATTGATTTGAGGAGGTGAATTGTGTCTGTTGAAAAAGTGGTAGCGTACGCAGAAGAAAACAGGGCCNGTTTTCTTAATGAACTGAAGGAACTGGTAGCCATCCCCAGTNTCTCCAGTAGTTCGGAGCATAAGCAAGATGTACAAAGGTGTGCCCAATTCGTCAGGGATGCCATGGAANTAGTTGGTTTTGAACGGATAGAAATGGTGGAAACAAAAANACATCCAATCGTCTATGGAGAATGGCTTGGTGCTCCAGNCTGTCCTACGATATTGCTGTATGGTCACTATGATGTTCAACCGGTGGACCCGCTGGAATTGTGGGAGACACCTCCNTTTGAAGCATNTGAACGTGACGGACGCCTTTATGGCCGAGGAACGGTTGACGANAAGGGACAGTTTTATCTTCACCTNAANGCNATGGAATCNTGGATGAAAACNGNTGGCANNCTNCCTNTGAATATNAAATGNATTNTNGAAGGNGANGAAGAGGTTGGNAGCGANAGNCTGGAACCTTTTCTCNANGAAAACNAGGANATGCTCGCCGCTGANGTNGCTGTNATNTCAGATACCAGTATGGTAAANAAAGGATGGCCTTCCATCACATACGGTTTGAGNGGTATCGCNTATTTCCAGATCGATCTNNGGGGATCNNAACAGGATCTCCATTCCGGTATATTCGGTGGTGCCGTTAAGAACCCGATCCACGCCNTGACNGANATCATAGNNCAGCTGAAAGACAAAGACGGGCATNTTACCATTCCCGGTTTCTATGACCATGTAGTGGAGGTGACGGAGGAAGAGCGAACCGCCATGACTGAACTCCCTTTTGATGAGGAAGTTTTCCGTCAGGAGGTGGGTGCACCGGAACTGAGCTGGGAAAAAGGTTATTCCACGCTGGAAAGTCTCTGGTGCCGTCCGGCCCTTGATGTAAACGGTATCTGGGGTGGTTTTACGGGCGAAGGGTCAAAAACGGTTATTCCAGCCGAGGCACATGCCAAAGTAAGTGTGCGACTTGTTCCCAATCAGGAACCGGATGAAATTGGCGATCTATTTGAGGCACACATTAAGAAGATAGCGCCGCCCGAGGTAGAAGTGACGGTGCAGCGCATGCACGGCGGCCGCCCCTTCCTGGGGGATCTCTCTCATCCCGCTTTTGGTGCCGCCAGCCGCGCCCTGGAAAAAGGGTTCGGGACAAAAACTGTTTTTATCCGTGAAGGCGGATCAATCCCCTTCGTCAGAAACATGACCGACAGCCTGGACCTGCCGTGTCTCCTAATCGGTTTCGGTTTGCCCGGTGAGAACGCCCATGCCCCCAATGAATGGATCGATTTGGAGAATTATGCCTTGGGGACACTCAGCGCTATTCATTTGTACCAAGAACTCAGCGAGATGTAAGAAGGCGCAACCTGTGTTTCTGGCGGACATTCATCTCAGCCGGTACATTCCACTCTTATTGATTGTTCTCCATCTAGAAGTTATGGGGCAGTCAACATCTGTCGTCAGCAAGATCAGTGTGGAGGGAAACCAAGTCACCAAGGAGTATATTATCCGGCGGGAAATCCAGCACCCCCTGGACGTGCAGTTGGACAGCACAATCGCAAGGGAAGACCGAAACCGAATAGATAATATTGGTATTTTTGGTAGAGTTGTTTGGGATACGGTTTCTCAAAAAGATGGATCAGTGGAGCTTGTCTATCGTGTGCTAGAAAGTTGGAGATTCTGGCCTGGAGTATCGCCCATTTACTGGGAAGATAAAGGGTGGTCTCTAGGTGGTGGTTTAAGGATCTTAAACTTCCGAGGCCGAGATCAATCATTTGCAATAGGTGGTTCTATTGGTGCTATTCAAATGTTTGGTTTCTATTTTTCTGATCCTTGGTTTGCCGGGGATCATATTTCTCTATCTATGAATTTGGGAAAGAATCTTTTTGTTCATCCGTTTTTGCCCTACGTTCAATCTACTGAAGCTTTTGAAGTAAACTTAGGGCGGTGGTTTGGATATCGCTGGAAAGTACAGGCAGGTTTCGAGCTAGAGCACAAACAGTTTTCTGAAGAAAGCGATACACTTTCATTCACCTACATAGCCCCTCAGGGATCAGTTATTTATGACACACGCGATATTTACCGGGATCCCAGCAGAGGAGGAATGATCACTCAAAGTTTTTATTCTATGATTGACTTAACCCAAGGTGATGGGAACAGACTTGTGTGGACGCAATCCGTCAGCCAATACTGGTCGCCTGTTCAAGGGCAAAAAAAATTGACCTTGGGCATTGGTGTCAAATTAGCCACCTCTTTTGGCTCCATGGATGAGGTGTGGCTAAACTATTTCGGTGGCAGTAAAACTGTTCGAGGTTGGTCGGTACCAAATCGTGATGATTATGTAAATCCATTACAATCGTTCAGGTTTGGTAACCATCAATTTATTTTTTCTGCGGAAGCCCGCCAAACTATTATTCCGACCTCAACAGTTTCATCAAGGATATTCAATGTAGAATATGGATTGACCGGCGTTGTCTTTTTAGACATTGGGTATACTTCCAGACAACTTCAAGATCTGCTTAATTTTGATCCTTTATTGGGTACAGGCCTTGGTATCCGAATGCCAATTCCAGGGGGCGTACTCCGACTTGATCTCGGTTGGTCATTCTACTCGGGAGAATTTGTCTCAAAAGGAATCAATTTCGATTTAGGACAAAAGTTTTAAGTTGTATTAAGGTTTAGATTGATTCTTACGGCTTGACAGAACAGTCTTCTCAAACCGCTTCTCATTTCCCTGGCGCAACCTACTGATATTGTCCCGGTGAGTAAAAAACACAAAGATAGGGACCATAATGGAAAAGATCACCAACGGTTGAGGTGGTGGTGAAAATCCGATCAGTGGCAACATAATTACCACCAGAGGAAGTGTTACCGATGCTGTCATGGAACTGACGGATACATATCCCCAGGTGATCAAGGTAACTCCGAAAGTGAAGATGCAAACGGCCACGGCTACGGGATAGAGAGCAATCATCATGCCCGCCAGTGTGGCAATTCCTTTCCCTCCCTGGAAACCGGCGAAGATTGTAAAAGTGTGACCCAGTACGGCTGCGGCCCCCGCTGCTATTTGAACGATGGAAATGTCCATTTCTGTGGAATTAACTAAAAGGAGATGAGGGAACCATGCCGTCGCCACCCACCCCTTAAAAATGTCCACTGCACCTACTATAAGTCCCGGTTTCCACCCCACTACTCGGACAACATTGGTCATTCCCGCATTCCCACTTCCATGCTGGCGAATGTCTATTCCAGCTACTGACTTTGCTACAATTATACTTGTAGGGAGGGATCCAACTACATAGCTAATGATTAGAATGATTATAAAGTCCATAAATAGTTCATATATATATTGTTTTATGGAGAGAATTTTTCATAGATTTTCTGGTAATAATATTGTTCCATCGGCCCGGAAGACCTGTCTCACCCTCCTTAACCCCACTTTCTTTCGGGCCGTATCTCTATTCAGATTTGCTGGCAATCACGTTTTTTTCAGGTGCCAGCATACCGCCAGAAATAATTGCTTTTAATCCTTCTTCTACGGATAGGTTTGCATCTATAGCGTCTTCCTGAGGAATGATCAGCATAAAGCCTGAGGTAGGATTGGGCGTGGTAGGGACAAACAAATGATAATACGGTTTCCCGTTTTCATCTGTTGACTGGCCGGTTACAAACGCCATCGTCCAGATCCCAATTCTGGGATATGGGATCAGCACTGTTTTCTGGAAGGCTCTACTCGACGCACCGCTGAAGGATTGGGTTATCTGCTTAGCAGTTCCATAGACAGAATTTGCCAGAGGAATCCTGTTCAAGAGAGCTTCCCCAATTGAAATGAGTTTACGGCCAAGAATGTTGGTTACCAGAACACCCAGGAGATACATGAACAAGAGTGTAATGATAACGCCTAGGCCCGGGATATGAACGGGAAGAAGCGGGTCGAAAATGGGTGCGGCAAAACCGTCAAAAAAACGAAACAAAATAGTCAGTACCCAGATAGTTATAATTATTGGGAAGATAGTGACTAATCCGGTCACAATCTTTCCTCGGAAGTGTTTCAGTATTGACGCCATTATTCTATAAGATTAAAGTTAATTCAGCGACCCAATCGGGTCAATCAGAATGGTGCTTAGAGACAGCCTTCATGCTTAAGGAGCCATTTTTTCATGGGGAGGCCGCCGCCGTAGCCGCCCAGTGAACCGTCGTGTGCGATGACGCGGTGACACGGTATAACGATGGGAATAGGGTTACTTCCGTTTGCACTTCCAACGGCACGAACAGCTTTTTCATTGTTTATTTGAACAGCAATATCCTTGTAAGAAGCTGTTTTCCCGAACGGGATTTTCGCCACTTTCTGTAGTGCTTTATTGCGGAAGGGCGTGGTGCGTAGATCGAGAGAAAAAGTGAACTCTGACTGTTTGCCGTCGAAATATTGCTGGAGCTGATGGATTTCATTGGATAGAGAATCACTGTCTTCAACAATTTCCTCTTCAGGAAAGCGATCTTTGAGCCAGTGAAAAAAGGAGCTGTCGTGTTCAGAGGGAAGGCTGATCTTGCATACGCCGCGGCCTGTTTTGGCCATCAACAGTCTTCCAATGGGTGTGTCTAGAGCGACGTAAGTGATCACACCCGGAGATCTTCTGGCCGGATGGGCAGCTTACGGATGCGAATGCCGGTGGCATCGAAAATGGCGTTGGTCACTGCCGGGGCTACGGGTGGGAGACCCGGTTCGCCGGCGCCGCCGGGGGCCTCGTGGCTGTCAACGATGTAAGTTTCAACTTTCGGCATTTCATCTATTCTCAAAAGTTCAAACTCGTGAAAGTTGGACTGCGCCACGGCACCGTCCTTAATGGTTATTTCACCCTTCAGCGTAGAGGTGAGACCGTAAACGATGCCGCTCTCCATCTGCATTCTGATGCCGTCGGGGTGGACAGCCA
>PBTS01000058.1:0-8749 GCA_002729175.1 Fidelibacterota bacterium
CGACTTTTCCTGGCAGATTAACGGTCGTTCGGAGCTTGAGTTTGGCGTAAGGCCTGATGGACTTGGAGACCCGTTCCCTGAAGATCTTGTGGATACAGATCTCAGTGTTAATGTGGTTGACCCTCAGGGGAACGATATGGGTGCTGCTGATCTAAGGTTGGCTGCTATTGCGCACAATTTCTTCGAAGATCGTGGTGGCACGGACTATGCACCTATTACGGCAATGTCAGGCGCTGAACTTTACCTGATTCTTGCTGAGATTGCTCATAAGGGTGGTGATGATGACACAGCTCTTGAGCACCTGAACATGAACAGAACAGGCATGACAGCCTATGACGGCAGTAATGCAACTGTAGCTGATGCGATTAAACATGAGCGTCGAGTTAATCTTTTTGCCGCAGGCAGAAGAATACTTGACATGTATCGCTTTGGCCAGACTTCCCTGCTTTGGGAATCTCAGTTTGAAGCACTGTCAGCCCCTGGAACTCTTTTCCCAATTACCATTAAGGAAATTAGGGCAAACCCGAACGTGCCTCTTCCAGGTTAAACGACTTTTACTTTTAAATGAAAAGCGCGGATTCTCTCGGGTCCGCGCTTTTTTTTATGGGGTGAGGGTGCTTTCACTGTAAATTTTTCATTGCAATGAGAAAAAATCTTATCCATGCCGCAATCTCCCTTTTTCTCTGTTATCCATTTCTATACGGGGCTGAGAAAAAAAGGAAGCCAGTAATAGCCTTTGTCGGGACCCGTTTAGATAATATTCCTGAAGTACACCACAACAGGATTAATCTCAAATTCCACAATCTTTTCTCTGAATATCAGGGAATTGTTTATAAGGGGCCTAACCCCGTCATAGAAGCACTGGGACCAGCCACAGCGGACAGTGTCATAGGGACTGCGGATAAAGCAATGTTGAAGCGAGCTGCTACCCAGGTTGGGGCTGACCATCTTTTCTTTGCTACCATTGACAATCAATCACAGCATGCTGATAGGATAATGCTGGTAGGTAGTGTGGTACGATACGATTTGGAGACAGACCAGGTCTACCGAATGGAAGTGCTTAGATATATAGATGATTTTGGGATCGAGATTGCGAGGGTGAATCAGAACCTTCTTTCCACAATTGATATTGATAATATTATCCCCTTCACTAGTGCGGGATTGGCCTTTGTCGCCATTATGGTTTTGGGCCTTATAATGCTTTTGACACTCAAGATTAATGTAGAGCTTGGTGGTGTCGAACAAAACCCAGAGGGTGGTACAGGCCCACCGGGCATAATAGGCTGACACGATCACCTTACGTCCCTTTTTATTACCCAAGTTTTTTCAGTAAAGAGACTTCTTTGCGATTTCCCTCTTGTACCATTATGTTTCAACCTTCCTGACGCAAATATAAAAATGGATGAGCTGCTATGAGCAAACTTGGGATTCATTTTTTCTCGCCCTCTGACGGACCTGTATACAGACGGACCCGGATCATCTTTCTCATTATTTACACAGTGGCTGTTTCTGCCGTGTTGTTTCCGTGGCCAAAGGTGTGGGGCATCTACCCCATGGTTCTGGGCCTCCCCTTTTTCATGTTTTGGATGGTGACGGCAATTGTAGCCATTTTTCTTGGGCTGGCACTGCTATACCGGTCTGAACCGGAGGAAGAATAATGGAAGGGTGGCTCATCGCACTCCTGATTTGCCTGGTCTACCTTTTGGTGACTCTGGTGACAGGTATTATGTCCGGTTTTCGGGTCTCAAAGAGCGTTACCGGTTTCGTGGCGGCGGACAGATCCATGAATACGGTTGTTCTCTACTTTGTTATGGGTGCCTCTATTTTTTCATCATTCGCCTTTCTGGGCGGCCCTGGGTGGGCCTACTCACGGGGTGTTGCATCTTTTTATATCCTCGCTTACGGAATCGTCGGTGTAGTGCCGCTCTATTTTTTTGGACCGAGGGTCCGGCGACTGGGAGAGAAGTTTGGGTTTGTAACTCAGGCGGAAGTGCTGGCATACAGGTTCGATAGCCGGGCTCTTTCCGTTATACTGGCACTGTTGAGCGCCGGTGCGTTTCTACCCTACATTGTGATCCAGATGAAAGGGGCCGGTTTTATCTTTGAAACGATCACCGATGGTCGCGTCTCCTTTGCTGTAGGTGCTGGGCTATCGTACCTTATTGTAATTATTTACGTTGTGTTCAGCGGTGTTATGGGTGTGGGGTGGACCAACATGTTCCAGGGGATGTTCATGATGGTTATCGCCTGGTTTTTGGGGCTATATCTCCCCACAAAACTTTACGGCGGCGTGGGACCCATGTTTGAACAGATAGCAAATAGTGATAAGGCACAGATGCTGGTAGTACCCGGACTTAACGCCGCCGGTGGACCGTGGACATGGGCCGCCTTCAGTTCATCCATTGTTGTTTCCGGTCTCGGCTTTATGATGTGGCCCCACCTTTTTATGAGGAGCTTTGCAGCCAAGAGCGATCGGTCACTACGGCGGACAGTGGTCATGTATCCAACATTCCAGATCTTTCTTATTCCTATTCTACTCATCGGTTTTTCCGGCATACTGAAATACCCCGGTGTCACCCCTGCCGACAGTATTGTCCCTTTTTTACTGAGGGAACTGGCGCTTTCACCGGTGCTGGTGGGGCTGGTCTGCGCAGGGACGCTGGCGGCGTCCATGTCAACCGGTGACGCCATTCTCCACTCTGCCAGTTCCATCGCCGTCAGGGACGGTCTTGTGAGTGGCCTCGGAGTGAAAATAGATGATACCCGGCAACGGTTCCTTATTCGCCTTATTGTTGTTGTGCTGGGAATTGTCGCTTATGGATTAGCACTGGTCATGGACCAGGGGTTGGTTGATCTTCTCCTCATGGCGTATGGCGGAATCGTTCAGATATTTCCACTGGTGTTTGCTGCTTTCTACTGGCCCCGTGCCACAAAAGCTGGCGCCCTGGCCGGCCTTATCACAGGCATTTTGGTGAATACCTTCTTTCGGCTCAATCCGGAGTTTTCGCCTTTTGCCGGGATGCATGAGGGTATTTATGGGTTAACACTGAATACAATTGTCCTGGTGGTTGTAAGTCTCCTGACACAGCCGGATCCCGAAGATCGTGTCAAGGCCTACGTAGAGGCATAGATTGCTATCCATTTTGTGACATTTCACCGTTTCCCTTACTATTGCCTCATTGGAATCTGCTTTATATTTTTTTCTGGTTGTGGTGCTCCCCGCCATAAGCCCAATGTAGTAATAATTCTGGTGGACGACCTTGGCTGGACCGATCTTGGCAGCTACGGGAGCACCTTTTATGAAACGCCCAACATTGATCAGTTGGCTGGCGAAGGGATGAAGTTTACTCAATTCTACACAGCTGGAACGAACTGCTCTCCCACCCGGGCAAGTATCATGACCGGTGTCAGCCCGGCGAGACTGAAAATAACGAACTGGATTGGCGGAACACAGGTGGGGAAACTATTGCCGGCAGACAACTTCGAACACCTGCCTTTTGATGAATATTCGCTAGGGGAAATATTTTCCGATGCCGGCTACATGACTGGCTATATTGGAAAGTGGCATTTGGGAGATACGTTATCTTTCCCCGAACATCACGGTTTTCAATTCAATCTGGCCACTAACCGAGGGGGCACACCAGGGGCATATTTTTTTCCTTACAAGAACGCTAAACGACCACGATTAAATATTCCTGATCTTGAAGATGGATATGAAGGAGAGCACCTGACCGATCGCTTAACTTCTGAGGCGATCAACTTCTTGGAGAGATATCAGGACAAGCCATTCATGCTAATGCTGGGATACTATACGGTCCATTCACCTATTGTGGCAAAGGAAGAGAAGATTGAAAAGTATAGAGAAAAAGCTTCCCGATATTTCGTTCCGGAGGGACCTGACTTCCATGAAGAGAAAAACGGCACACTCAATAAACTGAAACAGGACAACCCAGTCTATGCCGGAATGATTGAATCTACGGATGAAGGTGTGGGGGAGATAGTCAAGGCACTGGATAAACTGGGTTTGGCTGAAAATACAATTCTGGTTTTTTTATCTGACAATGGCGGTCTTTCTACACTCTCCGGCGGGAAGACATGGATGCCCACATCTAACTTGCCATTGAGGGCGGGAAAGGCGTGGGTGTATGAAGGGGGTATCCGGATTCCGTTTATTATCCGGTGGCCCGGGAAGATTGAGGCGGGAACTGTCAATCACCTGCCGAGCGTTTCGACTGATTTGCTCCCAACACTGCTTGATATGACAGGGTTGGATTTGATACCGGAACAACATGTGGGCGGTGAAAATCTATGGCCTTCAATAAAAGATAATGCACCACTGGACAGAGAAACCTTGTTCTGGCATTTTCCACACTATTCTGGTTCCGGTGCTCCCCCAGCAGCAGCCGTACGGAAAGGGGACTATAAATTGATCCTCTGGTTTGAAGACGACTCGGTGGAATTGTATAATTTGAAAAAAGACTTGGGTGAGCAAAACAATCTGGTAAAGACTCATCCCGAAATAGCGAGTGAACTGATGGCCGAGCTGAAAGCCTGGCTCGAAGATGTTGACGCAAATATGCCACGACCAAACCCTGATTGGCATGGTTCCTGAAAAACAGATAGATTATCTTAGCAATGCATAAAGTTAATCCAAATGTACAAGGCCGAAGAAAATCACCAACTCTCGGGACCAATGAGCTGAGCGCCGCCCTGGAGGCAGAAGGGCGGGAGATATTCCGCTTCGGCTTTGGGGAGTCGCCTTTCCCGGTGCCGCGAATAGTGACCGATGCCCTTGTGGAGAACGTCAGCCGGAAATCATACCTTCCTGTTCAGGGGTTTCCCGAGCTGAGAGATGCCGTGGCCGCATTCCACGGTGGAAGGGAAGGGATCAGCTTTACGGGGGAGCAGGTGATGATCGGTCCCGGCTCCAAGGAGCTGATGTTTCTACTGCAGCTTTGCCTCGAGGCCGAAGTATTGGTCCCGACACCATGCTGGGTCTCTTATGTCCCTCACGGTGAGATACTCGGGCGGGACGTCCGGCTCATCCACACCACCCTTGCCGATCGGTGGCTTCTGTCGCCTGATCGGTTAGCTTCCGAAATCACCGATTCCAACCCGAAACTGCTTATTATCAATTACCCCGGAAATCCTCATGGAACTACCTATTCACAGGATGAGCTGGAGGCACTGGCGGCTGTGGCCAGGGAGCGGGATGTTATTGTCCTCTCTGATGAGATTTACGGGGAACTCCATCATGACGGCGCTCATCAGTCACTGGCCAGATATTACCCTGAAGGGACCATCATCAGCTCAGGGCTTTCCAAATGGTGCGGTGCTGGCGGATGGCGGCTCGGGACATTCATTTTTCCAAAAGAGCTCCAGTGGCTTCAGGAAGCTATGACTTCCGTTGCCAGCGAAACTTATTCCACCGTGAGTGCACCCATCCAGTATGCCGCAGTTACCGCTTACAGGGGCGAAAAGGAGATTGAATCACACCTCACTGTATCCCGAAGGATACTGAAGGCAGTGGGGAATCACTGCGCCAAAAGATTAAACGATACAGGCCTTAAGCTTTGCTCACCGGAAGGTGCTTTCTATCTGTTTCTCGATTTTTCACCCTTCTCACCCGAAGGGGTAGAAACGAGCGGCGCCTTGTGTGAAAAAGTGCTGGAAGAGACAGGCGTGGTCCTTTTGTCAGGAGAGGCGTTCAGGCGTCCGAAGGAAGAGATGACCGCCCGTCTTGCCTATGTCACCTTTGATGGTGGTGAAGCTATGTCCGCTGCTGGCGATGCTGTTTCTGATCAATTTCTGGAAGAACAATGCCCCAGAGTGCTGGAGGGTATTNAGCGTCTGGTAAACTGGGTAGAGTCAAACTCGGGCAGAGCGTGACCCCGTCCGATCCTCACTGGACCTCCATTATCCCNCCCCTTCTGGCGGTAGGCCTNGCTTTTATCACNCGCGATGCTATTATCAGNCTCCTTATNGCCTGTTTTGTCGGNATCCTCATGATGGGAGAAGGGATTGCCGGATTCCCGCCATTNCTTGTCCGGGCACTGGGGAACGAGGACTTNATCTGGATTTGTCTCATNGAGTTTTGTATTGGTATCCTTGTGGCTTTTCTCCGGCGATCTGGTGCCATTACNATGTTTACCGAGCGGGCNGGAACGTGGGTGAAAAACCGNCGACAGGTTAGTCTTNTGGGATGGNGACTCGGCGTCACTATTTTTTTCAGCGACTACTTCACACCTCTTTTTGTCGGACCCGTCATGCGGGATATCACCGATAAATTCCGGATCTCCCGGGAAAAACTTGCCTATATCTGTGACTCTACAGCGGCGCCGCTACTTTCCATCATCCCCATTACCAGCTGGGCGGTCTACATGGGAGGGCTGGCCGTGGGCACTGCCGGGATTGTTGACAGAGAGATGGCCATGGCCGTTTTCCTCAGGAGTATTCCGTATAATTTCTATGGACTCCTGACCGTCATGATGGTGGGCCTCATTGCTGCGAGATTTATACCAGAATTTGGCCCCATGAAAAAAGCGGAGGAAAGAGCTTACAGGGAAGGAAAGGTACTTCGGGACGGTGCAGTTCCCATGATGGGAAAAGAGCTGACGGATCTGGTGCCGGCCGACGCCTCCAAGACAAACCCTTTTCTCAACTTTTTTCTTCCTGTCATCATCATTGTTACTATTAACATAGGGACTTTCATCACTCTCGGCACCGCAAAAGTACTGGAGAGTTATATGCTGGCGGCTGCTGTCCTTGGGATCGTCCTATGGTTACAGAGGGTGGACCCGTTGAGTGGGCTGATGAAAGCTGTTTTGGCAGGCGTGAAAGGCGTTATGCCGGCGGTCATGATACTGGCTCTTGCGTACTGTATCAACCTTTTGAGTAAAGAGATGATGACGGCCCAGTATGTTGTTGGAGCCACTAAGCAGTGGCTGACACCGGGGCTTCTTCCTATCATGACTTTCTTCTTAAGTGCATTTATCAGTTTTGCAACAGGGACGTCTTGGGGTACCTATGCCATTATGATCCCGATCGCACTGCCACTGGCGTATCAGTTCAGCGGCGAAACGTTCAGCTCAGTGGTTTTGGGTACCTTTGCCGCTGTGGGTGGTGGAGGGGTTTTTGGCGATCACTGCTCGCCACTATCGGATACGACTGTTCTCGCCTCTCTCGGGAGCGCTTCTGATCATATTGACCACGTTCGGACACAACTCCCTTATGCCCTTTCTGTAGCGGCAGTGGTCTCTATCCTTTATCTTATCATCGGGTTTGCCTAAAAAGGGGGTTGGTATAAAATGAAATTCCTTGTTCTCGGTTGTGGTATGCAGGGTCGGGCGGTCATTTATGATCTGCTGCAATCTTCAGATGTTCAGAGCGTATTGGCAGCTGATGTGGATCTCTCCGGCGTGGAAGGGGCCCCCCTTTTTCAAGACGATCGGTTCTCACAAAAAGTGTGTGATGCAACCAATGAGACTGCCCTGAAAAACATTATGGAGGAAGGGTTTGATGTAGTTGTTGATATGCTCCCTGTACCGTTTGCCCGGCCTGTAGCGGAGGTTGCCATTGCTGAGGGTGTCCACATGGTGAATTCTAATTACGGTAAGGATGTCTATGACCTTCATGAACAAGCGAAATCAGCTGATGTGACCCTTTTTCCTGAATGCGGGCTGGATCCTGGAATAGACCTGATCCTCTGCGGGGAGATGCTGCGTTATTTTGATGAAATATATGAACTGAACAGCTATGGCGGTGGCTTGCCTGAACCGTCAGCCGCTGACAACCTGCTGCAATACAAAATTACCTGGACCTACGAAGGGGTTCTGAAGTCATACTCCGACGATGCGAAGTTACTGAAAGAGGGTAAAAGGGTTGATATTTCTTATGATGCGCTTTTCGATGAGGAGAACATTCATTACGTCGATGTACCTGGCTTGGGTGAAATGGAAGCGACGCCGAACCGTGATGCCTTCCGTTTTTTGGAACAGATGGGTATTGGTGATTCGTGCCGCACTGCTGGTCGGTACACCCTCCGGTGGCCTGGGCACGCCGCGGTCATGCGCCCCTTTTCCAGACTTGGATTTCTCTCCACAGAGCCCGTTAGAGAGGGTCTGCCGTCACCGAGAGACTTTTTGAAGGAGGTTCTGGAGCCGAAGTTGCAACTTGGGCCCCGAGAGAGAGACGTGATTGTTATCCGTGTTGAAGCAGCGGGCGTGAAGGGAGGAGAGGAAGAGCGGGTGATACAGCACGTTATTGATTATCGTGATCTGGAGACAGGTTTCACTGCCATGAACAGGACAGTGGGATACACCGCCAGTATTATGGCGCAAATGATTGCTCGAGGGGAAATTTCTTCAAGGGGAGTCCTTTCACCTCTTTATGATGTGCCGTATGGTAAATTTATGGAGGAACTTTCTCATCGGGGAATCACCATTAATTAATGAATTCCGAAATGTGACCCAGATCAAACTTTTCCTAGGTTTTACTTCTATTTCGCCCAAAATTTGACAAAATTGGTATGTAGGGAATTCAAAAGAGAGGTTGCATTCAGTAATTATTTTTTGATTTCCGTACTTTTAATTCAAACAATGAACAACAATAAGGAGGAATAGCATGAGAGCCCTTAAGCCTGTTCTTGCTGTTCTTTGTGTTTTTTCCCTCGCTTTTGCCGGACAGACTGGTAAAATAGCTGGTCGAGTCACTGAAGCGGGTACTGGGAATCCTCTCATCGGGACGAACG
>PBTS01000059.1:0-9921 GCA_002729175.1 Fidelibacterota bacterium
CATATTCAAACCGTTCCAAGCGATTTCCTTGGAGATTCAATATATAGTGCTCCTGAAATTCTGGTAACACTTCCCAGCCATCCTCTGTTTTCCGTGTTGTCTTTTCAAAAACTCTTTCACTTAACGGATAAATATCCCGAACGGATCGTTTCTTATCGTTAGTCATATAAATATCCAGATCACCATCACCTTCCACATCAGCCAACGCCATGGTCGTGGCACCACTGTTGCCCATCAGTCCCGCCTCTTTTGTCATTTCATGGAACTGGCCGGAGCCGTCGTTGAGAAAAACAGCGTTGGGACCACCCAGGGCAGTTACTAGAAGATCGAGGTCGTTGTCGCCATCTATATCTGAAAGAACAGTCCCTGTAGAAAACTGATCTTTACAGGCAACACCCGCTTTATCAGTAATGTCTTCAAACTTCCAGCCACCCAGGTTGCGGTAGAGAACATTTGAGCCCTCTGTTCTGCAAAAATAAATGTCAGTTAAACCATCCCCATCCACGTCACCGGTAGTGACACCTGAACCGTTTAGTAAATGCCTGTTATGAATAATATTTTTTTTGCTCACAAAATTCTGAAAGTTAACCCTGGTCTGGTCGCTGTAAAGCAGTGTCAGGCCGGTATTGGCACCTTTTGGCGACAATACTTTCCACTGGTGGCTTTCCTCGCTTTGCCAGTTTGAACTTTCACACTGCATGAGTATGGAGGAAAAGATCCCTGTAAGCATAAGGAGTGAAAATTTCTTCATATTTAAAAAGTTAATAATGTGGGTGATGTTATGCTGCTAAAGAATATACGCAGAGATCAAACTCTTGCGAACGGTCCAAGTCATTTATTGGTGCGTGGGGTTAACAATTGCTCCCGGAATACATCACCAGTCACTGTGCGTGTATTATATTTCATTAAATATTNTCGATATGTTTCTTCATCCGGTGTTTTCTGTTNGGNTCCATAAGGGTAAGCCTTTAAGGCGTGGAAAGGCAAGGGTGCTACGGTTTGCCCTCTGGCTGTGTTCATATCCCCATCTTTCAACCAACCNTCACTATAAAGTATATAGTCTCTAACCCACCCCTTTTNCAGGGNCGGAACNTCTNAATNAGAGAATTTCACCGTCATCTCATCACCGGNGTTCATGATAACGACCCTGTTGTCTGGTTCTGTCACTAAGGCAAGGACATCNCCATANCTGGTATAATNTCCCGTAAGATCNCGCCATTTNGGGCCTGTTTCAACGGTACTGTAATCGAACCAGTGGGGGCCATACCGCCCTCCCTTCCGNTACATACGGGAATAACCACGATAATGCANATCCGCAGAGGANGGCNATAAAACCGTCTCTGCAATTTCTACAGCAGGTTCATCCACAGTAAANAATAGATGATCCCAATAAATCTGCATGGAGGTNTGNANNCGAACGCGGTAATCGTCTGTCNGGAATTTGCCTGANAGATCCACAATGCATGTTTTNTCTTTTCCGTTGGGNAAATTGATACTTTCTATAACCGTTGTCCATTCTCCNTTTTCGTCAGGAACNTGGACACGGGGTGGNAAAACNNCCACATCAGGGGTNTGNCTGACGTTCACATTGATNGAAGCNTCTGTAGGAAAAATCCAGCCGTGNAGGAAAAGGATNACCTCTTNGGCATTACTAAGATTACCCAAATCTATAATCATNTCGTGTGGTTCGACTATTCCCTGGAACTGNGTTGGCATAAGATTNGAGACATATTTATAATCCCACTCATCCAANAGTNCNNTNAGGTCATTCCCTTCNCCATCTACAGCGGAGAGAGGTTTGCGTCTGTCNGATNCAGNNTAAATCCTGTCTGGCGGATAAGGCGGNGTGATNAACTTNTCATCTACNTAAATATCAGCCTCTACTGGGTGATCCACCACGCGCAATTTGANCTCATCATAGTAACTNGTTTCCCACAGTTCCATGGTGATCTGAAGCGTGTAATCCCCATCTTTTGCAACAAGAGCNTCNCCCGGTATTTTCATATACTCNTCGGTGGAATTAGNGAAAGCGTAAGCCATCTCTCCCGNCATGATTCCCATGGGCATNCCCAAGGCACTTCGCCAGAGTATNTCTTTCACAAACTCNAACCGNTCTCCGTCCCATGCATAGAGGAAAGGACACGACCCTTTCAGCATNTGCTCTTCCACAATATCCTGNTCAGANCCNGGAAAAAAGAGATTTTGCGGTGCACCGTTGGTCCANATTATCCGCATCACNTCNGCNTTGAGTCGCTGACCAAGACCGAAGTGTATCACTTCCTCCGTTACGGTTCTGCTCTGATAAAGGTCACCAGCCCTCACNTCTACCTTGGCGCCAATTCCGAAATGGTTGTTTTTACCACTTCCCACTCTTAGTCCTACGAGACGTACNTTNAGGTANTTATTAACGTTNCCNCCATCGTTTCGTAANAGGTGCAACTTGCCGTCAGNGCCNACCAGGAGNATATCCAGGTCGCCGTCCATATTGTAGTCCATNACNTCNANCTGCCTCNCGNCGACAGTNTCTTNNGGTAAAAGATGTGACACTTCTTCAAAATGTTTNCCTCTCTCATTGTGAAAAAGTCTAACACCATCGACACTGGNAATAACNAGGTCCAGATAACCGTCATTGTCAAAATCAAGNAAAGNTGCGTCTGAACCTGTCTCTAATATNTTCGTTNCCACTTGTTNAAAGGTCCCTTCCCCCGCATTNCTGAAAAGGCCGCCGGNTCCGGATTNACCNGTCATAAACAGGTCGATTCTTCCATCATTATTNTAGTCNCCACCCACTANAGACGTATTGTTTTTTTCTCCCCCCAGNCCTGAANCTTGTGTGATATCTTCGAATTGTCCTTGCCTGAGATTGGAAAACAGTTTGTTCTCATTNTTGNTGTTNATAACAACAATGTCCAAATCACCATCGTCATCAAAATCACCAAATNCAGCATCNCTGCCNGAGGCATTNCCACCATCNATCNTCATCNCNTCCGCCATTTCACTGAACGAACCGTTCAAATTGTTTCGAAAAAANANATTTGGNCCNTNGTTTATAATGTATATNTCNAGATCACCCTCGTGATCAAAATCACCTGGAAGAATACGGTTTCCCCCGNTTAAAGCTNCCAAGCCAGANTCAGAAGATAAATCGGAGAATTGTCCTTCACCTCCGTTGTTGTAATAGCGGGCTCCTGTTNAGTTNGTAACAANCAGATCCAGGTGTCCNTTGTTNTCTATATCNGCGAAAATNGCATCCAGATCTCTNCCGTTNTGGCTAACNCCTNNCTCCGCNGCAACATCCCTTAACTCCCCAAAGTCNTGNTTCAGNAGAAAAANATGGTTTTGGTNCCCGTTNTAANCGGAATAGTAAATATCCTGTGATTTGTCNCCGTCAAAGTCACCTACTGCCAAGACTGAAGAGGTNGATCCTTCAACTATGCTGTTTATCTTATCCAGGCCGGNNGTTGATGAGGCGNCTGTAAAACGGAGGGTGTTCAGAACNGCCGACTGGTCTTCCATCTGTTNNTCTAAATTTTCGCTGAAGTCCAGTATGGGNAATCCTGTGACCGCCCCTCCGGGACCTTTCAGATACCAAAGGCCNGCNTGATAACGAGGAGTGACCTTGAGAACATTGTGTACAATTTTGAAAAACCGTGATGCCATACTGTTGTTACCGATCTGCATCTGTTTNACTGTTTCTCTGATGGCCTGAGACGCCTCCTTCGGCGGTTCAGGAATCTGCTGAATTAACACCTCTAAGTGNGTCAGCGCCGAATCTGTTTCNCCATGAATCAANAAGCTCTCGATNAGTTGTAGTCTNACAGGAATGTTTCCCGGCGCNANTTTCACNAANTCTAAAAGATAANNCTCNCTGNTAGCNGTTACAGCCTGATCCTCCGGTCTGGCATAGGCCATTTTACTGTATATGTCGATNATTTTGTAAATGCTCCTCANGTGGCCGGGTGAAGTAGAAAGAGATTTTNTTAGTATNTCTATAGCTTCTTCGTCTCTNTCCACNGCATCGTACACTTCCGCAAGGATCAGATTGATATCGGAATCTTCAGAGCTCAGCCTGAGTGCCTGCTGAACCGCTTTTTCAGCTTTCGCAAAATCACTCTTTCTAAGGTATATCAATCCTAGATTGGCGTGCCCCATGGCGTCGTCGGGAGCATTTTCAGTCATTATTATAAACTGAGCCTCAGCTTCATCAAGCCTGTTTTCTTCCAGATAAGCCAAGCCGAGATTTCTTGCTTCTATGAGGGAAAAAAGGGCTTCAGACTCCTTGGGTGCTTCTTTTTTGCCGCAACTGTAGATAGTTATGGTAAGAAACATCCATAGGAGAAGAGGAATTTTTATTTTTGATTGACCCAACATAGAGACAACCCTCGAACCAAAACGCAGAGATTTCAGAACTTTTGGATGGAAGCCCGCAAGTCAAATTTCAAGTCGTCAGCACACTGCTTGAAATATTTTTTTCGTGAGGGCGTCATGGCCAGTTCTTTCCAATCACTCATTGGGCCAAGCCTAACAAGAACTTCGCCTGAAAATTTTACAACATTCATAGCACGACTAGTACTTTCATCACGCATTTTCGGTCTTGCCTCTAAAATAAGACGTGTTTGAACATTTGAAATTTCCAGGTCCATTTCATCATCCAGTGGTTTGTGGTCTTTCCATTCAGTCTCAATGTAAAGTCGTGTACCATAATCTTCATATCTATAAACTGTGTAATGATACCTGTCTAGGATTCTTCCAGCACTACTTTGAAAGTTGACGGATGACCCTTCTCCAACCACCACCATATGCCTGTTCGGTTTTGTAAGCCCCCCTGAACCGGCGCAGGTGCTTATAACAAGACAAATCAAGGAGATCAATATTATTTTCAGAGTCTCACCATTATTTATCATCTTATTTCCCCATAAAATGAAGAGAGGGGTCTTCCGACCCCTCTCCAATTTAAATATAAGATCTGTAAAAGGCTTCTACGCCTATACAGTTTTAACGAGGCACACGAGGCCCATAGTACTCACGAGGAGTTTTCGGATTACCAGGTGCACCGTGGCAGTCAGCTGTTGCGCATCCGCCAAAGGAATAGAGTTCCAATTGAAGAACACCTAATTCTTTGGCCGGAACCGGGTGATCATAAGCTGTATTTTTTGTGAGATCGCCCCAGCCCCGAATATCGTAGAATTCAACACCCGCACCGCTCAAGGCAATTTCCATCATTTTATTGTACTTAAGCATTGCCCAAAGAGTACCATCGGAGACAGGACCATCAATTGGGCCCATAACATCGCTGATACTACCTACCGCTGTTCCAACAGAAGAGGGATAGCCACCCAAATCCGCATGATATTTATCAATAATAGCTGCGGCAGCATCGCCATTACCAGCATGAAGCTCAGCCTCGGCACGAAGCATGTCCATCTCAGCAAGGGTCACAATAGGAATAGGATCCGTATATCCACCGGATGCAAAACCAGCATAACGATGAAAAGAATACCGTGAGAAATGATAGGTCCCTCGGTTCGCACGGAAGGGTGAACCACCCCGTGTCCCGGCATAAAGACCTTCCTCATCCGCATCATCTTCATAGCCTGTTTCCTGCTTTTCGGCAAAGGTTATGTTTCCCGCACCTACGCGTTTATCACTGATATCCATTATAAACTCAGTTCTCAACTGAACATCTGTGGCCAACCAGTTCTTATATCCCTCAGATTCATCAGCGCCACCGATAAATTTGTAATCCATCCGTGCCCAGGAACCACCGCGATCATTGTGGAATTCCTGGCCAGAGTGAACCCAGTTATTATAACCATCACCATGTGGTGCAAAAGTTTCAGTTATACCTTTTTCGGCATGGCTTTTTACGGAAGACCAATTAACGGCACCACGCTCAGCCGGAGTTCTTGCCACCTGGGCAAGATACCGAGCTATGAAAGAATGAGCAAGTTTGGAAACGTCTTCATTGGTCTGGGTAATGCCGTTCCACCAGCCGTCCATGGTAAATGAGTTGGCATCGGCAAGGGCAGCAGCAGTTTCCAGTTGAGAAATAGCAGCATCCATTACTTCACTGTAAGGCTTCAATTCCAATACGTCCGTGGCCAAGTCCACTGTCTCATCATAAACGAATGCCTGATCATAAAAGCATGCCAACAGACCATGGGCTATCCCCTGGATTAGTTTAGCGAATGTTTCCATTCTTTTATTGTCAGCACCACCATCTCCAATCTGCATGCCACCTGCCAAAGCATTCAAGCCATCATTGGCTGATGAAATAGCCCTGTACATGCGATACCAGTTGTTTTCGACGGCATAGGAGTATGTATAACTTGTTGTGTTCGGAATTGCCACACGAGGCTCCGAGGAGCTAAGTTTCATCATCGCGTTACCCCACGAACAACTCATAACATCTGATGAAACGAGCAAATGCTCATAACCACCATAATCATGGGCGGCGAAATAACTGACAGCAGCCCCTCTAACCAATGCTTCCACATCAGAAGGGCTTCCCAAAGCACGTGCCTGGTCAGGCTGATTTATATTCTCAGTATCCAGGAAACTCTCATCCTGGCAAGCTGTGAACAACAACATGCTCAGCGCCAACGATGCCGTTAGGGCTCTATTAAGATTGTTATTGAATTTCATATTATTCTCCTTTAACTCAGAATTAGAATTCAATTGTAAAAACACCGGTGATGGTCCGGAAGTTCGGATAGCCGAAACCATCATAACGGGCTATTACAGCCGAGCCCATATCGAAATCGCCACTACGGCCAACTTCAGGGTCATAACCTGAGTAGTTAGTCCAAGTTAACAGGTTCCGACCAATGACACCCACAGAAACCTTACTAATGGCCCCACCGAGCATATTCTGCAACTGATTCCTGTTTAGCGAATACGTCACAGAAAGCTCCCGGAGCTTGAAGAATGAACCGTCTTCTACAAAGTGGCTATTAGTCGCGTCCACATCATAAAGTGTGGCATAATAGAGGCCGGGTTTTTTGTCGCCTTCGCTCTTTCCAGCCTGATCCACAATACCCAACTTCAGCTCACGAAGGCCCCACTGGACTGTATTGTTATAAATGTTTCCTCCAACCTGGCCATCAAGAAGGGCGTACACCTCAAACCCGCCGAAACGGAGCGTGTTGGAAATGCCCATATCGAAATCAGGAATGGTTTCACCCAATTTGACGAAAATACCAGTATCATCCGCACTCTTATCAATCTGTTTTATTGGGATACCCCATTTGTAACCATCATCTGAGGTCGTTCCCCACAGTTTCTTGGATATACCGTCCTGCCAGGAGTTGCCGGAGCCGACCCAGACAACATAACCGTCATTGTTGGTATCAAACTCACTCTGGGTAGCTTCATCAGGAAGGTCAGCCAACTTCTCGACCCACTTGGCGCCCCACAGGGCTCCCATAGTTTCACCCTCTTTAATATAGAAAGGATTTCTAGTGTAGGGAGCAATGTCCAGCTTAGAAATCACTGACTTTATTTGTGTGTAATATGTCAGACCCATTTCCCAGCTGAATGACGGCGTGTTTACAAGTGACGCACTCACCTCAGCTTCAAAAGACTCATTATCCAAAGTCCCGGCATTCTGCCACTGATTGCCGTATCCGGCATATCCCGGTAGGGGGACATAAAGAATCTGGTTTTGTGTATTCGCTGTTACATATGTGGCTGAAACGCTGAATCTGTCCATCAATATGGCATCAAACCCTATTTCTGTCTCAGTCGATAATTCGGGGATAAGGGCTTTGTTACCCAAGTTTCCCTTAGACACAACACCACCAGAGACGCTCCAGGTTTCAAACCTTGCGCTAAAGTTTGGGCGCGATCCGGCTGTCCCCGTTGTAAAACGAAGCTTGAATTCGTTGAACATTGGGAGAGGTACTAATTCTGTAACCCGCACAGCTGTAGCAATTCTGCTGTAATTGTGCCACCGCTCTTCCCCACCAAAAAGCGAACTTCCTTCCTTCCTGAAAAAGGCATCAACGATAACAGCGTCATTGTAGTCAAGCATGACACCGCCCATATTACTGATACCTCGAACATCCTGCTGCCAGGAGCCAATATAAACCTTATCACTGGCAGCAACTCCGAGACTCCGGACGCCGCCTACAGCAAATTTGCGGCCGTCAGCATCAAAGCCATCTGACTCCGTCTGTTCAAACAGGGTGGACCCTGTAACCTTTGCCGTAATGTTACCAAATTCCCGGGTGGCCATAAACTTCAGATCACCGTTCAATCCCATGTCGGCAGAAGTGGTTTTAATGTAACGGCCGTCTACGGCTGTCCCACCACCACTGATATTTGTAAAGCCGATAGGATAGAAGGAGTCGTAATTCTGGTTTGCCCGATCGTAACTGAGACTACCTGTCACGTGGGCCCAGTCCACAGGATTCCAACGAAGACTAAAGCTACTCATAACTCTGCGATTGAAATTGTCTCTATCATTGTATTTCAAAAAGTAGAGAGGATTCTCTTCCACAGACGCAGGGTCAGGTTGGATGTAGACTCTGTCTGTTTCAGGATCAATCATAGTCAGATCAGCATCCGGCGCCATGAAAGTGATGGCATAAAAACCGCCAAAAGTACTTGCAACAGCATCTCGCTCTGACTGGCTAACCATAGTAGTAAAACCGATATCCAGGCTATTTTTGAATTTATGATCAACATTCACCGTAACACTCTGGCGACCATATCCACCTATGTCAGAAAGGATGCCTTCCTTATTGAAGTTGCCAATGGCAACTGAGAAGTTTGTGCTCTCCATATTTCGGCTGACAGTAAGTGTCTGATTAACTTCATTATTCTCCCTGAAGAAACGTCTCATATTGTCAAAGCCGTCTCCAGATAGCGATTTCTTTGGATCGCCGACTTCACCTGTAGCTACATATTTATATGGATTGTCATAGAATTCAATACCCGGAACCTCGTTCCAAACATCAGACAGACGCCCAGTAGTTGCACGGGGATCTACAACATCACCGTTTCCATCAATGAAATCACCGGAAGAGTTCTGTAGATAGGCATGAGAGCGATTTACATCCAAAGATTTGGGGAGATCATTCCTACCATATTCACTACGAAACCTGATCTTAGTCTGGTTTTGGGCCAGTCCACTGCCACGTCTTGTTCTGATCGAGATTACGCCGTTTGCAGCACGGGCACCGTACATGGAAGCACCGGCCGCTCCTTTAACAACCTCAATACTTTCAATATCATCACCGGGGATATCAGCTAAAGGAGAACCACTCACAGATGGATCAACAATAACACCATCTACAATATAAAGTGGGTCCTGAGACCGACCAGAAGCATTAATGCTTGTGGGGCCTCTGAGGAGAACCGAAGGGGAATCCCCAGGCTGACCACCACCCTGAACAACTTTTACACCGGCAACTTTGCCGTAAAGTGCTGAGGCTGGAGAGGAGGCGGGTACACGCTCAAGCATTTCACCACTTATCTGACCCGTTGAGAGGGGAGATTTGATCCTGGGCGTGGCGTCCACCAGGCCTGTTACAATCACAGCTTCCATCTCAAGAACATCTTCATTAAGAGCAAAGTCTTGAGTTATGGTACCAGCGGAAAGAGTAACACTCGCGGTATTAGCAAAGTAACCAATGAACCGGGCTGTTACCTCTGCTTCCTGACCGGTAGCAGGGACTGAAAAACTGTAGTTACCATCTACATCCGTTGCGCCACCATAGTTGGTGTTTTCCACCACTACGTTAGCACCTGGTAGAGGGTCACCACTTGTTGCATCGGTGATACTCCCTGTTATTACCACATCCTGTGCTGAAAGACCAGACACAAGAAAAACTGTCAAAAATAAAGATAATACCAATCGAGATTGATTCATGATTAACTCCTTAATAAACTTTAAATAAATGATTCGCCCCTCGAAAA
>PBTS01000060.1:0-27847 GCA_002729175.1 Fidelibacterota bacterium
CGGGAGAGTCGGTGAACATGATCTTTGCCACTGTCGCAGCAAGATGGAACGGCGGCGGCGAGGACTCCCACAATCGGCGTGCTAACTTCCACGTTAACGCCGATTGGGCGCAGAGAGCATTCGACGGTGAAGACAAGAACAGGAACAACTACCTTGACGAAGGTGAAGATATCGACTACGATGGGGAGATAGATCGATACATCCTCCCCGCTCCGCCGCCCGTTCCCAATATGACGGTGGACGTGGGCGATCAGACGGTGACCGTTTACTGGGCCGACAATGCTGAGGACTTCATCGATCCCATCAGTCGGCAGAAGGACTTTGAAGGGTACCGCGTCTACGGCGCACGAAAAACGGCCGGAGGCGAAACGGCAGAATTCACCTTGCTGGCGGAATTCGACCAGTCCGATTCCACCTTTCGACATATCGGTTACAATACTGGGTTCGATGCGGTGAGGATTACAAACGACTTCGGCGAACCCGACAGCATTGAAATTGAAGGCAACGCTTACCATTACAGATTTACGAACAATAACGTGAAGAACGGGTGGTTGAACTACTACGCCGTCACCGCCTATGACAGAGGCGATCCGGAGGCTAACCTCGGCAGTCTCGAGAGTTCACCTTATGCCAATCGAGTGTACGTCTATCCTGGCGCGAAAACAGTGACAAATAACTGGACATTGGAGCCCGGCGTCTATCCGAACCCTTATCAAGGTCAGGCGGTGTGGGAGGGATATGGCAGCAGAGAGCGGATGATCTGGTTTACCAATCTCCCACGGATGGCGGAGATCAGGATCTTCACGCTCGCCGGCGACCTCGTCGATGTACTCCAACACGATTCGCCCACCTATGCCGGCGCAGACATTCAGAATATTGACCAATACAAATCTCCAAACTTTGGAGGTGGAGAACACGCCTGGGATCTGATCACCCAACACGATCAGGCCCTCGCCTCGGGACTCTACCTCTTTACAGTGGAAAATCAGGATGAAAAAAGTTCTTCTTTTGGTCAAGTAAAAGAAGGCAAGTTCCTGGTCATCAAGTAACAAATAACGGAGGACAAATTATGACTAAAGCAAAATGGCCTATGCCCTGGTTGACGGTATCCATTCTGTTACCCTTTGCGGTAGTGGCACAAGTGACGGCAATCAAGGACATCCAAGAGACTAGTGACGCTTCAGGCGACTCTCCCATGAACGGAGAAATTGTTACGATCTCAGGGATTGTGACAGCCGAATTCTGGGGAAGCTCCAATAACCGGACGTTCTTTGTGCAGGATGCCGACTCCGCATGGAGTGGCATCATGGTCTACAATTACGACGGTTGGAACACTTTCGACTTCACGGGAGCTGACGGCTCAACGGTGAACTCCCTGGCGCTCGGCGACAGCGTGACGGTCACTGGAACGGTCGATGAATACAATAGCAAAACTGAGATCGTAGACGTCACCGCAGTGACTATACACGGCGTTGCCGATCATCTGGATCCCATTGACGTGTTAGCCTCAGCCATCAATACAGGCTCGGCCACGGCTGAGCAGTACGAAGGCGTCTTGGTACGCGTAGTTGATGCTGTCGTCGATTCGGCCGATCTCGGCTACGGCGAATGGTCCGTGGCCGATACTTCAGGAATCGTCAGGCTAGACGATGTAATGGCTTACTATTACACCCCTGCCGATGGTGATAGCCTGGAAGAGGTTGTGGGCGTTCTCGACTACAGTTTCGATAATTTCAAGATTCTGCCACGCTTGGCGAATGACGTCGTAGAACTTGGCGTTACGCGAATTCAGCGCATTCAGCAAGTCCTATACAGTGATCTCATAAAAGCTGGCACGGATGAGGAGTCGGATTTTTCCTATATGACCGGGGACACGGTAACCATCGAAGGGATCGTCACTATGCCTACGGGTCTCAGCTATGCTGGTGCCGGTATTAAGTTCATCTATCAGGATGTTAACGGCGGACCGTGGAGCTCCATTCTTTCGTACGATCCCGACAGCACGGCCTTCCCTGTGCTCTATGAAGGGGATCACGTGCGGGCGACGGGATACATCGCTGAGTATTCCACAGGTCCAGCCAACATGACCGAACTTTTCATTACGGAGCCCATCGAAATTCTGGACACCGGTCTGGACACACCGCCCGTTGAGGTGGTGGAAACCGGTGACCTCCGGTGGCCCACAGAGGCCGAACAGTGGGGCACGGTGANTGTCCGCGTGAAGGGAGCNACGGTAACCAACAACGANCTTTCTTACGGTGAATGGGCTGTGGATGACGGCTCTGGTTCCGTGANNATCGATGACGATTCGGGCGAGATCGCNGCATGGCAAGAAGAAAACGGCAGACCGCCTGTTGGTACACTCGTGGATTCAATCCNAGGTTGGGTCTACCACCACTACGGCAGCAACAGCGATTCCACGGCTTANAAGCTGGAGCCGCTCTATCCTGCANATATCGTCATCAGCGGCGGTCCTCCCGNCATCAAGGACTACAGTCGGTCACCTTGCGTGCCGAAACCGGATTCCACNGTGNCAGTCACNGTGTCCATNAGCGANAACTCNACNATTNCATCGGCNGAGATCTACTACGCTGTCGATGCAGGTTCGTATCAATCNGTNGCCATGACNAACACNTCNGGTANCACCTACACAGGCACCATCCCCGCCACGAGCACGNATGGGGCGAGGGTCCACTATTACGTGAAGGCAACNGATGATGGCGATGGCCANAACTCGGCCATGTCCNCGACCCTCCCCAGTGATACAGAGGTGCAACAGTACAGCTATGTTACCAAGACGGGCAATCTGACCATTTACGACCTTCAGTACACNAAATGGTCGGGAGGTGATTCTCCTTTCGCCGGATGCGAAGTGACCGTTGCAGGCATTGTCACTGCTGATACAGCTCAGAACAACNCCGGGTACGGCGGCTANGCNATGCAGGCNANGAGCGCGCCNTGGAANGGAATCATNTTCAACTACGATGGCACTGAAGTCCTCTNACGAGGGGACAGCATCAGCGTCACCGGCACAGTTGAGGAGTATAACCCCTCCTNNCACTTCAAGTACGACAACAACNCCATGATNGAGGCGACGGAAGTGACAAAGGTCTCAACCGGGGGCAGCATCACNTCNCTNCTCGTGAAGAGCGCCGATCTTTCNCANGACGCCGATGAGGTTGAGTCTTACGAAGGTGTNNTCGTCACCGTGGAAGANCCCATGGTCGTCTCCATCAACTCGTATGACTGGTCCATCTGGGATGAGACCGAGGGTCTTTGCCTGATGGATGATGATATGGCAACCNCTGCCGGGGACGCNGAACTCGAGGCGTTGGAGCAGTTCCAGCAGGTGGACTATGTGGCNGGNGTNTTCAACTTCAGCTTCGGCACCTACAAGATCCAGGTNAGAGANGNNGCNGATCTTGGNGTGGTGACAGCCGATGTTGAAAANGACATCACACCGTACNCCTACAAGCTGTACCAGAACTTTCCNAACCCGTTCAACCCGTCCACANGGATCCGGTTCGAGATTGCGGAACGCCAACAGGTCGATGTCGTGATCTACGACATCCGCGGTTTCAAGGTTCGGACGCTGTCAAAAAAGACGTTCGATCCCGGATTTCATGTGATCAACTGGGATGGTACGGATGACCTAGGTCAGCTCGTGAGCTCAGGCGTTTATATGTACCGTGTTAAGGCTGGCGATTTCATCGATCATAAGAAAATGACGCTGGTCAGATAAAGTAAGTTGTGTGGGGCNCCGGTNNACCGGGGCCCCGCATNTNCTATGTAACTTGAGAAAACTCTCGCCGATTCTTGCAGTCGCGGTTCTTACACTGAGTTGCGATCTCTGGGAGTACGCCGATCCATCGGCACCCATTTCAAACCGTGCACCCGAAACATACCTCACACTGACGGCGGCGGAGACGCTCTATGCCCGCATCGGGTCAGTGGAAGAGAAAACAGATCCCGTCACTGGCGAAAGCTATCTCGATACTGCCTGGGTCTATTCTATGGATGAAGCGCCCGACCCGGACTNTCTGTGGGACACCCTCGGCAACGCGTTTACAACCATAACCACGAGCAAACAGAANCTCAACTGGTGGGGTGAAGATTCAGACGGACANGTGATTGGNTATCAATACAAATGGAATGTGAATGACGGGTGGACATTCACCACNAAGGAGTCAGGTCTCTTCTTCCTGCCNCTCAAGACGGAGATGGATGTATTCACCTTTGAAGTAATGGCTGTGGATAACGACAGCCTCACGGACTCAACGGCGGCCCGAGTGGTGATCCCNGTACGAAACTCGGCACCNCAGATCGGTTTCAGGTACAGGAGCAACCCGCTGGTGAACGATCCCGGCGACACCAATTTCACCTTCCCTACGCGGACGTTTGTCTGGGATATCGAAGACGAGGACGGCATCGAAACGGTGCCCGATGTTTTCTACGCTGTGGATGATACCTGTGCCACATGCTGGCACTGGCTGGACGCAGCGTTGAACTCCAGTGTAACGGTAACGAATCTTGAGGTCGGTGCCCACACCTTCTATGCGAAAGTGAGGGATATCGCCGGCGCCCAGAGCAACACCATCCGGTTCCCGGACCCCGAGGATCTCACCACAGCGAACCACTGGGTGGTGATGCCCGTTGTGGGCGCCACGCTTCTTGTGGACGATTTTCCTCAGGACCGAAACAACCGCGCCCAGAAATGGTACAGGAGTATCCTCGATACACTCGCCGAGAACGGCGACTATTCAGTCTGGGAAATCGGCGATAAGCTCCCCTACTCTAATGCTGACATTAACGCCAACCTGAATTATTTCGATCATGTGATCTGGTACACCGCCTATACCGGACCCGAGACATACAACGGGGCAGGCGCAAACATCGCCAACTTCCTAGCCAACGGCGGAAACCTTTTCCTGAACACCGCCGAGCTGAAGGACACCACTCTCGCATGGTTCCCCATTGATTCCACTTTTACCCTGAACCCTTCAGGGCGGCTGCTGAAAGGGACCGAGCTACACGCCCAGTTGGATTCATCGCTCGATCTCTCCCTCTCCAAACTGATCGCCATCCGCGTCCGGGGCTTTGAGACGGACACCACAAGTGCGCCATACCTCAGAAGCCTCTACCGACTTCAGGAGCCGGGAGAAACAGACGGCTGGCTCGGTAAACCAAATGTCTGTGCCGTGAATCAGTTTAGGGTCAATTCAACCACCCTCTCAGGCAAGGCTGTTTTTATGACACTGCCGCTCCACAACGGTTCGGAACCGCTCATGGAAGGGAACGGCTCGGCGTCAAAGTTTATCAGTTATCTCTGGCGTGAGGAGTTTAGACAATGAAGCGGCTGCTGACATTGTGGCTGCTGGCGGCGCTTCCGCTCACGGGGCAGGAGAAGGGAACCATCACCGGCAGGCTTTCTGACAGTGAAACAGGCGAGCCTCTCCCCGGCGTCAATGTTATGGTGAAGGGGACCTATTATGGCGCCGCCTCCGACGGTGACGGCTTCTACCGCATCACGAACGTTTCGGCCGGCAGCTACGACATGGAAGTCTCCATGATCGGCTACAAGGTGATCCTGAGGACCGGTGTGAAGGTGAACGCTGGACAAACGACGACAGTCGATTTCCAGCTGGAGCAGACTGTCCTCGCGTTAGGCGAAGAGGTGGTGGTGGTTGGTAAGAAACCGCTCTTCGATGTGGACGAAACGGCCTCCATAACCAAGCTTTCCAGCGACGACCTTGAGGACATGATTGTCCACAGTGTGGAAGATATTCTCGCTGAGCAGGTCGGCGTTACGAAGGTGAATAACGAAATCCATATTCGCGGTGGACGGGTTGATGAGAGCCTTTATATCATCGACGGACTCTCCATCAAGGACCCTCTCTCGGGCTACTCGGGAAACCTGTTCGTCAATGCCGAAAGTATCGAGGATTTGGAGATCATCACCGGCGGCTACGATGCCGAATACGGACAGGCCATGTCCGGCATCATCAACATCCGCTTGAAGGAGGGAAGGGACAAGTTTGAAGGGAGCATCAAATACTTGAGTGATCACTGGGGTGCGGCGACCGGAGCCTTTGAGCACTTCAATAGTGACCGGTTCGAGGTGAATCTCGGCGGCCCTTCACCTCTGCTCGAACTGATGGCGCCGCGGCTGGGAGTGGACCTTCCGGGGAAGTTCTCATTCTTTGCCAACGCCTACGGGAAGATCACCGATTCACAATTGCCGTCAGCAAAACGCCTCTACCCCCACCGAAACTGGATACCGCCGTCTGGTCTTTCGACACAAAAAGCGAACAATCTCCTCGGAAGGCTGGCCCCACGCGAGAACAACGACTGGCACGCCCTCTATAAACTCTCCTGGCAGCCGGACGACATGAAGAAGCTCTCGGCCTCCTACGATATTTCCCTGAACATCAATCAGGGCTTCTTCATGCCGAGGGCCTTTTCCACCACTTACTTTCCCTACGCATACAGCCAGATGCTTGACAACTACAACACCATCACCAGGGAATCGCGCCTCGCGAAGATCAACTGGACTCACACTCTAAGTCCACGGAGTTTCTACGAACTCACTATTGGACAATTCCTGACGCTGGAGCACAGCGCAGTTCAGGACCTCCACTGGACCGATTATCGAGAGCGCCTCGACATCGAGCCTGTCAATTACATCATCCGAGACAGGAACGGAAATGTACGCATCACATATGGTGACGAATTCTACGATACGGGCTTTTCGCCGGAATGGTATGATCTCTCCAGCAACAACACGCGGCTCGATCTCGACTGGACCTACCAGACCCTGAGTCAGCACAAGATCAAGAGTGGTTTGGAGCTGACTTCCACTGAGATACAGGTGGTGGACATAGACGAACCATGGACGGGGACGACGGGTTTCGGTATCAACTATGACGCATACAGGGCAAGGACGCTCTTCGGCGCTTTCTACGTTCAGGACAGGATTGTCTTCGAAGGGATGACCGCAAATCTCGGACTCCGTTACGACTACTGGTTCCCGGGGAAGTATGTAGAGGACGCCATCGCTAATCCGGACGCCGTGACGATCACGGACGAGGCACGTGAACGGTTTATCGATGAGACGTTCGAGTTCATGGGATATCGCGGCAAAGCGAGGCTCTCTCCACGGGTCGGTATATCACACCCTGTCACCGACAACGACGTTCTATACTTCTACTACGGTCACTTCTCTCAGCTCCCCACATTTCAGTACGTTTATGCAAAACTCAACACAACGGCCCCCTCTACCTACCAGGTTTTTGGGAATCCCAATCTCAGTCCGAAAACAACTGTCCAGTACGAAATCGGGCTGAAGCACCGTTTCAGCGAAGATCAGGTCCTCGAAATGAAGGCATACTGGAAGGACATGTTCGACTACGAGACCTCCCAGAGCATCACACCTTCGAACCCGAAATATGCCCACCTTCAGTTCCTCATGTACCTCAATGCGGACTATGCGAGAGCCCGGGGAATCGAGATCATTCTGAAGAGCCGCCTGCTGACAAACTGGTACGCAGATGTGAACTTCAACTATTCCATTGCCACGGGGAAGAGCTCAAACCCCAATGACAACCTCCTTGTCCAGTCCGGCCAGCTTCGGGAGAAGCCGCTGGATGAGGTGTTCCTCCGGTGGGACAAGCCGCTTCAGACCTTCGCCAACATCTCGTACGATCATCCGTCCGGTTGGGGGATGTCGTGGCGGTTCGAATTTGAGAGCGGGCAGCGGTACACGCGGTCCATCCCCGGCACGCGGGAGTATCCCGACGGTCTCATCGAACTGGACGACGTTACCTACTTCATCGGCACTGTCGAAGATGACAAGCCTTACTTCTATCTTGCCAAGAATCCCGTCTCAAACGTGGATCTGAAGCTCTACAAAAAAATGTCCGTGGGCGGTGTCAATCTCCGGTGGATTGCGGAGGTGGAGAACCTCCTCGACCAGCGCATCCCCCGCCGTATCAACCCCTTCACAGGCAGAGGGTACAACCCCGGGGTCATCATTCCTTACAGCATGATCGAGGTTCCCAATCCCAATTTCGATCCCTCCCGATTCCGGACGCCACGAACAGCCATCATTGGATTCCAAGTGATGTTCTGATGAAGACGGCTTTCAGAAAAACCGTTATCCTCGCATTATTCCCGCTAGCCCTTTCCGGTCAGCAGAATTTCTTTCCGATCCTGGGTGGTCAGCGTGTCGGGACATCGGTGTTCACGTTCCTGAAGATCGGTGTCAGCGCCAGAGCCGCCGGCATGGGCGAGGCGGTGGTGGCCCTGCATCAGGACGCCTCCTCGCTGGTTTACAATCCCGCTGCCATCGGCCAACTGTCCGGAACGCAGGTATCCACATCGCGCGTCCAGTGGCCCGCCGATATCACCTACGATTTTCTCGGGGTGTCGCGTCAGCTGGCCGGAGGTCACACCCTAGGTGTCTCCGCCGGAATCCTCCACATGGCGCCCATGCAGGAGACCACCGAATACATGCCCCACGGCACGGGGAACTACTTCATCTTTCAGGATCGGTTTATCGGGCTCAGCTACAGCGTAAGAATGTCCGACCGCTTCAGTTTCGGCATAACACTCAAACATGCAGAGGAGAACCTGGCGGGGCACCAGATGCGGTCCATGCTCCTCGACGTCGGCACTTTCTACTGGACGGGTTTCCGAACTTTTCGTTTCTCGGCTGTCCTCTCCAATTTCGGCCTGCAGGCGAGACCCGAGGGGAGCTACAAGCGGTTTGTCCTTGACCGTGAGACCGGCGATGAGGTGATCATCGATTCTGAATTTGAGCTCTTTTCTCCGCCCACCATTTTCCGGGTGGGGAGCGCCATGGAGGTTATCGAATCACAGAATCATTCAGTCACAGTTTCACTTCAGCTCAACCATCCCGTGGACAACGCCGAGAACATGGTGACCGGAATCGAGTACCTTTTCCTGAACACGCTGGCGCTCCGGGGCGGGTACAAGATCAACGTGGAGGAAGAAGATTTTTCTGTCGGCGCGGGATTTTATGTGCCGGTGGGCCCGGCCAAGCTGAGGGTAGATTTCGCCTATACCAACCTGATTCACCTCTCCAACCCAACCCGTCTGAGTTTGGCGGTAGAGTTCTGATGAGAAGATTCATACTGACAGCTTTCGGCGGTTTCTTATTACTTGCTTACGGTTGTATAGAGAAGATGCCTCTGCCTGCGATCATCAACGAAGATGTGGAGTTTGCCGCAGGCGACACCACCTATCTCATCATGAACCCCATCTGGGACTCAAGTTACGGCTTCTCCGCTCCCGTCGAGATATCCATCGCGCCGGACGGACACATCTTCGTCGCCGATTCGGCGGCGCGGGCGGTCTTCGTTCTGAAACAGGACGGCGCCGTCCTCAGCGAGTTCGATGATCTCAGGAATCTGTATAACAACACCGGCGAACCCTTCGCCCCTATCGATGTGGACGTGGATCAGAAAATGAATATCTTCATGATCGACGGTTCCCGCCGCGTGTACAGATGGAACCAACTGTGGCGGCAAAACGAGATTAAGGAGGTGATGACGGGAGCGACGTTTGTGAATATCTCTTCCGGAGAGGAGGTATCTGTCTCAGCAGGGACTGCCGAGTGGTACATTAAGCTCCATAGCGAGGAGTGGGGAATGAGCGACGAAGTGTGGTCATCGGAGCAGTCTCTGATCGACTCCCTTTCCAAACCGCACCTTTTCTTCGACGCCGACGTGGAGCAGACTTCTGTGAAGGACATCTATTACAACAGCGGTCAGTCACTCTACTCCGGCATTTCGTCAGCGGATGGCGATTACATCTATCTCACCGATGAAGCCCACGATCGAATCGTGAGGATTGATTTCCAGCAATCACAGCTGATCCACCTTACCACCGGTGAGGAGGTATGGACACACAGAGGCGTGTTTGGTCAAACGGTAGCAGGTTACGGAACTGGAGCCGGCACTGTGAACGCCCCTGCCGCGGTTGATGTCGATTTCGCCGGAAACATTTACTACGCCCAATCGGGGGAATTCTTTTCCGTTCATAAGATTCGGCCGGTTTCTTCCGGCGGATATACCACCTATCCCTCGGTCTTCCAACAGGGCTCGAATGACATCATGGATCTCTGGCGGTTCTCGAAACCGGCCGATGTAGCGGTGGACCAAAAGCAGATGGTGTATGTTGCCAACACGGCAGCTGAGGAAATTCAGATTTTCAAGTCCAACGGGGATTTCTTCAAGAAAGCGGGTATTGTGGAAGTGACGGTGGATACCACTATCTGGGTTTTCAGTGAAGGCGATTCGGCCCTGGTGGACACGTTTCTCATGGTGGAAAGGCCTGGTATCCTGGGCACGCCTCGGGGCGTGGCTGTGGACGAACGGGGAATTATATATATCTGCGATACAGCGAATTCGAGGATCGTGAGATACCGGCTCTCCAACTCCGTAGATGAAAACATGACGCCGGACGAATAGCTATTTCAGCAAGAGGAGCTTCCTCGTGACGCTCCCCTCTCCTGCGTCAAGCTTACAAAAATAGAGGCCGCTGGGATATCCCGACCCATCCCACTTGACTTTGTGGCTACCGCTCACCATTCTCCCAGCCACCAGCACCACCATTTCCCTCCCATGCAAATCGTGTACCGAGATACGCACGTCGCCACTCTGACCCGTGGTGAACGGTATGACGGTAACCGCATTGAACGGGTTGGGATAATTGTGGTGAAGCTCGAACTGCGCCGGAAGGGGCTTTGAGGTCCGGACGGCGATGCCGCTGTTGGACTCTCCCGGCGTCCCCATGTCGCCGGCTCCGTAGACGGTGGTGGAGACTGTCCAGTTGGTGCCGTCATTGTTGTCGGCGGACGGATTCACGAGGGCCATGGAGGCGCCGGTGGGATCGGGAAAAGAGGCGTCGTATTCAACTCTGTCCGCCTCCCCGCCGGACTCGTCGAGGAGGATGATCTTATCGTCCCCATTAGCCAGTTTGAAATCGCCGTAGGTGTAGACATAATCGGGCGAAAGGCCGCCGTTGGACGCACTGTCGCCGTTGGACGCCAGCACCACGTGCCCGCCCGCCTCAACTGCAACGTCGGTCTCGCAAGTGACAGTGAATTCGTCGCTGTCATTGTCCTTCACGGTCCAGCCGCAGAGATCGATACTGGTGTTCCCTGCATTGTAGAGCTCAAACCACTCTCCGCTGGCGTCGCTGACGGCGGCGGGATTTTTCATGATCTCGTTGATCACCACATAGTGCTCGCTCGGCTCGGCGCCGATGAATTCAATATCCATGATGACGGGAAGATGGTCTGACGCAAAATAGAGGGCGTCGGCCACATCCGCCGAGACGACGCCGTTGGCGCCGCTGTTGATGGCCTCGTTGCAGCACCGCGTGCCGTCGTTGCCGAACGCCGAGTAGGAGTCAACGACATAGTTCACAGAAGAGGCGTTCAGGACGGCCTCAGAGGCGAGAATAAAGTCGAAGCGGTCATCCATGCCGCCGTAGTTCCACCCGCCGTAGGAGGCCCGCGTCGCCTGCGTATGAATGGCGGCAAAGGAAGAATTGTTGTGCCAGGCACCGATCTGATCGATGGGATCAAAGAGCCGGCCGTCGTTATCATCTTGTGATTCCACCAGCCGCTGGAAGCCGCCCTCGTCCCCGTCGTACACATTGAAATCGCCCATAACGAGAAAGTGGCTGCCGGCGTTGAGATCGTTCAGATACGCCCGCAGCTTTGACGCCTCAGACTGCCTGTCGGCAGCGTCGCTGTCGCTGTTACCTGCCTTCAGGTGCACGCCGTAGAGCCTCAGATCCTGACCGGACGGAAGATGCNTCACCACAAACTCNACCGCGTCNCGATGNCCCCAGCTTGANGTGGTGTTCACTGCACCTGTCGAAACNACNTCATACTTGCCNNTCTTGAAGTAGAGNGCAATATCGATATCAGTATCTGGTTGATCCTTGAAGGANGCNCCNTCCCAGTTTTCTNCNGTGTGGTTCANNACATCCTCNAAAAANCGGGTGTAGCCNNTTTCNTTTTCNACCTCNTGNACNANCAGCAANTCNGGNNCTGTTTCACCTATAACCANCCTCAGNTCATCNTCCCNGTCGTTGTCNNNNTCACTCNCACCACCATAATTCCAGAGATTGTAAGNCATGANNNGTACCGTATAGCCTGTNTGTGCAAAAGCAGCCTGGGGNAAAAACAGGATTAGACAACCAGTGAAAGCAATATGAGGGAGAATAAATTTCAAATTGAATTAACTGAAGTAAAATAACCACAATTTTGCGTAATATCACTCAAAAAGGGATTCTATTTGATGAAATTATCGAACATTAACTGTTAGAAAAAAATGAAGGNGGGGGAAGGGATAAAATTAAACAGTTCAATAGCCTTNATAAAGGATAATAAGCCGTGGATAAAGTGATGGTGTTTTGACTTTAGATTTTGGATTGAGAAAAATCTATAATTGCAAATCCGAATTTGTATGTGACAAGGCAAACGATTATGAGTGGTAAAACAATCTTGATTTTAGGCGGCGGTGTCGGAGGTATCGTTACTGCCAATGCATTGCGCGAGNGCCTGGCTTCAGAACACCGCATTATCATCGTGGACAAACGGGCCGAGTACATCTTTACTCCCTCGCTGTTGTGGGTGATGGCAGGTTTGCGGCAACCAGAACAAATCACCAAAGATTTGCGGCATATGCTCCAGTCTGGCATTGAAATAGTACAGGCCGAGGTGCAAAATATTGNCCCTGAACGGGCCATAGTTCGGGCCAACGGCGATGATCTGGCCTACGACCATCTGGTTGTGACCTTGGGGGCTGACCTGGCCCCCGAGGTAATGNCCGGGTACATTGAAACCGCCCACAACTTTTTTGACCTGGAAGGAGCTACCAAGTTGTGGTCGGCGCTGCAACGCTTTGAGGGAGGGCGGGTGGCCGTACTGGTTTCGGCAATGCCTTTCAAGTGTCCGGCCGCCCCTTACGAGGCAGCCATGCTAATTGAGGATGTNCTACGTCGNCGGGGAATNCGCGACCGGTGCCAGGTGCGGGTTTTTACCCCGGAACCGCAACCGATGCTCGTGGCTGGGCCTGATATGGGAGTGTCCGTGGTAGGGATGATGGCCGCTAAAAACATAGGCTTTCACCCAAATCTACCGCTGGATTACATTGACTCGGCCGGAAAGACTTTGATTTTCAANAATGGCCGACAAGAGTCTTTTGACTTCCTGGCAGCTGTACCGCCCCACCGCCCACCCTCTGTGGTTAAGGAATCGTCGCTGGCCAATGAAACGGGCTGGGTGACGGTAGATAAGCATACTCTCCAGACCCGCTTCGAGAACGTCTACGCCATCGGCGACGTAACAGCCATTATTTTGAGCAACGGCTTGCCGCTGCCTAAGGCCGGCACCTTTGCTCACGCGGAGGCCGAAGCTGTAGCTGAACGCATTGCTGCCGAAATCGGCGGTGGNGTACCTCAAGCCGAGTTTGATGGGATAGGCTACTGCTGGATTGAAGCAGGAAGCGGTTCGGCGGGTTTTGCCAGCGGCCAGTTTTACGCCGAGCCTAATCCGGTGGTAGGTCAGCCACGCTCCGGGCGATTTTGGCATTGGGGTAAGGTAATGTTCGAAACTTACTGGATGGACAAAGGTTTTCGGCGTTATTTAGCCAAGTCAGGGCTGAATCTGGGGAGCAGAATCTTTGGCATTCCGGCCTCGCTCTAGCTTAGTTTTTCTGGCCCCTCAATCGGGTTAGATTATAAGGAGTTGTATGAAATTCTGTACGGTAATCAATTGCATGGATGGCAGAACCCAACTACCTGTAATTAATTATCTGCAAAAACGTTTCAAGGTAGAGAATGTTGATACTATTACAGAAGCTGGTCCAAATTTGATCCTGTCGGAACAAAAAAATCAAAATGGGATTGAGTTGATATTTGAGAAATTAGAGATATCGATTAGCAAACATCAATCTGTAGGTATTGCTATCGTTGGTCATCATGATTGTGCAGGTAATCCAGCTCCNAAGNAAGAACANGTTGGTCATTTGCATAAATCAATTCAATTAATCCAAAAANAATTCAAAAACATTGAAATAATTGGNTTATGGCTGGATGAACATTGGAATATTCTTGAACTTAAGATTTAATTGAAAAAGCAAACAAAAGTATATAACAGATCGCTATCACCACCGCTGATGCCCGACGTTAGATAATATAGTTTATGTCTTTAAGGCAAAGTGAGCTGAATCTGCAACAGATGAGGAATACCGAGGCCGTGGGACGCCACTTCAAAGCCGTAACCGACTGAAATGATCCGGGCCCGAAATGTGACACCACCAGCGTAAGAAGTCACTTTTTCCCCAATTCTTACACCACCTGTCAAAGTAAAATCTTTCACTCCTGTTTCACCACCTATACGAATGACTGATCCATAGGCATCTGAAGACTCAACGGTAAGTGCAGCAATAGTTGAAATCAGCGATCCGTTCAAAATTGGTTTGAAGACAAGGCCTACAGAGGCAGTAGTTGGCAATGATGGAGCCATTTCTTTGAAAGCCAGCATCTGACCACTGTTTCGGAGTGAAGCACCAGCTGTGAGCCGCCCGTTTAAAAGAGAAGCGATGGCGCCCACGTCGAATGCCACACCGGAAGACGCGTATATGTAAGACTCCATCTGGAGCCACCGAAAAGTGCCGCCTAAACGGATTTTGTCATTCCCCTTTCCCCACGCTGCTTCCACTGCCGTTCCGGAAGTAGTAAAGCTTGCGAGAGGATCATCGGTGGGCCTGGCTGTTCTCAGTTCCAGATCACTGATNGTGAGTGAACGGAGTCCCAGGCCAAGNGTACCCCCCATAAAAGGCTGAACAGCAACGACGGAATGACCCCGGGCATCTGCCAGCCAGGCATTATATCCGAAAAAAACTTCCGTAGCAGGGACTTCCTGAACCACTAACGCAGGATTAAGCCTAAAAAGTGAAGGATCGCCCCACAGGGCCGTCCCAGCACCTCCCAATGCCAATTGACGAGGTGTAAAGGGAACGTTAAGAAACGAAGTTCCGATGCCATAAAGAGGCATGGTGAACAAGGCAACGCTGATAACAGCCTGCCGGAGAAAAACAGTTTTCATTAGAAAGTCAGGACGTAGGTAAAGACGTGGGTCAGCCCTTCTCCCCGGCGACCGAGGATGAAAGCGTAGTCCACGTATGCATCGTCCCGCTGGAGAAGTGTATAGTTGAGACCCAGACCCACCGTGGGTGAAAAGTTGTTAATCCCGGCACGGACTGCCACCCGCTCAATAGGTCTGTATTCACCGCCAGCACGAAGACGATGGGCCGAAACGTGCTCTCCCATACGGAAGTAGGTATAATCACCAATCATATCAATGAATCCCGGCCGGTAGGCAAAACCGGCGCGTACTTGCAGCGGAAACTGATCTTGATAAGTACTTCCCTTCTCTTCAAATACATCTCCCGTGTTCCAAGCATAGGCAGCGTTCCAGTCCTGGANCACCAATCCCATTTCAAAATTNTTGGATTGCCTGTACAATAGCCCCGCATCAACACCTATCCCCTTACCATTTACTGTCCCTTCCATAGGAAGTATCTGATAGAACATTTTAACATTTACACCGAGACTAAGCCCCGNTANCAGTTCATTAGCAAAACTGACGTAGACAGCGTACTCCTCAGTTGATAAAGTTCCGGTCTTATGGCCTGCAGCATCCCGGCCGTCGATCTTATCCACACCAGCATTGACGATNCCNATTCCAAGGCCAGCTGTTGGAGGCAATTTNGTTGACAAGGAAGCGGAGACGAGGTAACGATCCAGCGGCAAAAAATGATGAAGAACGGAACCACTTCTTTTATCCATAAAAGCGATAGCGGCAGGNTTGTGATAACCGGGAAATCCGGGATCGATGGCNGCNGTGAAGCCGCCACCCATGGCCATGGAGTAGGCAGTGGTCCCAAACCGGAGAAAGCTGCCGGCATAACCGCCGATTCCTTTGGCTGAGATAGTTTGGAGCGTTAGCATTATGAAAATGATAACTGTTAAACGNCTTTTCATTTCACAACCACCACCTTCACCCAATGTGAAGTATCATCGTAGAACAGATTGCAAAAATATGTGCCATTTGCCACNAGGTTCCCCGCTTCATCCCGACCGTCCCATTTAAGAGCTCCCTGCCCTTCGCCACGAGTAAAATCAATNGCCCGAACTTCTTCCATGGCAAAGCTGAGAACGATCAGTTTGATAAGGTTTGATTTTTTCACCTTGTAATAAAACCTCACATAACCGTCACCATCCAGCTGGTTGTGGAGCGTTGGTGAGAAGGGATTGGGATAAGCATAAGGTGTATTTGAGGAAACATTNGANCTGTAGATCTGCCAGATAGATTCGTTGGAGCTAGGTGTATGTGACCGTGCCAGACCGTCCCCGGTCCCAATCCACAAAGCATCATCATAAAAGGAACGTTTATCATGCAAAACAGCATAGACATCGTTATCAATAATCTCATCACTTCGCGCCTTGTCTATAGCCGGTCTGTAAAGGGCAAAACTTTTACCGTCCTGGGTTCGCCAGAGACCGTTACGTGTGGCGATATAAACCAGACTGTCTACAGTGAAAATGTTATAACCGTATTCACCCTTCAAAAGAGATACCGTTNGCCATGTTTCACCATCATTCTGGGTAAAGCTGATCCCATTCTCTTCACCAGCCTGATCGGCGGCCCGAGTTACAGCCCAGATGGTGCGCTGACCTTTCCACTCCTGTTTCTCAATAGCAATAACCCAGTTCCCGGANATTGAGGATACAGGAAAGGAGTAGTGCTTCCAGTCTAAACATCCGGAATCGTCCAGAATACCGCGATTNATTCCATTTGCGGTACCTACCCAGACAGTATCGCCGTAAGTCATAACGGAAAATGCTTTGTGGTTATGGTTACCCTGAGGCGGATCCCGAGGATTGAGCTGGTACCCATCATACTGCTGACCACAAAGAAAATCGGTCCTGTTGTCATCCGGAAGAGGAACACGCTTCCACCCATTTAAAACATCGCTTTTATTTAATCTCCTCAATCCGCCGGCCCAGCTGGCAGCCCAGTAATACCGTTTTCCGATCGCAATATCGTAGGTAACATTATTCTGTGGTACTGTTACGGGGAGAGCCGTAAGAGTAACGCCTCCCCAACTTAGAGTGCTGTCACCACTGCTATCTTTAGGCTGGTCAAAATAACTCCAAGTAGTAGTCGTTGGGTCTCTTGAATTAATACTCAGTGCAAGTCCGCCACCGGCTATTTCCTCATCGATGGTAGTTGCTACAGATACCAGTAATGTATCTTTACCAGCAACACCCACTGCCGAGATACCACCCTCAGGCAGGACCTGTCCCGTCTCACCTGCTNTTATATTTTTCGAGGTTTGAAAAGTCCTCGCAGAATTGCGGTTGTCCAGGGAATCTTTCTGAACCGANAGTCCCTTTCCCGTACCCAACCAGATTAAGCTGTCACCCTGGGCACGGATCTCAACAACTACATTACTTTGTAGCCCTGGTAATGTACTATCTTCTTCCGCGCGAGCCAGAAAGGTTCCGGGTACCACCTGTGCAGAAAGGGATCCTAGAAAGAGAGAGAATAAAAAAGCCTTTTGGATCATTTTTTTACTAAAACGACCGTGGANGAATCACTGAATCCACCACCTAAATCTTGGACACGAAACCGCCATTCAAGCTGGCCGGTAGATGCATTATAAGGGAATGACACCAGGGTGGAAAATATACCGTCATTCTTGGTGACATCACCGTAAGTGGTATCTCCTGTGTCAACCATGAAAATATAATTGCCCTGGTTAAGCATGATCCCGTCAGAAAGCCGTTTGGAAGTAAACCCCACCCAGTGGATATTTTTAAGGCCATTAGCGTCTTCCGCCTGAGCACGGACTTGAATCAACTGAGCAAAACCCGAATCTGGCAGAGTGAGTGTATCCGGAGCGTCAATCATGAGGAAACGGGGGAAAATATTTCCTAGGCTGAAAGAGGCGGAGTCAGTGTGACTTTCGGCATCTTCATAATGGGTAACCACTTTGAGATAAACTTCTCCAGTGTCGGATAATGAGATAGGGTTTAACGAAAATGAGGAGGAGGTTTTGCTGATAGCATAAAGGTTGTCCCTTTTCAGGATATCACCAAAATCCCCATTATCTCCAAGGATGATTGAGTCCGGCGATCCAGCAGTGAAATTTTTTGTACCGTGCCAGGCCGCGGTCACATACCTGATATTTGCTCCGTTAAAAGGGTTCTTTACCAGGGCACCTATATATATCTTTCTTTCCTCCTGTAAATATGAAAAATCGATGCGTTCGATGGGATCTGTCTGGTCCGGCACTTGCACCGGCGCAGTACATGAGAGCCACCATAACGTGGTCAAGAGAGCTGCTTTTTTCACAGACAATTTCATAAACCGGGTAATATAGAGGTGTCACTAGAGTCTTTCAATTATTTCTTCTTATAAATGTGATGAAGCAGTAGAGTCCCTACAGTAGCAAGGCTACCGGGGCTACACTTGTCAGGTGTATCTTCCACAGTATGCCAATAGTTGACTTTTCCGGTTCCATATCTGAAATCAATGATGTCCACGGATGGGATNCCTCCCTCCTNGTAAAGNACAACATGNTCATCNTCAACAAAATAGTCAATNTCCCGCCTGAATTCCTGCAGGTCAAGTANCTCCGCTTCTGTCCAAAGTTGATCCACCAGCTCCGGTGCCTGCTCCGCTGANTTCCCTTCCACCGGNAGCTGAAGATCTTTATCGCCAATCATATCAACAAGAATACAGTACTCTGGCACAGGNGANGGGATATTCCTGGCNAGGTNACGAGATCCATTGAAAAAATGTTCAAGATCACCAGCCTTTCCCATATCCTCACCATCCAGAAAAACCAGGTCAACACCTATACTCGGCGACTGTTTTGNAAGGTGGTGAGCCAGTTCCATAAGCACGGCAACACCGCTGGCNCCATCGTTGGCACCCAAAACAGGNTTGGANCGNTTNTTNGGATTTNTNTCCTGATCGGCCCAGGGNCGGGAATCCCAATGAGCGGCGATCCAGATGCGGTTTTTNTCAGTNGGTCGAAACCGGGCCAGNACATTGGTCAGTTTGAACAGCTTNCCNGANTAGNCATCNGANTGNGAAAANGACTGCTGGATTACCGTATCNGCCAGAGGAGTNACNNTTTNNACNATNTGGCGTAACCCTTTCCTNTGACCGGNTGTTCCCGGCACACGAGGACCAAAATCACACTGTGCCTTAAGAAAACCANAAGCACGCCCNCCNTCAAACTGAGGTACCTCTTCAGCAAAAATCAAGCTAGAAAGAAATACAGTAATTGTGATAAAGCTCTTCATTATCCTCTGATNGGTACGTTCACATCNAACCCAAAATCTCTGTCNACTTTTCGNCCCACAATCTTAGAATGACTTTCCCTGTACTCATACCANATGCCTCCNGTCACATTCTTTCCGAATGTATAGGANATGCGTGGTGAAATNTTCCACGATTCGCGTCGGTCAGTTGTGGATAAATCATACTTCAGGTCGTTACGTTCCTTGGTGGTGGATTGAGANAAATCAAATGTGAGTGTGAAGTTAACTGTATTCTGGAAGTTAAAATCACGGAAAAATGGNAGCGGAATATTGAGCCCTCCTCGGTGAGCATAGTTTGNGCTGGCAGTCCATGTGTTNTCCGCCTTAACCCGGGTACTGTTTATNCCGCCAAACCGNTTGTCCACCGATGTGACAACAGCGTAACGGCTNGAAATTGTCATCCCTNTTTTGGATGACATGGATAGGCCCACCAGTGGCGCATAGGATGATGTATACTTTGANGTTTGAAGATCACTGTTCTGCCAAGCCCTTGTCTCTTTTCCGNTGAAAGCGTGNTCCAGTGAAGCTGNTCTGGCAANTTTATTGATGAGTGGCCATTTNTCTACACCAGTCCATCGAACACTCCATCCTGCCAGCGGCATTCCTTCATTACCCATAANCCCCATGGGCAAAAAGTCTCTCGTTTGAGTTNTGGTTTTCACCTGGTTACCGTCAATACTCCATGCCTTGTTCTTTGCAAAGTTAAATGAGGTTGTAATCTGCCNNGTCAGTGCCAAGCCNGACCGAACAGAAATATCTCTCTGCCNCTGTCTTGAACCTGTATTAACACCCACCTCTTCACTANAATCGAGGCCGTGTTCTGTATCAAGACCGAGACGATAGGGTATTNTNGCGGCACCCAAAACNCCGAANGCATTTTCAGANCGATTCTGGCCGTATGTNACGTTAATGGGATTAATCTTGCTTGCACCTNTATGNAGAAGTTTNAACACTTTTTCAANCTGAGGATTCACGGGCTTTTTNTCCTTCTTNTCTTCCGGTTTATCCTGCTGTGTTCTGGACCGTCCCCGTCCCCTNCCTCTNCCACTTCCGCCTTGGGNAGCGGGTGCCGGATTGTAAAAAATCTCNACCAATGCTTTNGGNACCAAGTTAAGCGATGTGGAAAGACGGCCCTGGGANGTGATGGTGGCACCNTCCTGGGTACTCTCCAGCGGCTTAGCCCATCGATAGTTCGAGGTGAAGTTAATGTTTGGCNTAAGCCAATCGGCTATTGCCGGTGAAAAAGTGGCTGTTGAACTCTCATTGATATTCGTTACAGTACCAGGATTCATATCTTTAACAGCTTCAAGATAACGATTCCTGAAATGATCCATATCACTCTGGATAACCTTTGTGTAGTTAGTGGTAAGATTTTCCAGGATCTTGTAGCCGAGACGGAAATTTCGATTAAGACCTAGATTGTATATAGTTTTGGGGTCGCCCACCCGTGGAGTGGTTTCATTCACTGTTTCACTCACCTTTCCCGTCATTTCAAACGATGAGGGGGTATAATAGAATCTCGTTTCGGAAAGCTTCTTTCCTAACAAAGGCATTTNCTCCAGCCGTCGGAAGGGTGTGAAATANTTGTTTCTACCAAAGNTAAAAGTATAGCTNGCTCCTCCGGCACTGTTCCTGTTCAGTCGTTGGGCGATCTGAACGTCAGAATTAAGATTCTTTCCGGCTGAATAGTTGAATTTCAGATTGTCCAGGGTATAGCGCGTTAACAGGTTGTCAGATTTGGATCCCTTTGAAAAGGAAGTATTGTAANAAAATTGCCGCCCCTTCGTCAGCACACTGTCCGGTGGCGTCTCATTGATCATTCTGATGTCCGTCCCCGGTAAGTATTTAGGCGTGGTAGTATTTTCAGAAAAACTGACATTGAAAGGAATTTTCAGCCCCCACCTCTGTGGTAAGAATTTACTGACCTGAAGACGAGTGTCGGCCCGGAATTGCTCGCTAGTATTCCCCGAACCGAGCCTTTCCTGGAGAACGTGAAAATCGGCATTCCGGCGATTGTAAGAGACAGTGGCGTTACCCACGTCGGCCACGGCAAGCTGGGACTGAAACCGGACAGCGCTGCCAGCATCTTTCCTCACTCTCGAAAGCCGTAACTCATCAATCCAAACTTCACCAGATACCGGTTTCAGCCTGTTTCTGTTCTTTACCCCTACCACAAAATACTGAATGCGTGAAAGAGCCGGATCGCCGTGAATGGAATACTGGCGGAGGGTGTCTTGTCCGAAATTGGNTGTAGCAGCATAAATTCTAGTGGAATCGGTGATTTCGAAACGGTCATTGTCATCAAATTTTCGGTAGCCTTCCTCTTTGCGCTTTAATCCTGTAAGAAAGTCCAGATCAACCTCNAGATAATTTCGCTTATGTTGCTTGTCCCAACCTTCATAAACGGGATATTGAACTTCATAATAATCGTTGGCTCTCCCAAATCGAATGAAAAAATCTACATCTGTATTTTCAGCACCAATATCGTCACTGTTACCATAAATGAACATTCTCATTTTTTTATACATGAGATAGCTCTGTGCACGAGCACCTTTGAGCTCCATGATATTTTTCTGTGCCGCTCCTTCGTAGCCCGGCTTCAACTCATTGAATTTGAGAACCAGTGACTGCTCTTTAAGTCGTATTTCATTCAGCCTATCGTATTCCCCCTGCACCCCGATTTCCTCCACGCTTCTTGCATAGTCGGTGTTGTCTTCCGTGTTGATGACAGTCACGGCAAATACACTATCATCCTCCGCATATGTTGACAAACTGGGGCCACGGACACCCAACTCTTGCCACTCATTTCCCACAATCTCTACCTTTGCTACCTGAATCATATCTTTTTCGTTGATCCCGGATAGGGNGATGCGGAGGAATTTTATGGTGTCCCAGGTAATGTTCCCATTTTCACGTAACATCTTGAACTCATTAAGAGGAATTCGATAAAGTCGCCACTTCCCCATGCGTGTTTGATTGTAGCCACCCTGGTACCGCTCCCAGTCCTCACTGAAAGGACTCAGGTCGAAAGAGGCGGTAAAGTAATCATCTTTAGCATCGAAATTCCCGTCTCGATTGATATCTTCTGTGTCTGGATAGCGAGCCCCCTCCAGCGGCCTGTCAGAGGTACCGTTACCCTCAGTACCGTTGATATCACGGTATTTTTCCGGACCTTCTGAATCTTCTTCTTTGAATTTCCAGTTATCATTATTGGGATCAAGAGTGTCCCGATCAGTGCCGACATAGACAAGTTCAGACATTTCGGGATCTCCCAGTGCTTGGGCGTAAGTAATACTATCTGGTAAACAACCGCCGTAACCATCTTCAAAAGGATCCGTGCAGCCGTCCAAACCGATATCTTCATCGTCCTCAAGTAACGTGTTACCTATTAGAAGACCTGCTTCAGGTCTATCTTCCGTATTAAAAATTCCATTGTCGTTCTGGTCCTCGCTGATAAATCCAAGATCAACTGTCATAGTTGCATCTGTGTTATCCGAACTGAGAAGCCAAATCTCGAAAAACTTGCTCTGCGACTGGTTAAAATCGCTTGAGTAAAGACTTGCAGTAACGCTTGCCCAGTTGGAATCGGGATCAACTGTTTGCCGATGAAGATCGCGGCGCATGTAATTAAGAACAAGAACATCTGTAAGCTGGTTTTGGGCACGAATGCTCGTTTGCTGGTTTGGCCAAATGTCCTGAGTCAACACCTGCGTCCAGGGGTTGTACCAGAACATTTCCGAGCGGTGTTTTGGATTTCTGCCAAGAGGTATGGAAGATCTGGACCAGAAACGCCGACGCACGCCCAGATTAGTCGTCCTTTTCGANCCTTCNAAATCATCNATGAATGCGATCCCTTGGCGATCCCCCAAGGCGGGATTATCAACGGGGTTGGGNTTTGGCAGNACCTNNGCAAACTCACCTTCAAAATTGAATNATGATGGCTTNTCAGTNGNGATGAGTGGAAGTTTATCTATGGCTCGCGTCAGACCGTCCAGTTCCATAGAATGNCGGCCGTTCAGGTCCCAAATGAAGTTGCGAGTCGGTTCGTATCCGACCTCGATCTTTTCATTAATNACTGATTGATCGTAANAAAGCGCCGTGGCACCGATGAANGACCGNTCNCCAAAATCCATCTGTGCCCGCGCNCCGACAATACTCTTTTTNTCAAATGAGACAAGTTCGTGNTTGTCAAACATGACTTCCANTTCGGCNCCGGGCTCANTNTATGCTTCTGTCAATAGCGTTANACTACCGGTAAAATAGTCAATGATATAATCCTTATCCTTCACCAGCGGGACCTTGTTGAGATAAACTTCCTCACTCCCCTCTACCAGCATGAAGCCNCCCANATTGATGGTAGCACTTTTGTTCTGGTAGGCNACCTTAATNTCAAATTGTGACTGGTTTCTGATAAGTTGATCACTGAGACTTCTATAGAGAGCCGCNGAGTCAGGNAGTATNTCCGATAACTCNTCACTNCGGTTACNTTCTCCAAAAAAANNTTCGGTACCAGCNGCCTGNTCCATTTCAAAAGGGTAAAGCATGGGGAAAAACAGTTCACCGCTACCCAGGTTCACAATATTCGGATTCATCTTGTCAATAAGGTCATCAGGCGTAAAGTTGGCGCTGGCATCAAGACTGTCCAGACCGAATAGGTTGATAAATGTTTTTCCGCTCACTTCGTCCCGTTCATTATCACCCAGGCTTCCATTCTTGTAAGTGATCTGAATGTCAAACCCTTCCGGCATAATGTTGGATGCACCGAGGTAATAGACATTCTTGAATTCCAATGGCCAGGTAGGGTGACCCGGATTCGGAGTAAGCGGTTTAATCAACTTCAAATGAATGGTGTCCCCCTCCACCACTGTTGTGCTCAATTCACCAATTGTTCGAATTATATTCTGATTACCTCGCTCAACAAGGGAAAAGGAGACGGCGAGGATTTCATTCTGTGTCGGCGATGTTAGACGGATATAGCCGAGATCTTCACTAACGATATAATCCTGATTCCGAATGAGACGGGTAAAGAAACTTCCCTCCGTATCACCTGAGTACTGGGGCTTTGCCTCACTCCATTTGTTGTTTACTTCATTGTAATCCGGCTCAACATATGCCAGACCATAGATTGTCCCCGAACCGGCAGCCGCCCCCACCGATTTGTAAATCTCTATTTCATTGATGAGCACATTTCCGATCCGGTGTTTTCCATCTTTCAAAGGATAAAAACTCGGCAGAGCGAGAATACCCGTTTGCCCCGCAACAGGCGCACCATTATCATCCAGAATAAGACCACCATCCCTAAACAACCGATCAACGAAAAAATACTGGTTCTTCTTGTATTGGTAATCAGGTACAGCTTGCCCTTGCGACTCCGCCCCGGAGGTGATCTTCTGTTTTTCTTTCTTTGTTCTTTCTATTGAAGCTATGGAGGTGATATCCACCGGGCCCAGTTTCATAAGTGATTTGATTCCAAAAAGGCCTTGGCTCTGCCCGGAAAAAGTGACAAACTGAGTAGAAGGGAGGGAGAGTGAAATGTTTCCTGCTTCAATCTTTTGAACAATTTCATCTTCTGGTCCGCTGTAATTAATACGGATGTTGTTCTCAAAGTCAAAATCTCTCTCACTGTTGTAATTGAGATCAACACTTACCCGGTCACCAACCTTTCCTTGCACTACGATCTGCTGAGTTTCGTCAAATTCAAAGTGAGTCGTTTGAGCTTCCCGGAAATTTGATCTGGTCAATTCCTGATCCTGAAACAACAGTTTACCCGTCAAGTTAACATTTCCATTCACTGTAAGCGTAGCTCGGCCAAGACTCGTTTCTACTGCCACCAATTCCACCCCTTCTGCTCCTCTCGTTAGCCCGGCCTCTTGACCCGGTTTTCTCACTGTTACGAAGTTCTTGATTCTCCGACGTCGTAGCTGCTCATTAACGTACCACTCCAAAGGTGCCTGGAAAGGAAGACGAAGATATCTGTCGTAGACTGACTCATAGAGTAAAATTGTCTGACCGTCCGAGGAGAATTCCGTCCATCTGTCAGCATGCTCGAACCTGACTTTAAGCACACCACGCAACGATGAGACAGAATCCATGGAAAAGAGTGATCTGTATGGTAAATCTTCGAACGGACTCACCATCCATGGCGATTGTACCTCAGGAGTGAGAGGTTGGTCAAAATAGAGAGAGTCCTCCTGCTGCGCATAGATTGCGGTGAATGCAATCATACACAGAAGCAAACAGACTGTCCCTGCTTTCCCGGCTGATCGCCGGAGAACTAGATTCATCTCTTCTCCGATACGTATCGTTCCACTCCCGAAACAACGACATCACTGCTGTTCAGGAGTCAAGCAGGTAGCTATATGACTATAAGGGTGTTCTCCTAGATTGTCAGGAAGGATTGTCCGCGATTAATCCATTTTCATGGAGTTTCTCAATGAGACTCCTAATGGCCTTACCTCTATGACTGACTCGGTTTTTCTCCTCGTCAGCAAGTTGTGCATAAGTCTTTTTCATATCCCACACGGAAAATACGGGATCATAACCGAAACCACCAAATCCTTCTGCTTTTTCGGTAATTACCCCTTCAACGACCCCTTCAGCGGAGAGTTCCGTCTCTTTATGGACATAAACAGCAACTGTTTTGAAGCGAGCCGTTCGTCGGTCATCAGCTACATCAGACAGCTCTCTGAGGAGTTTTTTCACATTATCCTCATAGGTACAGTTCTCTCCCGAATACCGTGCTGAAAAGATTCCGGGGGCGCCTCCTAAAGCATCGACCTCCAGGCCGGTGTCATCAGCGACGGAAGGCAAACCGGTCGCTTTGGCAATGGCATGTGCCTTCAGGAGAGCATTCTCCTTGAAAGTTGTCCCAGTCTCCTCCACTTCAGGGATTTTACCATCAGGATCAATTTCATCAAGTCGGACAGCATCATATCCGACTCCATGGAGAAGAGTTTGCAATTCCACAGCCTTGTGCCTGTTACGTGTTGCAATGACGATCTTCATAATTCATCCGAAAAAGCGCGTGAACATAGAGCCTCCATGAGGGTCGAGCAAGCCATTTAGCAAGATTATGCGGTTGCTTTTCGACGACTAAGGGAACTAATTTTGCCGGGCAAATCAAGGCTCGGTAGCTCAGTCGGTAGAGCAGTGGACTGAAAATCCATGTGTCGCTGGTTCGATTCCGGCCCGAGCCACTCCTTCCTAAACGACAAACTAGGCTTGCCAGTTTTTTCTGGTACACCGGTGATGAATGACAGGGTAAAATTAAATTCGGGGCCCAAAGAATCAGGCGGTCATGGGCGTTGGGAAGCATCCTCACCGAAAATGACCAAAAGCAAAAGACCACAACTGCGGCGGGCCATCCGTCTGCCACATGCTACCGCAATGGTTGTGGGGACGATTATCGGATCAGCCATCTTTGTCCAACCTTCATCAGTTACCAACCTGGTACCATCAGTGACCGGTATCCTACTCGTCTGGCTGGCATCGGGTATCCTTACATTATTCGGCGCCCTAGTATGCGCGGAATTAGCTTCTACCTTCTCCCAATCAGGGGGGGTCTACATTTATCTGAAAGAAGCCTTCTCCCCGGTTTTCGGCTTTTTATGGGGCTGGGCCATGTTTTGGGTAATGCACTCGGGGATCATTGCGGCGGTGGCCGTCATCTGTTCGCGGTATGTTGCGTATTTCATTCCCATGTCCGATGGGAAAATTAAAGGGGTCGCAATAAGTATTGTTTTGATACTGTCCCTGGTGAATTACCTCGGGGTGAGGCCGGGAAGTATGCTACAGACGGGGATCACCGTTGTGAAGATTCTCGCTATCATCTTGATCATTATTGCCGGTTTTATCCTGGGATCTGATCTTCCACAACATTTTGCGGTAGGCAACCTTCCAGACACGGGCGTCACATTGGAGAATTTCCTTCTCGCCATGATCGCCGGACTGTTCACCTTCGGCGGATGGCACATGGTAACCTACAATTCTGAGGAAACTGTTGAACCGCGAAAAACCATACCGCGCTCCCTGATTCTCGGTATCATTATCGTTACTTTCTGCTACGTGGCCATGAACGGTGTGTATCTCTACTTATTACCACTGGAAACGGTGGCTGCCTCCACACGAATCGCCGCTGATGCGGCTGACAAGCTCCTAGGTTTCGGAGGAGGTGCTTTCATGTCAGGACTCGTCGTCTTCTCTACCTTCGGCGCTCTCAGTGGGATTATCCTTGCCGGACCTCGCGTCTACTATTCCATGGCACAGGATGATATGTTGTTTGGATGGATGGGCAACATTCATCCTAAGTATCTCACGCCCGCCAAGGGCCTCATGATCCAAGCTGTCTGGAGCAGTGTGCTGGTATGGACAGGAACTTATCGTGAGCTCTTCACCCGCGTGATCTACACCG
>PBTS01000061.1:0-31564 GCA_002729175.1 Fidelibacterota bacterium
AAGATCTGCACTGCCGTCACTATCCATAGGAGTCCAGACAGCAATGAATATGACATCGGCCTCTGAAATGGCCCCGATCACGTCTGTACTGAAATAGAGACGGTCCGCAGCCATATTTCTCTCAACAATTTCAGTAAGCCCGGGCTCAAAGAATGGAATGTGCCCGGAAGAAAGTGATTTAATTCGCTTACCGTTTACATCGACACAGGTGACATTATTTCCAAAGTCTGCCAATCCTGATCCGCTCACTAGCCCAACGTAGCCCGTGCCAATTATTGTAATCTTTTTCACTGCAGATATCTGTTAATAATGGCGGGAAAATATGACATCAGCTGTGGAATGACAAACAGTTAGTGAAAAACTTACTGAAGTCCTCTTCCGCGCCTCAGAGCCCATTCTGCTGCGAGAAAAACCACAAGTAAGATAAGGAACGGGGGCCAGTGAGATAGGTCAACGGTCTGAGAAAAGACTTCTTTGCGAGATTTGATTGACAACCGATCAATTAGATTCAACCTTTCGGACCACGGCATGTAGCCACCACCCGTCGATTCTGAGATGCCCTCCAGAGATTCTTTGTCCAAATAAACATTTTTTAGCTCTAACAATGCCTGTTCAACGAGAAAAATGCCGTGAGGTTCCTCTATTGAGAACTGTTCATCACCCATAAGTGTCCAATATTTGTATCGACCGGGCTCCGCAGCAATGAAAGAACCTTTCCACATCTCATTTTCATCTTCTTTAGTTAAAGGGACAAGAGTCTCTCCCATATCGGGATGCAAGATGCGCCACCATATTCCCTCTTCCAACTGCTTCGTGTTGAGGCGGGGAAATGTCCCTTCGATCATCACTTTCTCTCCTCGCTGGAAGGCCGATTTTGTCATGCGGAAATAGCGGTCTTCTTCACCGCTCATGGCCACTAGCCATCTCAACAGGCTTGCCCAGTAATCTTTCACAGCAGTATTAGCCTCAGCGCCCTTTCCCCGAAAATAGAGATGCCAAAGATCAGCTGAAGTAAAAATAGAACGCCTCACAGTTTGGTTTTTCTGGTCAAAACTGGGAATTTTCCCCGTAATTATGAGAGGAACAGGCGACAGAGTTGAAAGCTGGGCTGTGGTGGTCATTCCTTCCGCCCCCGGTTCTACTGAGATTTTCGGTGAAAGTGGCGGAAACTGAGACCAATCTAACTCGAAGAACTTCATCGGATCATTGCTTCCGGGAACGGCCTCCACAGAAAACTGACTTCCCAACCCAATCTCTTCACCGAAAGGCTGCAATCCAAAGATAGGTAGATAGGCTAACAACTTATCTTCAACAAGGGCTTCACCAGCAACCAAGACAATAGCAGTTTTACCTCGTCCCAATTTCCGGGACAAGTCAGTGGACCATCTGCTTGGTATGGTTGAGGTCGGAAAATTGTCTAGTATAATCAGATCATAAGACTGCCGCCAGAAATTGGCAATTACCGGCTCCCATTCATTCATTCGCTGAATGAAGTGTTCCACAGATAGTTTTGGCTCACTCTCCAGAGCAAGCTTGAGAAAACGGGTATTGAATGAGGGAGCACCTGTTATGAGTGCCACTCTGAACCGGTCTTTGAGGACGTTGATAGAGAAGGAATTTCGATTGTTGTTAATATTGATCTCATCTTTAACTGAGGAAACCTGTATCACATATTCTTCATTTCCAACCTGGTCCGCTTCAAACTGAAAGCGTACGATCTGACTACTCCCCTTTCCGCCCGGCGCAACAATTTGGGTACCAAGGAGAGCACCGCCTTTCTCCAGTGAAATATGTACCCTTTGATCTATTTCTCCAAATGATTCAATGGTCACCTCAGCGGATACCATTTCACCACGAACCGCCACGATAGGAACTTTCACACTGTTGATCCGGACATCCACCATCCTGAGCGGTTCTCCGATCCCCACAGTGTAGACCGGCACCTTCACACCGCCGGCACTACTGACGGGATCAGCACCTACGGTACTCTGACCGTCACTCACAATAATGACACCGTTCAGCTCCTCGTCGCCGGCCACTTCTGAAGACGATGCGAGAACGGCCGAAAGATTTGTGGATGATTCATTGACTCTCATCCCCAACAGACTTCCGGATAGAGATGATACAGTTTCACCAAATGTGAAAACTTCAATGCTAAGGTCAATGGATTCGTCATAAGTCAGTTCGCTCACAGCGTTAAGAATCTCTTGGTAACCGTTGACCAAAGATTGTTTGGAAATAGACTGATGATAACTGGCTGAGACTGAGTTATCAAAAAAAATCTTGATGAGCGGTCTCCTACTAAGTGAACCGGTCCGGACCCACTGAAAGTTTGCCGCTAGTAACACAATCAAAAGAAAAACGGATATCCGGAAGAAGGAGAGCAGTCTGTGGACTCTGTCGCTATTGCCTGTTTGTTGTCCGTAACTCAACCTGACAAACAGGAAGGCGACAACTGCCAGGATCAGAAGCAGCCAAAACGGAATGACAGGTGACATTTCAGGAAGACTCTAATCGGAGAGTCTCAGATTTGGAACTACACAGTGGCTGTTTATCGAAGATTTCCCTTCACGCAGATAGATCTCACCGAGAAAAGCGACCATGGCAGCATTGTCAGTACAGAGATCAATGTCGGGATAAAGAATTTTACAATCGGGGAACAAATTATCAGCCCTTTCTCTCAACTTTCTGTTTGCAGCCACTCCGCCACCGATGAGTGCAGTTCCTATCCCAGTCCTATCGATGGCAAGCCGTAGTTTTGAAAGNAGACTGTCAACAATGGCACTCTGATAACTAGCTGNTACATCGGGCATTTGATCCNTCGGNACTTCACCGNCAAGGTTTTCTACGTATCTCAAAAGTGATGTCTTCAANCCNCTGAAACTAAATTCGATTGAATCTGTCTTGNAAAAAGCTCGTGGAAAATTGACANCNGTGGAATNACCTCCTCGAGCTGCTTTNTCAATTTCGATGCCGCCGGGATAACCTAGACCAAGAATCCTTGCTCCTTTGTCAAANGCCTCACCTGCNGCATCGTCCCGTGTTTCACCCATGAGGTCATAATTACCGAGGCCACCAACTTTCCAGATCTGAGTATGACCTCCAGAAACCAGAAGACAGATGAANGGAAATTCTAACTCCGGATAAGTGATAAAGTTCGCGAAAATGTGCGCTTCCATGTGATTTAGACCAAGGAAGGGGATTTTCAATCCCAGTGCCAAACCNCGNGAAAAACTGATGCCCGTCAGCAAAGCACCCATCAAACCGGGCCCTCTTGTAACNGCAATTCCATGGAGGTTTTTNTTTGTNACGGATGCTCTGGAGAGTGCCGTTTCCACTGTACCCATCAGCAATTTTTCATGCATNCGNGATGCNACNTCNGGCACAACACCACCATACTTAGCATGATCTTCNTGAGAGGCTACTACTGAGGAGAGAAGTTTACCGTCTTCACATACGGCNGCGGCGGTCTCGTCGCACGACGTCTCGATGCCAAGAACGATCATTCGGGCAAGCGTTGTATAGTCAGTTCTATCGCTTTNGGAGAAAGATCTCGCCAATCCAACACATCGTCGGGAACTTTAACGACAGGTTCCCTCGACAGATCTCCTTCCCTGAATTCGTTGTAGTCCAAAGAAACATAGATATCGGAAGGCNCCAGAGATGCGATAAACTGAACACCTCCTGTCACAGTAAGTGATACGGTTGAAGGATTGGCAAAGGCGCGGATATTATCGGGTATATTGAGGATTTTCACAGNTACTTCTGACATGATTCTTTCACCAATGCTCTGCACATCAGCTCTGAAAAGNGCGGATGTGTCAGACGCCTCCACCACACGAGGAAAATCCAACTNNAGCATTATNCTGGAGTGGACAGATGCTTCAACGGCACGGAAAGTGCGCTCAAATGTTTCGACGGTCTCAACACCCATAATAATCTCCCGAGGTCCTTTCAATTCGATGGTTCCNGGAGAGATGTTACTGTTCCCCACCATGATATATCCNGCTGCCGGCTCCACAGTCACTCTGGAAACAACTGTCACAGGTTTAATCATATAATCATCCAGAGAAATGTGAATTGAATCNGGGCGAACTACCTCAACAAACTCCAGTTCAAAACCCNAGGGAACGACCACTTTTTGGCTGTATTTGTCGAAATAGTCGTTAAGATAAAAATCGTATTCCGTGCTGACCCGTTCCAGATCCAGAACCAACTTGAAATCGGAAACTGATTTTAGTAGCAATGTTTTCAGGAACGCCCGNCCCGTTGCGCTAAATCGAACATCAGCGGTCGGTGTCACNTCGCCACCAAGNGTTTTGCCTTCCCTTATATTTCGNACTTCGATTGGCATCTCAACCACATAGTTGTACATGTGTTCAGATATGACAAAGAACCANAGGATAACGGCGAAAAAAAANGCACCGAACCAAACTGATAGGTGCCCTTCCTCAATTGTTTTTGAAAGAGTATGTGGATTCANTGAACCACTAGCTCACAACTTATGGATGCCCTACTCAGTCTCTTCCGGATCAATCTCCTCGGTAGATTCCGATTCTTCAGCATCGTTTGGTTCATTTTTAGATTCCTGATCCTCAGAGGCTGCTTCAACCTCAGNTTTTTCCTNTTTANTTTCAGACGCCTCTTNTTCAGCAGGCGCTTCGGCAGGAGTGGGAACATCAACAANAGTGAGNATCACTTTTTTGTCTTCAGGCTTTACTTCCACCACTTCACACTGAATTTCCTGCCCTTCTTTGAGAGATGNATCTCTTTCATCCTCAGACTGTGAGTCAGCCGGGACAATCCCTTCTACATCCATCTCCAACTCTACAATGATCCCCTTGTCGAGAGTGCGAATNACAGTGCCACCGACGATCTTACCAACGCTAAAGTGGGTAATGATGTCGTCCCAGGGATCTTCCGAGGCTTGCTTTAATCCCAACGCGATGCGGTGATTTTCCTGAGAGACTTCCAGAANTTTTNCTTCNACNTCTTCGCCCTTCCGCAAGANTTCTTTGGGATGGCGAACCACCTTCGTCCATGAAAGATCTGAGACATGAATTAAACCATCTACACCTTCTTCCAACTCAACGAAAGCACCAAACTGGGTAAGATTTCGGACANTCCCTTTCAGCGTGGATCCGACAGCATACTGCTCGTCAACATTCTCCCATGGATCGGGCAGGAGCTGTTTAAAGCCAAGTGCGATCTTTCTCTCTTCTGTATCGATAGAGAGAATCTNCGCCTCTACTTCTTGNCCTAACTGCACAACCTCATCGGGACGGTGAACGCCGCGGGNCCAAGACATTTCTGATATATGCACAAGACCTTCCACGCCGGTNTCCAGCTCTACAAAAGCACCGTAGTTTGTCAGNCTGACAACCTTGCCGGAAATNTTCGTTCCCACGGGAAACTTNTCTTCAACATTCTCCCANGGATGGGGCGTCAGTTGTTTCAGACCGAGTGAGATACGCAGCTTGTCCTTATCTATATCGATAATNTTGACGCTAATGGTNTCTCCNACTTNGGTCACCTCGGAGGGATGATTAACNCGGCCCCACGACAAGTCAGTGATGTGGAGGAGGCCGTCCANNCCTCCCAGATCGACGAAAACACCGAAATCTGTGATATTCTTTACAACACCTTCCACAATCTGANCAACTTCGATTTCTTCAAACAGAGATTCTCTCTGCTCCTTCATGGTGTTGTAAAGTAGAGCTTTTCGGGACAAGACAACATTCTTCCTGAGTTGATTGATTTTGACAACCTTGAATTCCATCTCCTTACCNAGNAAATTGTCAAAATCCTGAACCGGTCTGACGTCTATCTGAGAACCGGGAAGAAATGCCTGTATACCGTCCACATCCACCACAAGACCGCCTTTTATGCGGCGGGTAATGGTGCCNTTCACTGTACCCTCTTCCTTATGGATTTGCATCAGTTTCAGCCACCCTTTCATCCAGACAGCTTTTTCCTTGGAGAGGATAGTCTGGCCATTTTTGTCCTCNATCTTTTCAAGGTAAACTTCAATAGAATCACCGAGGTTGGGCGGCTCGGNACCGCTGAATTCTGACCTGGGAATAATCCCTTCTGACTTGAAGCCGATATCCATGATGATCTCTTTTTCATTTTGCCCGATCACCCGGCCTGTAATAATCTGATTTTGGGCTATATCAGAAAATGTCTCGATATATTTCCCCATCTCTTCATCTGAGACAGGAACCTCCTCTATATCCTCATTGGAAAGTTCAGAAGATTCAATAATCCGGATACCGTTCATAAGGCCCGGATCCAAATAGTCCTTTATAATCTCCTCATATTCAATAGAAGTTGAATCTATTTCTCCATTGTCCCCATCCGGGGTCGCAGATTCAGGCTCCTCAGCCACGGTCTCTACCGCATCTTCCGTCAATTCTGTTACTTCTTCTTCTGTTACGATTTTATCACTCACCAGTTGCTTTCGTCTCCTTTCTTGCCGATCGATCTCTTACATGCCTAACAATCAGATCGATCTGTTGTTTTATGTTCATTGATGTCGTATCCACCTCCAGAGCATCTTCAGACTTTGTAAGAGGTGATACATCTCTGGACGAGTCCAAAGCATCACGTCGTTTCAAATCTTCGACGATATCATTTGCAGTTTGATCAACACCTAGCCCGGCCAGATCTTTCTGCCGGCGTTCTGCCCGTTCCTCAATACTTGCAACTATGAAGAACTTGAAATCGGCGTCGGGGAAAACCACTGTACCGATGTCTCTTCCTTCCACGACAGAATCGCGATGGCCGGCAATTCCCCGTTGCATGAAAACCATCCGTTTCCTTACTTGCGGGTAAGCGCTGACAGTGCTGACGTTTTGAGTCACCTCTTGACCTCTGATGGTCTGGGAAACGTCCTCACCATTAAGAAAGATGAGGCGACCGGTTTCATCAAAATAGATTTCGATGGTTTCAACACAATCTGACACCGCCAACTCATCATCACTATCGATTGAAGCTGCAAGGACAGCAGCTGTGGCAGCCCGGTACATGGCACCGGTATCCAAATAGAGAAAACCGAGTTTCTCAGCAACACCTTTTGCAGTAGTGCTCTTACCGGAACCGGCTGGGCCGTCAATGGCGACAATCATCCCCAATCTCTCAACCGCAACGATTTGCTGTGGTTATTGAAATCAACTGTCTTTCAAAAAGCCAAGTAATTTAGGTATGATCCGAAAATGACCAAAACAGTAACCTCAAAACGAATTCTATAACAAATCAACTGTCTTTGCCAACAAACAACGCTCTTTGTTAGATAAAATTCTATGTTTGCCAGAAGCGAGATTTCCCAGTTTCAGACAAGCAAAGGTAATTCTATGAAGGTGTGTCAACTCCAGACCCATCTCCCGAAAAATTCTTCTGATTTCTCGTTTCTTCCCATGGAGAAGTTTCATTGTGATCTTGACTCCGTTTGCTGTATCCGTCTGATCAACCACTTCCGCCTGCCCCGTTTCCCCTTCTCCAATATCAACACCGGAAGAGATGGAGCTAATTTCAGCATCGGTAATAAACCGATCAGCTGTGGCCTCGTAAATTTTCTCCACACCGAACTTGGGATGGGTAAGACGGTATGCAAGATCCCCGTCATTTGTCAGAAGAAGAATTCCAGTTGTCTCTTTGTCAAGGCGCCCCACAGAAAAAAGCCGGGTATCTATATTGGAGACTAGATCAAGGACCGTTTTTCGGCCGTGAGTATCATTTGCGGTGGTAACTACGGAGGCAGGTTTATGCAACATAACAACCGTTTTTTCAATGGGCGTTTTGACAGGAGTCTGATCCAGTTCAACACTATCCAACGTTGAGATGATTCTAAAAGGGTCCGTCTCATCCTTCCCGTTAACAGTGACTCGGCCCCCTGTTATAATTGATTCACATTTACGGCGGGATGCTACACCGGCACTGGCAAGATACCTAATCAGCCTCATCCTCAGCCGGCAGGAAATCTTCCTCTGTAACTGCATTATCGGTTCCTTCGGCAATGAGCTCTGAGATTTCCTTCAGTTTGGGCAGGTCCGAAGTTGCATTGAGACCGAAAGAGAGCAAAAACTGTTCTGTAACGGAATAGAGTAAAGGGCGCCCCGGTCCTTTTGCTCTGCCACTGATCTTAATCAGTTTCCTTTCAAGAAGCGTTTTGATTACACCAGCACTGTTAACCCCCCTTATGCTTTCAACTACGGCCCGACTGGCAGGACCCTTGTAGGCCACCACGGCCAAGGTCTCCAGGGCTGCTTGTGAGAGAGGTGTTTTGCCTACCCGTGTAAAGAGCCGACGAACCCATGGAGCGTATTCGACAAGAGTGATGAGCCGAAAACCTCCTGCCACTTTTTCAATGGAAAACGCACGTTCACTTTTTTCATATTCTTTCTTAAGCGTCTCCACCACATCAGGAAGTGACGGCACAGTACCATCATCAAAACAGACATTCAGTTTCGCTTGAGTAAGCACTTCTTCAGAGGCAAATAACAGTGCCTCCACCACACGAATATCTTCTCTAGAAATTTTGCTCTTTGCCATTACGCCTCAATTCGCTCCAGCAAAATATCGTCGAAAAGTTTTTTTTGCCGAACTATGATCTGGCCGTCCCGAATCAGCTCCAAGATGGCGATAAATGTAACAATAACATCCTGCCGTGAAGAAAACTTCGGGAAAAGTTCTGAAAACATGATCTGACTTTTCTCCACGAAACGGCTTAAGATCATGGCTACTTTCTCCTTAACATGCACCTCTTCGCGGTGTACATCATACTGAATCGCCGGCGGCACCTGCTCAAGGATCTTCTTAAAAACTGTAACTAGTTCAAAAAGGGTTACATCTTCCAGATAGAAGCCCGGATCCTCTTCCATTGTCGCCGAATCCACAGCCACCGAATGACCGTATTTCTGGCTCTCGAGCATATTCATTTCGTTAAGATTCCCAGCGGCTTCCTTGTAGCGTTGGTATTCTAGAAGTTGTTGAACCAAGGTGGTCCTTGGATCATCGAATTCTTCATCATCCCCTTCACCCATGGAAGGCAGAAGCATCTTCGCCTTGATGCGCATAAGCGTTGCCGCCATCACCATGAAATCACCAGCCACAGTCACATTAAGGGTCTGGAGTGCTTCAATATAGTCGAGATACTCCTTGGTGATGTGTGCGATGGGTATGTCCATGATATCGACCTCATCCCGCCTGATGAAAAAGAGGAGTAGATCGAGAGGGCCAGAAAAATTTTCAAGTTCAATCTGATAGCTCATGAATCCCAATACAGGATGCCCGTTCTTTCCCGAACCATTTTCAGGTAGGGCTCCGCTGCATCCCTCGCTTTGTCCGCTCCCTCTTTCAAAATCTTCACAACAGTAGTATCGTCAGCGTACAGGCCGTTACGTTTTTCACGATAAGCCGCAAAAAAATCCCAGATAACATCCACCAGTTCCTTTTTCACATCAACATACTTCAGACCTGGCGTTTGGAATCTTTCCTTGAGAGAATTTCTTTCACTCTCTTCAAGAAAAAGAGAATAGATCATGAACAGTGTATTGTTTTCTGTCTCTTTCGGTTCATCCGGTAGTGTGTTATCTGTCATAATACCCATTACCTTTTCAGCAAGGTCGTTCTTTTCACAAAAAATTTCCAGCGTATTGCCATAAGATTTGGACATCTTTTGCCCGTCTGTACCAGGAATAAGACCTGTCTCCTCAGCAATAAGAGCTTCTGGTACAACAAAAGTTTCTCCGTAAATGGTATTGAATTTGATAGCTATGTCCCTAGCCATTTCAAGGTGCTGTTTCTGGTCCTTTCCCACTGGGACGACCTCAGTTCCAAAGAGCAAAATGTCAGCCGTCATAAGAACGGGGTAACTGAATAGACCGTGGTGAGCGGGCAGACCTTGACTCACCTTATCTTTGTATGAGGTTGCTCGCTCAAGCATTCCTACACTGGTAACATTGTTCAAAACCCAAGTCAGTTCTGTCACTTCCGGCACATCAGACTGTACCCAGAAAACAGACTTCTCAGGATCCATGCCGAGAGAGAGAAAATCGGCAGCAGCTTCAACAGTGTTTTTCCTCAATACTTCTCCATCAGTCTGGGATGTAAGAGCATGATAGTTTGGGAGAAAACAGAACAGCTCGTTTTCAACCTGCAAATCGATCATCGGCTTCATCATACCAAAGTAGTTTCCGATGTGGAGGTTGCCAGACGGCTGGATCCCGCTTAGGACGCGCTTTTTCTTCAAGCAAGCGCTCCTATCCGCATTGGTTCCATATAGAGGTAAGGCCGCCAAGATGACTGCTCTCGCTTCACAAACTGTCTGATGTAGTGGATCCTGGTAGGTTTTTTGGGGCGCCGCATTAGCTTCATTCCCGCCTGCTCCGGAGTACGATTCCCTTTTGCCCTGTTGCAAGTGTGGCAACAGCAAACCAGGTTTTCCCAGCTGTCCGGACCATTCCGTTCTTTGGGAATGATGTGATCTAATGTCATAGGAACACTCCGCCTTTCGCAATACTGGCACTGATGTCTGTCCCTTTTAAGAATGTTCCGCCTAGAAAGGACAATACTGCTCTCCCTTACATGAATGAACCTGTCGAGCTTCACAACACTGGGAAGGGGCATGGCAACGGAGGGTGAATGAACAGTCTCCCGGTACTTTTCAATAATCTCTACCTTGCCAAGATAAGCGAGGGAGATGGCCCGGCGGGCTGTGCAGACAAGAAGGGGATGATAGTTCTGGTTCAAGACCAGAACTTGCCTGTTGAGAATTCCGTTTACATGGTTTTTAATAGTTTTCATTACAAAGACTGAACCACAATCAAATTAACCGGGGAATTTATCCTAAGCCTCAGACGGAATCAAGGCAAAAGCCTTTGCTCTCCGACGAGAAAAACAGTACATTCAGGCACTGTTTGACAAGTTGATTGCGGCAGGGAAACCCGTGTAAATCGGGTGCAGCCCCGCTACTGTGAACGCTGAGGAAGCTCCAATCCACATTTACGTGTGGAAGCCGCTATCCGATTGATGACGGATGGGAAGGTGGAGCCAGACGGTGAAGCGCAAGTCAGGATATNTGCCCAACTGAAATTCTCGGAATCTGCCCATTGGCAGAAAGTACTTTCGAGGGAAAGGAGAGAATGANGANACCTCGTTTNAAATATNTTTNTTNCCTTATCATAGGTTTGGCTGTGGCTCAACTTTGGGCTANCAAGACTACAATGGTCATCACCGGACGAGTGACAGANCCNGACGGNAGAAGCATACCATACGCAAACGTATATCTCAAAGACGGCGAGGCAGGCACNACCGCCGACAGGGAGGGNCGTTTNATCCTGAAAACCGATNGTGAAAAGAGCTGGAAGCTCATTATCAGTCACTCCNCATTTAAGTCGGTNGAAATATCCATGCAGGAAATGAACAGNCTCANGGGCGANATCACCATGGAGATAAAAACATACCGTTTCGATCCTGTTGTTGTTTATGGCAACCTCTACAACCGGGANAGCCTTCAGCTACCGGTGAGTCACCGTGCTGTGGAACTGAAAAAATATCCCGCCAGCGGAAACAGCATCGGGGAAAAGCTTGACCGCCTAGGGATTCAGGTCCGCGATTACGGCGGNCCGGCNGGACTGAAAACTGTCTCTTCCCCTACAGGTTATTCAGAGCACATACTTGTGATGTTGGACGGCTTCCCGCTGAACTCGCCCCAGAACGGCATTGTCGATTTCAGTACCCTGCCAGCGGAGTTCTTTTCCCACGGTGAGTTCTATCCTGGACAAGCTTCCTCTCTTTACGGCTCCCACGCCGTAGGCGGAACACTCAATCTCCTGCCGGCAGCGGGGAGAAACTTTCTGAAGTTCCGCGGTGGATCNCTGGGTGAACAGGGAGTCAACGGTGAATCGACATTTCGGGTGGGAGAGAGGTCCGCATCNCTNTACGGCAACCGCTTCGAAAGTGAGGGAAATTACCGTGAGAACAACAAGTTCGCCCANGATGCGGTGGGTTTGAAACTGGCTTTGCCAGCCGTGGGAAGCTGGAGTGTTAANNGCCATCTTCTGGCTTCCCAGACTGAAAGGGGTATTCCCGGATCGATTCAGTACCCCTCACCTAGCGCCCACAANAATAATGAAGNTATGCTTCTACTTGTGAGCGGACGGACTGTTTCCNGATGGGGATACAGTGAAGTTTATGCCGGCTCTTTTCAGTCCGATGAACNTTACACCAATCCGGACTGGANCATCGATTCGCAGCATAAGACAATCAATAACCGCCTCCGGTTCATCCACCGGATTCAGCCTGACCAAAATTTTNCGAATACGNTGAGCCTGGAGGTTGCCCAGGTGGATGTTAATAGCGACGATGCGGGTGATCACGTCATGGCCACTGGTGCTGCCGGCCTCCTTTCTCAAATCCGTNTGGGGTCACAACTCACGATCTTTCCAAGCGCCCGGCTGGATTGGGATGACCATTCANGCAACAGGATTGCCACTGGGAACCTGGCGTTANTGTGGNCTCCNGANGANNNTANNGTACAGTCGGTGGCNGTTAGTNGTGGAACCAGTTANCGGAGCCCTACCTTTAACGACCTCTTCTGGGAAGACGCCATGGGATACTCCAANGGGAACCCCGATCTAATACCTGAGCAAGGCATGTCATCAAACATGAAAGTGGACTTAAGACCCATACTTGAAGATCAATTGCAATTCTCTGCTGACGTTTCCTATTTCACTNCTGACAACCTCATCCAGTGGGCGCCNGATGATGCATGGGTCTACTCGCCACAAAATATTCTGAAATCTAAATCATCCGTTATACGGNTGTCAGCTCAGTTTCTNCCNANCTTNCTTCCCCGTTGTCATNNGNTTAGGNAGTGAAANTACGGAGAGCCANATTCTCTCTGAAGGTGATGACAAAGGAAAATCCCTCCTTTACGTCTCCCCCACTTCACACTGGGCTGAAGTGGAACTGAAGCTNGGAANANTGGCNGCCAACCTNAGCGTCCGGCGCNNNGNTGAGCGCCGCTACAGCTACGGTGAAGGNGCATTTCTAAGACCCTACGAGCGGATGGACGGANCNNTNANCTACNGCTTTTCGGTAGGTCAGTTCAACGTCAATATGGAAGGNGGCNCCCGNAATATGCTGGACANTAAAGATCTCCAGTCCGTNTATGACTACCCCGAGCCCGGCAGAACCATTTTTTTGGCTGTTGGACTGGAACTTTAGTCGTTGAGATTCAACCGAACAGAGAAGTAGGCTAGTCGTCCAGCAGGAGGGAAAAGGGGAGACGCAGAAAAAGTGGTGCCGGGACTGCCCCCCGATGCACTTTCCATGACGTACTGCACATTAGTGAGCACATAAGAAATTTCCACCGATGAGATAACAGCCTTGAACTCGGCGGTGATAATGCCCACCGTATTGTGTGAACTTGCAGTGGTAACATCAGTATAGCCCATATTAAGAATGGGATCCCAGACAAAACTGGTTCGGTTGCTCCAGTAATTAAAGGAGAGATTGATTCGGGCATCCATCCTTTTCTGAAAAAGATGTTCCCGGAAACGTAAAGCCATCTCTCCCTGGTGATCGAAGAGATTTCCCCACCCGGACTCGCTCCCAAAGAGCGAAATACCCCTCATTGAGAGAAACCAATCACGGAAGTAGTTGATGCGGCTATCCCACATGGCTCCAGTAACTTTCAAAACCTGATCACTGTTTAATCTGATCATCTTAATACCTGCAATTTCCGTAGTACTCTCAAAGTAATGATGCGGTGTAGCCTGGGAAGCGAACAGCGTCACTTCACCGGACGCTCTGCCCCACCTCATCTCAGCACCGGCTCGCATCACCGTTCGGGTCGGCATAGTGGCACCGGAATCGGGGCGGACGGCAGGAACCATGGTAGGCGTAAATGAATCGGGCACAAAGAGAAATGGGCGCCCTGTGAACTGAAACGGCAGTGGAAAAAGGTCGTGTCTCAGATCCAGAAAGAGTTCGCTCTTCTCTCTCTTCAATCGGAAATGGCCGTGAAAATTGGGCGTCATTTCCCCTGGAGAAACAGCGGAAACCCCCATGCCTGCTCTGCTCTCTAGGGCCGACGCCCGCATGCGAATGCCCCCCGAGATCCCCATAAAAGACAATGATTGATTACCAAGACTGTCTGAGTTGAAGACGCTCATTCGCCCTGTTCCTGAGAGGAAGAGTGAAAAACCTTTTCTCACAGGCATCTCACCAATGGCGTGCAACCGATTGCTCATGAGATCAGCGGACCATTGGGTAACGCTCTCCAGCAACCGCTTGGTTCTGTATCGCTGAAGGAATGACGATCCCTCAACCCTGTATTTGACCGATCCTCTGTTGCCGTTGTAACTGATGCCGTTGGAGATGATTTTTTCGCTCCGCTCAGCCCCTTTCTCCCAAATGCCATAAGCTCCGTACGGAATGGCATCTGTGGTTAGATAAAATGCTGATGCGATTCGCCATTGACCACCCTTTGATTTCCCGGTGACATGATCGAAACGGTAGTTTTGCTGGACCGTCCCACCAGGCTGAGCCAGCGGGTCTAACAGGCCATGGTAATCCTCAAAATTTTTCTTTAGGGCCCGAAAGCGTGTATACCTCTTCTCGGACGCTTTTGAGAGAATATCCAAGCTTAACTCATCAAGGTTGTAGTCACCCGTCCTGTACCACAGTGACGTATTGAAACCGGGCTCACTCCCTTCTAAATCAATACCGGAAAGAAATGGGAAACGGTACCTTGCAGGCCAATGAGCAAAGTTGCCGTCAAAATGAAGGGGTGGCATCACCCTTTCCACGCCCCATCCAGAAAAACCGTACCTCTGAACCAAACCCCACTGACCGCTCCATTCAAAAGGAACTTCTCCTGTTGTGAAACCATCTGCGCGTAAGAGCGACACAATCAGGGTGAGAACCGAGAGCAGCTGTTTCCGCCTGTTCACGGCTTGAGTCTGGAAAAAACTTTCGGCAAGGCGGTGGCGAAGATGACACCGTTGGCCACCTGATGAAGAAAAGTAAAACCGATACCGGTGATAAAAAGGGCGGCTGTCTGGGTAAGTGGATAGCCGGCGGCCAGAGGATAGCTGAGGGTCGTCAGTGCATCAAAAATAAATGTCAACACCATACCGGCGGCACCGAAAAACATTCTTCGCCGCCACGTCCAGTCTGGTGGGCTGGCAAAACCTCTGAACCACCCTCCCACGGCGCCCACAAGTCCCATACCGCACATCTGTGCCAGCAACATTGGAAGAAAAACGACTCCCGATCCAAGTGGATTGGCGGCACTGAAAATGAATTCGGCAACGACACCCACGGTGAGTCCCCATCCTGTGCCGAGATAGACTCCTGAAGCAAATACCACAGCGGTAATTAGTTCAATGTTGGGGACCATAAGCAGAGCGAATCCTGAACCGACGGCCAGCGCTACAAACATTGCGCCGCGGCTGAGATTACTCAGCTTCCGGTCTGTCGCCCTTGTAGAGTGCTGCTCCGAAATAATTCCTTCTGTTGGTCCAGTCACCGTCTTCACTGTCTTCAGCCAAAATTCGGTTAAATACGCTAACCTTTGTATCCAAGTTGTCCAGAGCCTGAAGTAAGAGTGCTTCTTTTGTCCGGGCACGGTTCCTGTAGCGGGAATCGAAACCCCCTTCATGGCACATAATAAGATGTTCCAACTCCAGTAACAGATCATCGGGGAAATTTTTGATCTCCGCAGCAGCCGCCCTGATCATATCCCTGCCGAGGACGGAATGACCGATGAAATTGCCTTCATCAGAGTATTCCGGCATGAAGGCATCGGTGAGCTCTTGAACTTTGCCAATACCATGAAGAAGTATTCCTGAAAGAAGCATATCAACATCGGCACTGTAGTGTTTTGCCAGTGTAACACCAAGCTTTGCCATGGAGAGCACATGTTCCAAATATCCGGAACGGTATCTGTAGTGCATGGATATGGAAGCCGGCATGGACATGAGTCTATTTTTATGCTTACGATAAAGATGAGATACAAGTCTCTTGAGAAACTGATTTTCCATTTTTTGGATGATAGTTACCAAGGATGCCCACATCCGAACCGGATCATAGGGTGACGTAGGAACCAGGGCTTCCGGCTTAAAGCCGTATCTGGCATACTTAGCTTCCGTCGCCTTATTGATACGTCCCACAATGATTTGATTTCGGTCCTGAAAAGTGTCCACTCTGCCACGAACGGCTACGGCGTCACCCTGCTCAAACTTCTCATTAAACTCCTGGGCCTGATCCCACACCTTAGCACCAATCTCTCCTGTGGCATCTGCAAGAGTGAGGTCAAGATAAAGCTCCCCAGTCCGGGTTTTCCTCAGGTGCTTCTCCTTGCAAAGGTAAAAACCCTGGACATCAGCATCTGTTATTAGCTTTGAGATGGGTACGAGCTTTTTCACCACATGTGAATTAACGGCTGGAGTGACACAATGTCAAGAGATCAAAGGTGTATCATTGTGGATTCGGAAGCGTTCATCTAAATTCGTCTGGCGAGATTAGGGAAGGTCAAGAAAGGAGTCATTTATGGAATTCAAAACTGTGGCTGTCGTAATGCTTAGTCTGATGTTGGCAACCTGTGATGTGAATGTCAAGACAGGAAAACATGATGTAGAGTATCTTCAAACGGAAGAATTTGCCGCTTTGAACTATCCCTTTTCCGAGGCTGTTCGGGTTAGGAATATGCTTTATCTTTCCGGCCAAATAGGAACGCTACCAAACAGCTCTGAATTAATCTCCGGAGGCATAGGACCTGAAACAAAACAAACCATGGAAAATATCAGTAATGTCCTGGAGAAATATGGCTCTTCAATGGACAAGGTTGTAAAGTGTCTGTGCATGTTGGCCGATATTTCAGAATGGGGTGACATGAGTAAAGCTTATGTGAAATTCTTCCCGGATCACAAACCTGCCCGTAGCGCCTTTGCCGGTACCGGTCTCGCCCTGGGTGCCAGGGTGGAGATTGAGTGCTGGGCAACGGTAGATTAAAGTGGTAACGACAGACCGTCTCAGAATCATCTTTTTTATTGTAAACGTGGTAGGCGGCATCGCTGTGTTAGGAAGCTACGCCCACGGTCTACTTACAGAGGTGGCACTGAGACCGAAGCTGTGGGGTGGTGTCCCCGAAGCGTGGCGACCGCTCTACACCATCAATATGTTCCTAGCAGCGGGTGGCTACTTTTTCTTCACTGCTCACTTTTTGATGCGGGCATTGCCATCAGGGACACTCTTTTTCAACAGATTTGGTTTTGAGTGGATCATCTTCCTCTACGCAGCTTTCCTCATCTCCTCTGCCCTCTGGATGCCTCTCACCTTCTCAATGATGAAGATTCCCAGCGATGGTACATGGTTTGCGATACGGTCGGTTCTCACTGTGACGGGTATAACTTCTGTGACATTACTGGTTTCACTCTTCGCATCGAATGCTGAGCGGAGCGACTGGCTCTTTTGGGCGGCGGTGGCGGGGCTCACCCCTTTCATAATTCAAACGGCAATTCTTGACGCCGTTATCTGGCCGCGGTATTTCCACGTAAATTAGGAAATAGCTTTATCAAAGACACCATTCTGGTAGTCTTCAAACGCCTGAAGTACCTCTCTTCGCGTATTCAGGACAAAGGGGCCGCCCCGGGCGATGGGCTCATTCAGTGGTTCACCGGCCAGCAGGAGTGTTCGCCCGCCGCCGGAGGCACCCGCCAGCCGGACTTCCCCCTCTATTCCAAGAACAGCCAGATGACCAGCCCCAACGGTAGTACCGTCTCCCGCCTCAACCGATCCTTCGTACACATAGAAAACCCCATTCCAACCATCCGGAACTGGCGTAACGAAGTCGTAGCCTTCCTTCAAGTGTACATCTAGATATAACGCACCAATCTTCGTTTGGGCAGGACCCTCCTCTTTCTCCAACTTCCCCGCAATCACTCTAACTGTTGTCCCATCCCGAACAATTTCAGGAATAGCATCGGAAGGGATATCCTGATAGGCCGGTTCCGCCATTTTTAGCTTCTTTGGCAAATTTACCCACAACTGAAAACCCCAGACGAGACCCTCCGTCTGCTCCGGCATTTCGCTGTGAATCACTCCCCGGCCCGCTGTCATCCACTGGACAGAGCCATCCGTCAGAAAACCTTCATTTCCAGCGGAATCCTTGTGCCGGAACTTTCCGTGGAGCATGTAGGTAACCGTTTCGAATCCGCGGTGAGGATGAGACGGAAAACCACCAATATAACTTTCTGGATCATCATTCTTGAATTCGTCCAAAAGTAAAAATGGATCGAGAATGTCCAGATCGGGAGAGCCGATGATACGCTTCAGTTTGACGCCCGCGCCGTCGCTGGTCTGGATTCCTTCAATCACCGACGTAATCGGCCGCGTGCTTTTGCTCAATCCCGATTTACCAGTCAATCCACGCTTTCGGCTTAGACTGGACGATCTTCTCAATCCGTTCCATGACGTCAGACGTCAACTTCTCCACCACATCTGCAGCCTTCAGATTCTCTTTCAACTGATCCACGCTTGATGCACCCAGGATGACTGTGCTGACGTCAGAATTTTTCAGGCACCAGGCGAGACTGAGATGAATAATGGAGATTCCCAACTCATTGGAAAATTCGGTCAATCTTCGCGTTTTCTCAACGCGATCCTGTCCTTGCGGCGACTCGTGCCGCCGCTTGAGAAAATCATATTCTTCCAGCGTCATGCGCGACTCTTGAGGAATACCATCTTTATACTTGTTAGTCAATACTCCTGATGCCAGCGGCGACCAGATGGTAGTGCCGAACCCTTCATCCTGGAAGAGGCGCAGATACTCCCGCTCCATCTTTTCCCGCTGGAAGAGATTGTATTCCGGCTGCTCCATGGTAGGCGGCGTCAGATTGTACTGACGGGCAAGGCCGTAGGCCGCTCGGATTTCGTCAGCGGACCATTCGGACGTCCCCCAATAGAGAATCTTTCCCTGCCGGACAAGATTGTCCATGGCTCGGACTGTCTCTTCAATTGGGGTTTGCCTGTCAGGACGGTGGCAGAAATAGAGATCGAGGTACTCTACATGGAGGCGCCTCAGAGCGGCTTGGCAGGCGTCGGTGATATGTTTTGTGTGCAGACCGCGCTGGGTCGGCTTTTCCCCGCCCCAGAAAACTTTGCTGGAGACACAGTATGTGTCCCGGGACCAATTCATCTTCTTGAGGACATTTCCCATAATCTCTTCAGATTTCCCGGACGCGTAAACTTCAGCATTATCAAAGAAGTTGACACCGGCATCATAAGCAGTTTTCATACAGTCCGCTGCTGCTGCTTCATCCATCTGAGAGGAAAATGTCACCCACGACCCGAAAGAGAGTTCGCTCAGTTTCAGGCCTGATTTTCCCAATCGGCGATAATTCAAGTTCCGGTCTCCTTTAGTAATGAATATGAGATTGGCAAACTTACATGGTGGATTGCTCAGGTTCAACGGGTTTGCCGACGGTTCTTTCGTTCATAACCTTGAACGAATAAATTCCCATAGTTAATCACCATTTTTTTCTTAGCCATAAGGAGATAATTATGTCACTTGTTTCAATCAATCCCGCCACTGGCGAAAAGATTAGAGAATACCAGGAGACCTCTCAAGAAGAGACCGAAGTCATCCTTCGACAGGCTCAAGATGACTTTTTGAGGTGGCGTAAGACCTCTTTTGAACATCGCAAAGATCTTTTATTAAAGGTGGCAGCAGATCTGCGTTCAAATTCTCAACGTTATGCGGAGATCATGACCGCAGAGATGGGTAAACCTATCAAAGAGGGGCGGGCGGAAGCTGAGAAATCAGCTTGGGCATGCGAATATTATGCTGAAAACGGGGAGAAATTTCTTGCTCCCGAACCTGTAGAAACAGATGCATCCAAAAGCTATGTCACTTTTCTACCAATCGGGACGGTTCTGGCTATCATGCCTTGGAATTTTCCTTTCTGGCAGGTATTCAGGTTCGCAGCGCCAGCTCTCATGGCTGGTAATATGGGTATAATGAAGCATGCCTCCAACGTTACAGGCTGTGCCCTGGCCATTGAAAAGATATTTCGTGATGCTGGTTATCCTAAAGGGTGTTTCAACACCTTGGTCATGGGAAGCAGCCGAGTGGGAGAACTGATCGATCACCCTGTTGTGAAGGCCGTCACGCTGACCGGAAGCACACCAGCAGGAAAGGCAGTGGCGGCCCGTGCTGGAAATGCCCTTAAGAAAACTGTTCTTGAATTGGGTGGAAGTGATCCGTACGTGATCCTTGAAGATGCTGATCTTGATCAGGCGGTGACCGCTTGTGTTACAGGACGGCTAATCAACACCGGGCAAAGCTGTATCGCTGCGAAGCGGTTCATCGTAGTGGAATCTGTTGCCAAAGCATTCGAAGAAAAACTGCTGACAGTGATGAAGGAAAAAATAATGGGCGATCCCACAGACGAGTCAAACGACATTGGACCCATGGCGCGCCACGACCTCCGGGATGAACTCCACGAGCAGGTGAAACAGTCCGTGGAGGCGGGAGCACGTTGTCTCATGGGCGGTAAAGTCCCGGAGGTTGAAGGAGCGTATTATCCCGTAACTGTTCTTGCGGATGTAGCCCCAGGCATGGCCGCTTATGAAGAGGAAATATTTGGTCCAGTGGCCAGCATTATACCCGTTAGAGATGAAGCAGAAGCACTGAAGACCGCCAACGACACTCCTTTTGGTCTCGGTGGCGCTGTTTTCACAGGTGATATAATAAAAGGTGAACAGATCGCATCCGAGATGATAGAAGCCGGGGCATGTTTTGTGAACGATTTTGTCCGTTCAGACCCAAGGCTGCCCTTCGGCGGTGTAAAAGAGAGCGGCTACGGGCGGGAGCTGTCCCGATTCGGCATTCGGGAATTTGTGAATGTGAAAACGGTTTATATCCGGTAAATCGCTCTGTCTTAACCTTCTTCCGAAATAATGGCTTCTCTCAACTCCAGTACCACTTTCACGTAATTCAGGGCGTGATTGTAGCGGAGAACTGATTTCCAGTTTCGGCTACCCTCGGAGAAATCGACACTCCCCTTGGCATACCCATTCATCACCAGATAGTTTGCCATGCTGGCCAGTACATCAGGCCACTCGAAGGGGTGTCGAACGCCGTCTCCGTCAAAATCCACAGCATATCCACGAAAACTTGACGGAATAAACTGACCATAACCAAAAGCACCAGCATAAGAACCACCTAGGGAAAGCGGTGGAACATTGTTCTCGTAACAGTAACTGAGAAATTCCGCCATCTCTTTCTCCACCCACTGTTCCCGCCGCGGCAGTTTGTGTATCTGCGTGTGAAGGGCAACAAAAACCGGGTGAGTTTTAGCCCTTAAGCCATATTGAGACTCCACTCCCGCAAGGCTTACAAGAAGGAAAGGGTCGACACCGAATTGAGAGGAGACGGAATCAAGGAGAGCTTTATTCTCTCTATAAAATGTCACTCCACCTGTGATTCTCCGGTTTTTAACAAAAATTTTTCTGTAGTGCTTGTAGGGCATTTTTTCAGCCGGCCGCTCAAAACGGCGAATGATCTCATCATCAATAACGATATCGGGATGATCGAATGATCTTTCAAGAAAATCGGGCGGAACACCTTCGTTTTCAAGCTGGTCGAATACTCGGCTGTAAATTCCCGTGGCCAGCTCATTCCCGGCAATTTGATCAAGGAGATTTTGTCTTGTTTGAGGTGTCCAGCGGCCGGTTACCTCCACCTGACCTACCAGAGAAGTGACCAGAGTCAACCCGGCAATGAGAGGGGTGAAATGAATCAATTTATCTCCACTCTATATAAAGTTCAGTTCCTGTAGTCGAGGGGCGGTTTCCTCTCCCCCAACAGCGCATAATAGTTGAAGTTGGGCCCACGGCGTTGAATCAATTCTTCTTTTGCCTTTTTTATGGTTTCCGGAGATTCAAAGATGTCGACCGCTGAAAGAGCCAAAGTTTTCGCCGCCACCATTAATCCTTTGAAACCAATACTCATTCCTCCGACTGCCACTGCCTGCCATGTATGGGCTGATGTTCCGGGAACCCAAGTAGCTGCACTCAGACCAGCAGTGGGAACCATCCAACTCACATCACCCACATCGGTAGAACCACCGGGTGGGCGAAATTTCCAAGGTTGAATCTCAGCTGCGGACTCAATAGGAACGTCAACCCTTTTGAAGGTCGTCTTAATTGATTCAGCAAACTTCTTCTCTTCCCGATTGTATTTCACACCACCAACCTCTTGCAGATTATTATAGACCACTTTCTGAAGTACATCGTTTCTCAGGACCGGTCTGTTACCATGAATGATCTCAAAATCCATTGTAGTGCCAGTTCCCGTGGCGGCTCCCTCCGCAATCCTAACAACTCTGTCCCAAAGATCCTCCAGAACCTCCACCTCTGGATGACGTACATAGTAGAATGCTTCAGCAAAGTCCGGTACAACATTGGGTGCCCCACCGCCGTGGGTGATGACATAATGAATCCTGGTTTCTTGGGGAACATGCTCCCGCATCAGGTTCACCATGTAATTCATTGCTTCAATACCATCAAGAGCCGAGCGACCTCTGTGAGGTGAACCTGCAGCGTGCGATGAGTATCCAGTGAATCGGAACTTGGCCGATCTGTTCGCCAGAGAAGTAGACGGCCCAGCATCATTTTTGTCAGAAGCGTGCCAGTGGAGTACAACATCCACATCATCAAAAAGCCCGGCTCGGACCATATATACTTTGCCTGATCCACCCTCTTCAGCAGGGGTACCGTAGAGCCGCAATGTTCCCTTTGCTCCAGATGATTTTATCCAATCTTTCACAGCAATGGCTGCAGCTGTTGAAGCGGTACCAAAAAGATGGTGGCCACAGCCGTGCCCAGCACCCCCTTCCACTCGAGGATTTCGTTCACTAGTTATCTCCTGCGACAGCCCGGGTAAAGCGTCGAACTCGGCCAAAATCCCTATAACTGGCCTGCCCGAGCCGTAACTTGCAACAAAAGCGGTTGGTATCTCAGCAACTCCCGCTTCAATGGAAAACCCTTCATTCTCTAAAGTATTTTGCAAAAGCTCAGAACTTTTGTACTCCTGATAACCCACTTCAGCCCATGTCCATATCTGCTTGGCAATTTTTTCATATGTCTCAGCCTGTTTCACAATCGATTTGACAACATCACTTTTCTTTGTTTTTCCATATGTATTAGATGGCAACAGAAGAAATACAGAAACTAATACGATAATACCGTATGGATACTTTTTCATGGCTACATCTCCTTTAAAGGGATAAAACCCGTACTGTCTAATAAATAGTAAGGAAAAAGTAACTGATGCAAAATTTTATGGCAAGCTGTTCTCAATTATGAAAGCTGATGATCCAAAGTCAGAAGTGACTGGAGTAAAACATTTGCACCTGCTTCAATGTCTTTAGATCGAGATTTTTCCTTAGGGGAGTGGCTTATCCCACCGATACTTGGAATGAATATCATTCCCACCGGTGCCAGTTGAGCAATGCTCTGCGCGTCATGACCAGCACCACTGGGCATGCGGGTATAGCTGAAACCCAGCTTCTCTGTTTCCTCTTCAATCACCTTTCGAAATAAATCATCCGTAAGAGCCGCCTTACTAAGGTAGAATTGATCAAATGAAAATTGAGTGCCAGTTTCTTCACCAATCAGCTTACTCTCTTTCACCAAGACCTTGAAAAGGTTGTCTATTTTTGCCATATCCAGATCGCGAATTTCAAGAGTTAAAGATGTACGACCTGGAATAACATTTGGTACTCCCGGTTCAGGAGTTATCTTGCCAACTGTTGCCACCTGACGGCCAGACATATTTTTTGCTATTCGATGCACAGCTTGTATGAACTGCGCCGCCGCCACAAGAGAATCTCTTCTTTCAGTCATGGGTGTTGTGCCTGCATGATTAGTAAAACCCTTAACAGTAACGCTCCACCGCTTGATACCAACAATTCCTTCTACAACACCGATGGTTAATTCCTCTCTTTCAAGTATACCCCCCTGCTCTATGTGAAGCTCAAGAAAACCGGCAATGCTCCCTTTCAACCTTTTAACTTTGGTCAACTTATCTGGATCGCCGCTATTGGCCCTTAAGCCTTCACCAATGGTAAAGCCACTAGCTGTCATAATATCTAACTCAGATGTTTCTATCTCACCGGCCATCGCACGACTCCCGGTTTTTCCACCTTCCTCATTGGAAAAAATCACGAATTCAAGAGGGTGACGAGTAATCTGATTATCTTCATGGAGAATTTGTGCTACTTCAACAGCCGCCGCTGAACCAACCTGCCCGTCATAATTGCCCCCGCTTGGCACCGAATCGATATGTGAACCGAGCATAATCGGTTTAGCATCTGCATTATTTCCTTTTCGTCGACCGATTATATTGGCGGCTGCATCAATTTTTACATCCAATCCGGCATTTTTCATCAACCCTATGACGTATTGTCGGGCATTTCTGTCCGCTTCACTGAAAGAAACCCGATCAATGCCGCCGTGATCATTCCGACCATATTTTGCCAGTTCAAGGAGTATTTTATTAAGGCGGGCGCCGTCCACGAGTAACGGTTTAGGATTTGAGCTGTCGGAGAAAAGACTTGTTCCCATTAATAACGGGATTCCAGTTATAGCTACAGAAAAGAAATTGGTGAATTCCCGCCTATTCATGAGTCTAAGTTGATCAGCGAAGTAAAATGTTCCCAGTTTTTATTTATGGTATAATTATAAAGAAGGAGAAGCAGAAGTCAGTTCACAGAAATTGGCATCTTTCTACATTGCTTACATAGGCCGAACAGTTGATGGACATGCCTCACAAGCTGATAGTTAAACTTTTCCGCAACATCTTTTTGAATCTCCTCAATTTGAGTATTTGTAAATTCAACTATGGTACCACACCGAATACAAATAAGATGATCATGGTGATGACAATTAAGCCAGTGTTCATAACGCCATTTCCCGTCTCCAATATCCATCCGCTCCACCAGATCATATTTATACAAAATATCCATAGTCCTGTAGACCGTAGAACGGGAAACATTTAAATCCTTTTTCCGTAGTGCCAGATAAATCTCCTCAGCCTCGCGGTGTTCCTCTGAATTACACACTTCTCTGAAAACCTCCACACGTTGCGGGGTCAGCTTCAGGTTCTCGTCCTTTAGAACTTTCTTAAATTTCTTCAGCTCTAAATCAGTCATAATTGTCTCATTTGAGATTCAATCTCAATAAGAACTTACGGGGTATGGTTGTGAGGAGCAACTGTACCGTTCAGGCGAGCAGCTTCAGGTTGGCATATTTGCCAATAAGTTTTTTCTGGATGTTGCCCTGAAAGACTACAGTGATCTTCTGGTTATCACCGGCACCGTCCACAGCAAGGATCATCCCTTTACCAAAGATAGAATGTTTCACTTTATCACCCCGTTCGAATTCGTTAAATGAAGTGATAGTTCGTACATGTTTGAGTTTGTATTTGTTCGAACTTTTATCCTTCACAAGACGTCTGGTGAGAGCGGAGTGAAAATTTATGCGATCCAGGTACTCTTCAGGTATTTCTTGAAGAAAACGTGAGGCCATACCAAGACCGGCAGCACCGCTGGATCGGCGGCGGTTGGGTGCATAGTGGAGATAAGCCTTCTCCATGGCTCTTGTTAAACCAACGTAAAACAGACGGCGCTCTTCCTCAAGCTCTCGAGGATCTTCAAGTGCACGGAAAATAGGGAATAGTCCATCCTCAAGACCGGTGATAAAGACGACGGGAAACTCCAGACCCTTGGCGCTGTGTAGCGTCATGAGTGTTATATGATTTGTGCTATCATTCCACGTGTCGATATTTGTCAGCAGTGACACCTCTTCAAGAAATTCCCGGATAGAAGCATTCTTATCCCGCTTGCAAAACTGATGGATACTATTCAACAGTTCCTGAATATTTTGCAGCCTCTCGGTAGAGTCATCAGTTCCTTGCTCCTTGTAATAATTAACCAAGCCCAGTTCATCCACAAGTACGGAGGCAAGTTCAGATGCATCCAGTTTATCTTTTAATTCTCGATACTTCTGAACCAGCTGGTAAAACTCAACCAGTCCGGCAGCCTGTTTACCTTTCAGCTTCATGACGTCCGGCGTTTCCAGAACATCAAGAAGTGGAATGCCCTTCTTAGCCGCCAATGTTTCACATTTCTCAACAGTCTTAGCACCAATACCACGGGGAGGAAAATTGATAATTCTCTTAAGACTTACAGAATCAACTGGATTAACAAGAATTCTGAGGTAGGCAAGCAGGTCCTTTACCTCTTTTCTTTCGTAAAACTTTATACCGCCGACAATATTGTAGGCTATGCCCTTTCGCCTCAGACCGTCTTCCAGTGCCCTGCTCTGAACATTGGTCCTGTAAAGGATCACGAAATCCTGAAAAGTTCTTTTATTCTGCTGTATTTCTTTCTGGATCAGCTCCAAGACACCGTCCGTTTCTTCCATTTCATCATAGGTTTCCATAATACCTATTTTTTCACCTTCACCTTGATCTGTCCAAAGCTCTTTTTTTGCACGATACTCATTGTTCTTCACAACGGCTCCGGCAACAGAAAGGATATTCGCAGTGGAGCGGTAATTCTGTTCCAGTTTGAAGACTTCGCAATCGGGAAAAGCCTTTTCAAATTCCAAGATGTTGGAAATGTCAGCCCCGCGCCAGCCATAAATAGATTGATCATCGTCACCCACGACAGAAATCTTATTATGTGTATCAGAAAGAGATTTCACAAAGAGAAATTGAGGCCGGTTAGTATCCTGGTATTCATCTACCAGAACATACTTGAACTTCTCCTGATATTTTTTCAGCACCTTCGGATGTTTTTTAAAAATTTCCAGCGGATACAGGAGCAAATCACCAAAGTCGACAGCATTATTTTTCTTCAAAGCTTCCTTGTAAACGGGGTAAAGTTCCGCCACGGATTTATCGAACGGCGAAACACCATTTTTCATCAGTTGTGAAGGATCTTCCATACTACTTTTAATAAAACTCATTCTAGAACGGTAAGCAGCTGGCGAAATACCGTTTGTCGTCAGTTTCAGGTTTAACATTAACGTTTTGATTAGTTGATCCTGATCCGCAGTGTCATAAATGGCAAAATCCGGGGTAAAACCAAGGGGTGCAATTTCATACCTCAGGAGACGAGCACAGATGGAATGGAATGTACCAATGTTCAGTGACATCGATTTCTTTCCAAGCAGAGACTGGATCCTGGTTCTCATTTCCTCAGCTGCTTTGTTTGTAAACGTTACCGCCAGGATCTCATCAGGATTATACCCCTTTTCGGTGATGAGATAAGCAATCTTTTGGGTAAGAACTCGCGTTTTACCTGTACCGGCGCCTGCAAAGATCAATATTGGCTTGTCAATGGCCTCAACGGCCTGTTTCTGAACATCATTGAGATTCAACTTACTCATTCAATCAACCTTGCTTATTCTCTGTTTTCGTACGTTTTTTATTTCTCATTTGGCGTCTGAGGCGTTGAAATTTCTTTTTAGCAACATTGTGTTCCGTTTCGGTTCTACTGAATGTGTGGTATCCTTCGCCGTTAGCCACAAAGAACAGATAATCGGCATCAGCCGGTGAAAGTGCTGAAATGAGTGATTCCCGCCCAGGGCTATTGATGGGGCCAGGTGGAAGACCGTAGTGGAGATAAGTATTATAGGGTGATTTAATTTTCAAGTCATTTTTCAACAGGCGGCGGGGACCATCCTCAATAATGTACTGGATGGTAGGATCAGCCTGAAGACGCATCTCTTTAACGAGACGATTGTGATATACTGAACTAATCAGTGACCGTTCGCTGTCATATATGGCTTCCCCCTCAATAATAGATGCTAGTGTCACCATTTCCAATTCTGTCAAACCACGGATCTGAAGTCGACTCTTCAACATTCCATCTAGAAGCTTCTGATATTCGGTCACCATGGTTTGTATAACTCGTTCAGGTGTCTCTCCCTTATAAAAATGGTAAGTGTCCGGGAAAAGAAAACCTTCAAGGGAAAAAGCTTCAATATTGAGAGACTCAATGAATTTGGGATCCTCGCACAAAGCCAAAAAAACGTCCGCATCTATGTTCAGCTTTTCCTGATAAATCTCTGCAATTTGTTCTCTGCGTAATCCCTCTGGAATAGTGATTTTGTGTAGGACAGGGGTTCCTTCCACCAATTGTCTAACTATACGGTAATTCGACCTGAGATCAGTCAGTGAAAAAACACCAGCTCGAATAGTGGTTTCGTGCCCCATAATCCTTGTTGCCATAACGAAGGTTTCTGAATCAGTGATAACATTCTTTTTTTTGAGATCATCGCCAATCTCTTTAAGGGATGCTCCTTTCTCCACTTTTATTACGACAGGCGTTTCTGCTTCGGGAATAGGCCAGAAGACCAGCAGAGAATAGAGGGCCACCCCGGAGAGAACCAAGATTGAGAGTATGAATCCCGCTACGCGACCGGGTTTGGAACTGTTTAAGTAAACCATAAAATTCGGGCGCAAATTTAATCCTTTCACAAAGCACACCACAATGGTTTTTCATAAGGAAAAGAAGGGAAAATAGAATTGATTACGGATGAAGGTCGGTCGTATATTTTCCCCCGCTGTGGCGAAACAAAATGGGAAATCTGAAATCCATCTTTTTGAAGGGTGGGCTTTAGGAAAAAAGAATTATCTGTTCTTTGGCATTGGTCTGGCGACGATTATAGCCGGTTATATCGTGATGGCGACCGGAGATGTAAACAGCTTTCAGTCCCTGACCTTGGCACCGATCATGCTTTTCGTCGGTTATCTGGTGATTATACCCCTTGCCCTTGTTTTCAGGGACAATGATAGAAAATCACCATCAGCGCCTGAAAATTGATTTTTTGGGATCGTAGTTCAGTTGGTTAGAACGCCGGCCTGTCAAGCCGGAGGGCGCGAGTTCGAGTCTCGTCGGTCCCGCTCCTTATAATACCCGTTTTCTCGTCGAGAGAGAGCGGGTTTTTCTTTGTAAGTAAGTTTTTCTCAATTGGTCCTGATTTGTCCTGTTTTGTCCCAAAATTGCAACCATATTGCAACCTGCCTGTTAAAGCAGTCTCAAAATATTGGGCATTTTCAACCTGTAATCCTTGAATTAAGCCTACATAATGTTGTTCGGTCACTTTAACACTGGAATGACCCAGAAACCTACTGGTGGCAAAAATGTCACGAGTTGCCATGTAGTACCATGCCCCAGCTGTTTTTCTAAGCGTGTGCGTTGATGCATGTTTGATCTGTGCCCTATCAAAAACTGACTTAACACGGTTGTAGACCATATCTCTTGTTAGACAGTGTCTATCAAGCCATCCTATACAGTCATCCATATCTTCAGGCCTTTGATTGAAAGCAGTGTAGAAAGGCCCTCCAACCACTCCCTTACGATCATTTAGAAGCTTTCTAACAGTCTCCTGGATCGGGATCACACGGCTCTTTGATGACTTGGTCTCCGGAAAAGTGATGATATCCTTACCAATACAGTCCCAACTGAATGAAGGATGGAGTATCTCACTGGTCCTGGCTCCGGTAAATAGATAAAAAATGATAAGGTCCCTGGCATCCCGCTGGAATTCATCTTTGATGTCAAGGCTTTCAAGCGTCTCATTTAGCCTTTCTAACTCTTCTTCATCCAAGTACCGTACGTCCTTTTTTCTTACACTTACGAAAGGAACATCCAGGAAAGGACTACGATCCAAAAATCCTCTATCTACGGCAAACTTCAGGATAGTCCTTAAGTTGCGTAGGTTGGTATTGATCCCTTCAGATGAAAATCCTTTTTCTTTGCGGTAGACCTTGAACCCTTCCAGATCAACAGCATCTAGTTTGTCTATCCTTTTATTCTTTAGATCAGGCCTGAAACCAAAGAGGGCCTCCACCGAGTTGCGGTATCTTTCCAGTGATAACCATCTCATGCTACCGGACCTTACACGGAGCTGTCTTTCTTCAAAGAATTTGTTCCACAATTGCCATAGATTGAGAGGTCTTTGAAGTTTTTCAGGTGGTGGTTTAAAGCCTCTTTCTATCTGATTGACGCTGGCCAGAATCTCATTGCGAAAACTGTTAGCTTCAGCTTCCGTACCCTTAAAGGTCACCTGTCGTCTGGCACGGTTGTGATCAGTATAGTCGATCACAAAAGCACCTTCTCTTCGACCTGGGCGGACCCCCGGATACTTATGTTTCTTGTAACTCTTGCTCATTTTTCTATGTAGTGCTTCTGTCTTCTTGCTTTAGGTGGCCTTCCTTTACCAAAAAATCTTCCACCAATTTCAGGATCTGCCGGTTCAAAGACCTGTACTCTTGTTTGGATACCTTTTTCAACAACTTCCATATCCTTACCGGAAACCGAGTTGACACAATCCTAGTTGGCTCTTTTCTAGGCCTGCCCATGACCCTTTAATGTAATACATATAATTACAACAATCAACCCTTTCCATTGAGGTATTTGTCCACCATTTCTTCCTTACCAGGAAAATATCTAAGTATTTTACGTACTTCCTTTTCAGGGATCCGAACTAGGCGACCCACCTTCATGAAACCAATCCTCCGGTCCCTTATGAGATTCCTAAAGAACTGCTTACTGCAGTCAAACATCTCGGACAAAGAATCCACAGAATAAAATCTGTCAAGATAAGATCCACAATACTGACAGTATTTTTGTTTTCTATCTGTCAAGAATACAATCCTTTAATACCCAAGCGAACAAGCCAGCACCCTGTACACTGATGCCGGCTACTATTCACTTTTGGTGTTTCCAGGTTCCGTCTAGAAAGGCAGCTCCGAAACGGAAAATGGATCACCTCCATCATACATCTGAGTCAGATCGCAGTGCCAGCCATCAAAGGCTTCCTGCAATCCTTCAGGTAGTGACTCTTTAGGCTTGGGAGTCACTGTGTATTCGGTGTTTAGGTCAGTACCCTTCCGTACTATCTGGATGGGGTACGACATGACGGGATCGCCCCAGTCTGGATCATCAACCAATCCAGCAATAGCCTTCATGATTGTCTTCTGAGTTAGTTCAGATAACTGGAACAGAAATTCACCAGTCTTATCATGGTGAGTCTTGTTCCAGACCTTGAAGGCCAGAAACTGCTTGCCCGTTTCTTCTTCAGGAACACCGTCTTTTTCCAGGGCACGGTGGGGATGTCGACCTGAGTCGTCCTCCGTCCACCACTGCCATCCAGAAACCGAATTTCCCTCGTCGACTTCATTAGCCGGCATGATCACGATCACGTGTGTTCCTTCTTCCAGTTTAAGGAAGGAAGAAACCCGTTGATCAAGATCAAAACCCGAGGGTAAGAATCCATTATTATTACTCATTGAGTAATCTCCTTTTGTTATGTGAAATCCACCGCTCAACACGTGGAAAAAACGTGTTATCAGGTGGAACTTCACGTTGTTGATTGTGTCGATTCCAACCATGGATTCGACAACCTTTTTGGGCCACGGTTAATGGAAAGTAACCTGTCGGGTTACCTGGGTAACTTGACCGCTTCATATCTAAGGGCA
>PBTS01000062.1:0-17261 GCA_002729175.1 Fidelibacterota bacterium
AGATTGGCCAACTCTTCATGCTCACCAAATCGTTGAAGTGGAATTCGTTTTTTCATTCTCTTTTCAATTTTCAGCCCGGGAGGAACGAGGCGCGTCCAGGCCCCTTCTGTGGGAAAAGGACCGGGTGCAATGGCATTGGTCCGGATACCGTATTTAGCCCACTCCACAGCCAGTGATCGCGTCATGGCGAGGACGCCAGCTTTCGCACATGCGGAGGGAACGACATAACCTGACCCAGTCCATGCGTAGGTAGTAACAATGTTCAGCATTACACCCCCGCCGTTTTCTTTCATCACCTTTTGCGCAGCCATGGAACAGTTAAACGTCCCAGTCAACACAATATCCACAATGGTACGGAAAGCATTCTCAGAAAGTCTTTCTGTGGGACTAATGAAGTTGCCCGCAGCATTATTCAATAAAACATTTACGGGTCCCAACTTTGAGACAGTTTCATCAATCATCCGCTGTACATCCTCACCGCTTCGGACATCACATTGCTGTCCCAAAACTTCCGCCCCTGATTCTTTCAACTCCTGAACTGCTGTATCTATAACTTCTTTTCTTCTGCCACATATACTGAGTTTTGCACCCAATACACCGAATCGTTGTGCCATAGATTTTCCCAAGCCGGTGCCTCCACCGGTTATTATCACTGTTTTATTTTTCAGGAGATCTTTTTCAAACATAGACTAATCCCCTTGGATCCGTGTCCAGAAAAGAAGGTTATTTAATTTGTACCGATTATTTCGACCCGATCTGACAGCATGACTCTAGCGCTTCGTATGCCGCGGGGTCAGCTTCTGTATCGTTAGCGCTGTAGCCTAGCTTAGCAATAGCTTGCTCTATTGTTGCTAGATCGATAACTGAAGTTCTATAAGAAAAAATCCCTGTTTTATTCTCTTCATCAATCTCAACCTTCACCACACCCTTTAGCTTCGAGATTTCATCCTCAATGGTGGTTGCGCACATTTCACAGGCCATCGTTTCGAGCTTAATTTCAGATTTCGCAACAGCGGAGGAACATGCGAATCCAACAAAAAGTATAATAGATAGCAATACTATTTTTTTCATTAATACCCCCAAGATTAATCCCTTCCATAAGTTGCCTGTTTAACTGAAACCTGCGGGAAATTACGTAGAATTTGATTGATTTCAGCTACTTCGTTCTCGACAATTGAATTATATCGGCGAACTACAGCTTCAGTCTCTTCATCAAGCTCTTTCATCCTCGACATTTGGGGATCTGTGGGCCGCGCGGAGGTACCATCCACAGCCCATGCCAGTGATCTTAATTCTTCGCGCAATCTCGGTCTTTGGCGATAGCCCAGACCATTTATGGGTCTTTTCAATTCGTCATTCCTGAATTCTTTAACCATATGCAGTACATTTTTTATTTTCCCCTCTGCCTCGGTCAGGTCAAAATCACTGCTTGAAGAATCTTTTACCTTATTCTTCAATTCGCTCATTTGGGTCATCACACTTTCTGTGCCATTGAGAACTGTATTGACTTTCGACAACATATCTCTTAATTCAATTCCTGCTTCAAGCTGTTTCCTAAAATCCTCATTAGATACTTCAATTCTCGGATCCCCTCTTACCTCTAAGGAGGCGCTTGCGGATTGTCCTTTAGTAGAAAGTGTAACTGTATACTTACCAGGCGCTACCGTGGGCCCAACGTTACCGCCCCTCCATCCTCCTGTAATCGGTGTAGCAAGGGAAACAGCACCGTCATATCTGAGATTCCAAGCAGTCCTGTTAAAACCGGGCTTGGGTTCATCTACCTTGAATTCACTGACATGATTACCTTCGCCATCAGCAATTTGTATTTTTACAGTATCTATTTTCCCTGTCGCCAAATGAAAAGTGATTATGGCTCCATAGGGTGGATTCTCAGCTCGATATTCTCTTTGGCCCTGACTGGCATCCATGCGTGACATTTGCCAGCGGTAGGTTGTTCTTGGTTGAAAAATATGTAACCCTGAACTTTTTGTATTGGCCATTTCCTGCAAGGGCGTAATATCGTCTAATATCCAAGCTCCCCGACCGTGTGTCCCTATAACTAAATCATTTTCTATGGTTTGAATCTTTATGTCTCTCACGGAAACCGGTGGAAGATTATTCATGATAGCTGACCATTCTTTACCGCCGTCCCAAGATGCATAAATACCATGCTCCATACCAGCATATAGAAGTTTAGAATTTTGAGGGTCTTCTCGAACTACCTTAACGTAATCGTTTTGAGGAAGTCCACGACTGAGGTTCTCGGATCTTTTGCCGAAATTGGTTACCTTAAATACATATGGTTTAAAATCGTCACTCCTGTGATGATCAATTGCAAGGTACGCTGTGCCGGCATCAAAATGTGAAGCGTCAATTTTACCTACCCATGAATTTTTGGGCATTCCTGAAATACGCTTTGTTATATCCGTCCATTTTTTGCCACCGTCAGTTGTGATATGCACATTACCGTCATCCGTCCCAACCCATATTACTCCCTCCTGAACATGTGACTCAGCAATTGTTAATATTGAACAGTGAAATTCTGCTGCCGTATTATCCTGATAAATTTCACCGCCGGAGGTTAGCTGTTTACTTTTGTCATTAGTAGTCAAATCGGGACTTATCACTTCCCATGAGTACCCTTCGTCAGTTGTTTTGAAAAGAACATTGCCTCCAAAATAAACGGTTTTAGGATCATGAGGTGAAATGTGAATTGGAGAGTCCCAGTTAAACCGGTACTTGTGGTCCTTAATTGCATCACCAGCTGAGCCGGTAATTTTTGGATATGGGTGGATTGTCCTTGTGTTACCAGTGTTCATATCCTTTTGAAAAATGACACCGCCCTGGAGGTTGGAATAGATGATGTTTGATTTGCCGGGTACAGGTACAGCATAATAGCCATCACCGCCCGTGATAGCATTCCAGTCATCTTTTAAAATTCCCGCACTATTCGTCGTTCTGCTTGGTCCTCTCCAGGTACCATTGTCTTGAAGGCCACCAAGAACATTGTATGGGGTTTCGTCATCAACAAAAATTTGATAAAACTGGGACAGCGTAACATTATTGACAACATCCCAATTAGCACCAGCATCGTAAGACACTTGGTATCCTCCATCACTGCCGCTGAGTAAGCGCCTGGAATTAACCGGATCTATCCAGAAAGATTGGTGATCACCATGTACACCTCCGGCAATTCTTTCAAATTTTTGACCGCCATCAGTTGATTTGTATAGACCACCAGATAGTGAATACAGATGGTCTGGATTGGTTGGGTCAACTCTTATATCGCTGTAGTAAAATGGTCGAAAATTGATTCTGGCATCATCGTGTACCTTTTTCCAGTTCTCACCACGATCATCGGACCTAAAGAGTGTTCCTCCATCTTTAATTTCAGTCACTAGATAAACAATATTGGGTTCACTTTGAGCAACTTGAACACCAATCCTGGTCATAGGTCCATCAGGTAATCCGTTATGGATTATATTCCAGTTCTTCCCCCCGTTCATGGTACGATATAAAGCTGTTTTCTTACTTCCACCATCGAAACGCCACGGTTTTCTCCGGAATGTCCACATACCGGCATACATGATCCGAGGATTGCTGTTTTCCATAGTAATATCCGAACAACCAGTATCTTCATCAATGTAGAGAACTTTTTCCCATTTTTTGCCCCCATCGTGGGTTATGAAAACACCGCGTTCCGGATTTGGGCCCCATTCACGACCCAGAGCACATACAGACACCACATCAGGATCACGAGGATCAACAACAATTCGTTTGATCCTTTCTGTTTTTTCAAGCCCCGCTTTCACCCAAGTAATACCTCCATCGATTGAACGGTAGACACCCCTTCCGTAACCAACACTGTTTCGAGGATCCCCTTCACCTGTGCCAACCCAAATGACGTTTGCATCAGAAGGTGCCACAGTAATGGCACCAATGGAATAAGCATCCTGATCGTTGAAAATTTCATCAAAAGTAACACCGTTATTTATTGTTTTGAAAATTCCACCGTCCGCGCCACCTACATAATATGTATTGGGATCCCCTGCCACACCCTCAATAGCACTAACGCGTCCTCCCATATTTGCTGGACCAATATTGCGCCATTTAAGATCGCCCAGCAAAGACCGTTTATCAGATTCCGCTGACATGGCCATAGAAATGAATGTCACAATCATTATTAATGCTCTAGCTGATTTCAAACCTTTGTTCTCCTTAATTACCTCTTTGATATAAGATCAATTCTCCATTTTCCAGAAAGCAATACCCCCGGCCTGTTTGCCAATATCAGCCTGATCTACCAGCTTTAATGATGAGAGATCAATTACGTCCACAGAACCGGGTTCAGATCCAATTCCTTCTACTGAAACGAATGCAAACTTGCTATCCGGGGAAATGACCACACCGTGGGTAACTTTCCGGGTATTTTTGATTTTTGCCAGTTCTTTACCCGAATCAATGTCCCAAACCGCTGTCTTGGCAACGCTTTTGTATGTCACCACCAACTTTTTCCCATCACGACTCACTTCACAATTATAAGGTCCTTTCTCCGTCTGGAATCGTCTAGTTATAACCCATCTCTCAACATCAACTTCAACTACCTCGTTGGTGCCATTATTGACCACATATAGTAATTTGTCATTAGGGTGGGGATACACCCATGTTGGTTTTTCTTTCGGCATAGAGTGGGATCCCATTTTGTGCTTCATCCCGCTCATCATTTTCATGTCTTGTTTTCCCGTTGAAAGTGTACGGGTGATTTCCATTCTCATGGCGTCCATTTCGTATAGTTTGGCGGACATCATGGCCACAGAGTAGTGCTTCAGGCCGTTATTGAGCAGTCGGGAACCGTGAGGCATTATACCTGTTTCTACGCGGTCTATTTCGATCATCTCTTCAGGGTCAACAATTGAGACTGTACTTACTTCATCATGACCACCATGCAAATTGAAATTGACGACATAAAGTAAGCCAGTAGCCGGAGATATTTGAAGTGTCGCAGGGAATAGTCCGAGTTCCACTCTGTCAACCAGTTCATCACTTCCCGTCTTATACTTATACAAATGACCAAAAGGGATACCGTGTGCCATTGAGAGATACCAGTATTCACCATCGGGAGAAACATTAATACCATGAGGTCCTTCAATTTCTATAGGCCAAACACCAACAGGAATCCGCTTTTCCACATGGATTTTCTTCCCGTCAAAACGGACAAGGGCTACCTCGTCTTCCGATTCAGATGTGGTATAAATGAAGTAATTTTTCGCAATAGACGTTGAGAGACAAAAAAAGATGGCGAGAATTAAGATACTAATGCCATTAAATGATTTTTTCATTAGTCTGTCTCCTTTTTCTCTTTATCAACAAATCTGACAGCATAAAGGCCACTATTCATGTCTGAAAAATAGACCAGCCCTTTGTACGGCTGTGGCCCCCAAGCATTAGGTGCATTGGGGATATATCCGTCAGATGAGTAACCATGGAAAAAGGCAATCTCTCTCCCCTGTTTATAAATATCACCCAGAAGCTCTCCAGAAATATCTACTACGCGTAATCCCCCTTGGTAATAGGCGGTATAAAGTGTATCGCCTTGAACCCATAAATTGTGAGATCCTGCTTCAGGGACCTGGTAGAGAGCTACCTCTTCAGGGTTATGAATGTCCGTCATATCGATAAAATGGTAGCCTCCACGGGGATTCGAGATATTTCCAACCGCTTCGGCATCGGAGCCGCCGAAAGGAAACCATTCATCCCCCGTTATTACATGGAACTTACCTGTGGACTGACTCAAAAAAGGAAAAGCTGCATGATTTCTACCTGTCTGGTCTTCTTTATAGGTAATGGAAATAGGATTCCTGAAGTTTCCTTTCCCAGCGACTTGGAGAAGTGGATTTGACTGGATCATGGGAAGATTTCGCTCAATGAACGGAAGACCTCCCACATCAACCATTTGGACACCGTCTGTCCAGTTGGATGAGTAGGCAATCCCGTCTACCACCCATACATCATGGATTGAGTGTCCTGGTGTTTTTAGTTCAAATACAGAGACCCGTACAGGCTCGCGAGGATTTTCAATGTTGATAATATCAAACTTGCGTCCGTTATTAACAGCAAAAACATGATTCTGATAAACGAATACATTATGAACACCACCAGTCAGGTCGTCATTAAATTCTGACAAGATCTCAACATTATAAGGATCTGAAACATCTAGGATGACGATTCCATTCTTTCGGTTTGATGCTCCTTCCCGTGTGATGACACACACTTTTCCGTCTTCAGAAACTTTCACATCATTTACCGTCCTGGCATCGACCGTGATGGTGTCAATNGGAACAATNNTTGACGGATCAGTAACATCCCAGAAATAAGCNTCGCCATTGGCGCCCCAAGTTCCTGTNACAGCNAAATCTTTACCCNCATGTTTCCCTATNCCGGGCCAAACCCACANATCNGACGTGGCNACAGANGNCACNAGNCCATGNCCTACCAGTTCCATTTCACTNNTAACNTCGCGNGNAACCACTTTTACGCTCTTACTTGCNGTNAATCCTCCAGTTGTAGCACGCACTGTATATATACCGGCAGTTTCAGCTACAAATTTCCCAGCTTGAGTCACTTGAGCGTTAGCAGGCAAACCTATGCCGTACTCCGCTACTCCTGTCCAAGAGTACTTTACAGGTACATCTGAAACAGCTTTTCCTGATCTTGTAAGTGGGATCGCAGAAAACTGAATAACATCTCCGGTGCGAGCATCCTCTTCAGGAGAAGAAAGTGACATTCCTCTGACTGGGTTTGAGACGATGCGAAGGGTGTGGGAGGTAGTAATATTTTCCACGGATGCCTCTACAGTGATACGTCCCTTAAACTTAGCTGACAGATTTCCGAACGGATCAAAATCAGCCACTCTTGGTTCACCGGATGAAAGTGTAACAACGGCATCTTTTCTAACCAATCCTGCTTCATCATGAACCACAGTTTTAAAGCTAACGGTTGTACCCTCGTAAACAGTCTCTANTGGATCCACAAATGTGACAGATTTCAACGGAGGATAGGGTATTTCCACAGGCATGGTACCTCTCACGCGGTCTTCTCGCTTTTTGGTGATACTTCTGGCACTGAGCTCATGTGAACCTGGCTTAAAGGCTTTAACTGTTACCATAGCAACACCGGATGAATCACTCAACCTGGGACTCGTAGTAATAGCCCTTCTTCGGCCATAGATATAGAAAGGATTTTCAACATTCTCTCCGTTTTGATTCACAAGTGTAATTCGAACTCGAGCCGAATCACCTACCTCGATAGTTAATTCTTCAGGTTCGAAAAAGAAGTAAAGAGAATCCTTTTCAGCTTCTTCAGCTGCCTCATCCTGAGCGAAAAGAAAACTGGTAAGAATTAATGAAAGTAAAGTTGCAGTGTATTTATTCATGATTTTTTCCTTGGTTAGTCAGTTTCTTTCTTGGCATCTATAGAAACAAGCCTAATTGCATATAGACCACTGTTCATGTCTGCAAAATAGATGAGACCCTTGTAGGGCTGCGTTCCCCACACCATGGGTGCATTGGGTAAGTGTCCTTCCTTGTTTGAAGAAAGGAAAAATGCGATTTCTCTACCTTGCTTATATAGATCTCCCATAAGTTCACCGGAAATATCAAGGATGCGAAAACCGCCTTGATAAAACGCCGCCATGAGAGTATCACCCTTGACCCAAAGGTTATGTGAGCCAGCTTCNGGCACCTGATAAATAGCCACTTCCTCAGGATTATCTGGATCAGTGAAATTGACAAAATGGAATCCACCCCTTGGGTTGGATGGTTCATTTTTAGTCGCTCCCAGACCGAATGGAAATGATTCATCACCGGCAATTATGTAAAACTCTCCCGTTGATTCACTAAGAAAGGGAAAAGCGGCATGATTCCTTCCCGTGGGATCATTTTTATATGAAATCGGTGTTGGATTTGATGGACTACCCTTTCCAGCTCTAGCCAGCAGTGGATTTGCCTGAATCATTGGCATATTTCTTTCATTGTAAGCGATCCCGCCCACATCAACGGCATGAACACCGTCAGCCCAGTTGGAAGAGTAAGCNATACCGTCAACAATCCAAACATCATGTATGGAATGTCCCGGCGTCTTTAATTCATATACACCAACACGGTGCGGNTTGCTAGGATCCTCAATGTTGATAATATCATACTTTCTCCCGTTGTTAACAGCATAAACATGATTGTCATAAACAAACGTATTATGTACACCTCCGGTCATATCATCATTAAAAGTAGATAGGATCTCTACATTATAAGGATCCGACACGTCAAGAATAACAAATCCGTTCTTTCTGTTTGAAGCCCCCTCACGCGTGATGACGCCCACAGTACCATCTTCAGAAATTTTCACATCGTTAACCGTTCTGGCATCGACATTAACGGTATCGATAGTAGTCATATTNTTNGGGTCTGTGACATCCCANAAGTAGGTNTTACCGTCAGCACCCCATGTCCCCGTAATGGCAAAGTCTTTTCCTTCATGCTTCCCGATGCCNGGCCAGATCCANAAATCTGACGTAAATACGTCTGGTACNAGACCGTAGCCNACAAGTTCTANCTNCCTCGTTACNTCTCTNGGAACAACCTTAATGGTTTTTTGAGCCGAGTATCCCCCTGATGAAGCATANATAGTGTAGAGTCCNGANGTCTCTGCAACAAATCTGCCGTCTTGAGACATCTGACCNGCNGCTGGCAANCCAATACCGTAATCNGCAATTCCTGTGTATGAATANTATATAGGAGCATCTTCTACTTCACGGGAACNCCGNGCCAAAGCTTTAGCANTAAAATGAACNACATCTCCAGTACGCACTTCCNCAGNAGATGATGACAGTTCCATTCCACGTACAGGATTCTTTACAACCCTCACATTAATGGAGCTTGTCACATTNTCAACTTGAGCTGTCACTCTCACCCTNCCTGTGGATTTTGCATTNAGATTTCCAAAATCGTCAAATTCAGCAATAGAACTATTAGTAGTAACAAAAGTCAAATCTGTTTCATTACGTGTCAATCCAGCTTCATCAAATACCTTTGCTATAAACTGAACAGATGTCCCTTCGTACAACTGGGTAGTTGACTGATCAAATTCAATTCGGGCTAGCGGTGGATACGGAACTGTTACTGGCATTTTATCGCTCACACGGTCAAGACGTTTAGTCGATATACTCCTGACGTTTAACGAAAGATCTCCAGGCCTGTAAACTTTAACTAACACATTAGCGACTCCTGTGGAATCACTGATCCTTGGATATACCGATACAGTACCCCTTTCTCCGCCGTGGATATAAAATGGACTATTGGCAGATTCACCCTCATTTTTCAACAACCGAATAGTGACCACGGCAGAGTCACCCACTTCCAAATAAAGTGAATCGGGGGCAAACTGGAAGTAGAGTGAATCGTTTGATTCTTCGCCCTCTTCCTGGGAAAAAAGTATTGTGGCTAAAAATGTAACAACAATAAATACTTGGCTCAACCTCATTATATTATCTCCTTGAATCACGGTTTAGTTGTGGAATTCTTCCGGGTGTATAGGGTGCACCAACTCTATCCAGTGCATTTTCGATTGACACAATTTCTCGTTTAACAATCTGCTGAATCTCTCTAAGAATAGGTTCTATCTCTTCTCTTGCAATCTGATATCCATCGCGATGCGTCTGAGTGGGAGCAGATGTGGCACTGATGGTACCATACACAGCACTATTAATCCGATCTGAGATAGATGGCGAACGATCGATATCCAGTCTGGAGGAAAGCCTATCACCGTAAAGAAAGTTATTTATATCATTCAGACGTGATTGAACCTCCTGAATATCCGATAATATATTAGCATTATCTCCTTTAACTGATTTTGCAGCAACCCTCATTCTATTAAGACGATTTTCTATATCGTCAATAAGATTTCCGACAGCTCTCAAAGTCGATTGCAAATCACTCACCTTTTGTTGAAAGTCAGCCAAATCACGTCGATTTTGAGTTCCCAGTGTCACATTAGCCAACGTCACAACATTAAAGGATACAGATTCAGTAAGTTTAGTTTCGATACCGTCAACAATTTGGGACATATCAACCGTGTAACTGCCGGGAGCAACATATGTACCCGTTGCCGGTTCCCCCTTGTTTACATCACTTTCGGTAATTGGTCTTGAGGACGCATATCGAAAATCCCATTCCACTTCATGGACACCTGAAGAAGGGCTTTTCTGAAGACGTCTAACCACCCGACCAGCATTATCTTTCAAAGTAAACTGAAGCTTGGGCTTCAACTCCATATTTTGAGCTCTCAATTCATCCAGGGATGGATATTTGATGTCACCACCCTCTTTACGAATTTCATCTTCTTTTTTGCGGCGTATTGATTCAAGGGTTTCAATATCATCTTTTAAATAATACTTGAACGTAGCAGCTATATTTGGATTATCTGTAGTAAAAAAACTTGCACCTTGAAATGACTTTCCACTGCCACCAATTCGGGTACTTTCCATAAATAGAAGAGCATCCTTTACCGGGAACAAAATAGCTTCCTGTTTCATTTTTTCCTCGGAGAAAGATCGAAATGTCGAGTAATCATCCAGAATGTAAAAACCACGTCCAAAAGTACCCAAAACCAGATCATCTTCTCCTCTGTGTATTGCAAGATCTCTGACAGCAATTGTTGGCAACCCACTTTTTAACTGTTTCCAATGTTTTCCACCGTCTATAGAAAAGAAAACACCAAACTCTGTTCCAGTAAATAAGAGATCTGGATTTTTGTAATCTTCTGCAATAGAATAAATACTTCCCCGTTTAGGAAGATTAGATGATATCGATTTCCATGTCTTCCCTTTGTTAGTACTTTTTAGTAGGTACGGTGTGAAATCACCCCTCTTGTGATTATTAAATGCAGCATAAACCACATTTTCATCATGTTGTGATGCAATAATCATGTTGACATAGGTTATATCAGGCACACCTGGAAATCTGCTTATTTTTTTCCAGGATTTTCCCCCATCCTCTGTCACATGGATCAGTCCATCATCACTACCTACGAACAGAAGATCTCCGTTAAGGAGAGATTCATGAAAAGCCACTAAAGTTCCATACTTTGAGGTGGATCGGTTCTTTTCAATAGCTTCAAAACTCCAGACTCGTCCCATAACTTTCAACTGATTTCGGTCGATCTGCCTTGTCAAATCTTCGCTGATCACCTCCCAAGATTGACCTCGATCATCAGAGCGGAATATTTTATTAGCCGCGAAATATATTCGTTCCGAAACATGGGCACTCACATGTAATGGCGCATCCCAGTTCCAACGATAGGCATCTTCTCCACGACGAGCTCGAGGCTTGATATCGACCCTTTCACCAGACTGTTTGTCGAATCTGTAGAGGTTACCGTACTGATATTGGCTGTAAACAATATTAGCATCATCAGGATCTATCTGTGATTCAAACCCGTCCCCACCAAGTGTGACAAACCAATCATCATTCGTAATACCGTTTTGATTCGTAGTTCGTGATGGGCCGCCCAAGCTCCAGTTATCTTGAGTTCCTCCGTAGACATTGTAAAAAGGAAGGTCGTTATCAACGGCAACTTTATAAAACTGAGTAACAGGCAAATTCGCTTTAAAATGCCAGTTCAGAGCATTATCAAATGTTTCATAAATACCACCATCGTTGCCGTTTAGCATATGATCTGGATTTTCCGGATTTATCCAAAGTGCGTGATTGTCTACATGTTTATCTTTTTCACCCAAACGTTGAAATGCCTTTCCACCATCGTAGGAAACCATGTTGTAAGTACTCATTGAATAAAGAGTATTAACGTCAGTTGGGTGTGCAACAATTTCCTGATAATAATTCCCACTGGTCACATAATCACTCATCTTTTTCCAAGAGGCACCCCGGTTGGATGATCTATATGTGCCCTGCTGCCCATTCATTGCTTCAACAATAGCATAGATAACGTCAGAATTGGCCGGTGAAATGGCCAGACCAATTCTGCCCATAACTGTTGAAGGAAGACCTCTTTTCAGTTTTTCCCAGTTAACACCTCCATCTGTTGTCTTATACAGTGCTGAACCAGGGCCACCACCCACCAGTGTGAATACATGTCTCCTACGCTGATGAGCCGCTGCATAGAGCACATCCGGATCTCTGGGATCCATGATGAGGTCAGTCACGCCTGTATGCTTATCAAGCACCAACACAGCTTCCCATTTATTACCACCATCTGTACTTTTGAAAACGCCTCTGTCTCCACCTTCACTCCAAAGTGGACCGATAGCCGCAACATAAATCAAATCAGAATCTCGAGGATCAATAATGATCTTGCCAATATGTTCTGATTCTTTGAGTCCCTTGTTTTCCCAGGATTCTCCACCATCACGAGAAAGGTAAATACCATCCCCATAAGCAACACTACGCTGATTGTTGTTCTCTCCCGTTCCCACCCAAACTGCATGAGGATTATTAGGGTCAAGAGTTACACATCCTATGGAATAGGAGCCCTGCCCGTCAAAGATCGGTTTGTATGTAACCCCGCTATTAACTGTTTTCCAGACGCCGCCAGAGGATGTTGCTACATAATATTCATGATAATTATCGGGATTAACTGCGAAATCGGAAATCCGGCCGGATGTTAATGCGGGTCCGATTGTTCGAAACTTATATGCATTTAAAGAAATATCATCCAAATAATAGTTACTTCTGATGTTTTCATTTTCATCTTCACTAGCAAAAAGAAACGAGGATAATATTAAAAAGACAAACAATCCAAAACGTTTAAAGCATTTCATAATTGTATCCCACATAAAAGTGATCACCACCAAACGTTGGTTAAAACCAAAGCTTAAGTGATTTGAATTTCTTTTTCAGTCTCGAGCCGATTATCCGGAAATGAATCCGGGCTTGTAAACCGTGCTATGAATATAGGAATATTTTAGATTAACTGCCTGTCAAAACAGGAATTCTGTGATAAATATTAAATTGTGTTATAATGTATAAAATATCCATTCTAGCTAACATTATTCCTTGCATCCTCATTGCAGGAATTGGAGAAAACATCATAGATCCTATTTCGTTTCCCCGTCCATCCATAAAGGCTTACAGAATCAATGAAGAAATCAATGTTGATGGTTATCTGAATGAACCTGCATGGATGTTGGCTGATTCAATTACACAGTTTTATCAGGCAAAACCTTATGTTGGAACCCCAGCGTCTGAGAAGACAACCGTAAAAACAATATATGATAACAAATTTCTCTATGTGTCCGCCATTTGTTATGACAGTAATCCTGAAGAAATTATCACCACAAGCCTGGAGCAGGATTTTGATTCACAAAATACAGATCTATTTGGCCTATCGCTGGACACATTTTATGATCGAGAGAGTGCTTTCATATTTCTTTTTAATGTTAACGGTGCTATTAAAGATCTTTACATTACCAATGATGGTGCTGGATACAACGCCAATTGGGAAGGAATTGTGCACCGAAAAACCAGAATCTTTGATAAAGGATGGATAGTTGAGATGGCCATTCCCTTTACAACTCTTCGATTTGACATAAAACTTAAAACACAGGATTGGGGAATCAATTTTCTTCGACGAATTCGCAGGAAAACCGAGGATGTCTATTGGTCCCCTCTTCAGAGGCATGAACGACTGCTCAAAATCTCCAAATCAGGAACCCTAACTGGCTTGAGAGAGATTCAACCTTCCAGAAATCTTGGACTAAAACCTTTTGGAATTAGCAATAAGACCATAGGGGAAAACAGTTCAACATCTGGAGATGTCGGTCTTGACGTAAAATATGGAATCACGCCAAGCATGACTCTGGACCTAACATATAATACGGATTTTTCACAGGTCGAAGCTGACGAAGAAAAAGTTAACCTGACACGATTCCCAATATTTTTCCCAGAAAAAAGGGATTTTTTTCTGGAAAACGCAAATATTTTCACCTTTGGTGATATCAGCAAATTGGACTATCGAATGGCTCCCAATCGATATAGCAGAGAATTTTTTCTTTTTAATTCTCGCAATATAGGCCTTGAAAACGGGAACGTTATCCCTATCGTTGGAGGGGGAAGACTTAGTGGAATGATAGGTGATTTTGAAATTGGTACCCTTGGAATGCAAACTAATGGAACTGAAATATCTGATCCCACTAATTTCGGTTTGTTCCGTCTACGCAAAAAAATTCTTGAACGATCAAATATTGGTTTGATTATGACTAACAAATCATCACCAGGCTATTCGTTCAATCAAAGCTATGGAGTTGATGCTAATCTCCAGTTTTTCAGATATCTTATATTATACGGATATCATGCTAAAACAGAAGGACCGTCCAATAATACTGATAACAGTGCTTCAAGAATCGCTGTAGCATGGAGAGACCAATTTTTTAATACATCCATATATTATAAAAGGGTTGGTGAATCGTTTAATCCAGAATTGGGATTTATTCGACGTACGGGAATAAATGAACTTTACGGAACCTTTGGTGTGCATAAAGAATTGAGTAATCAATTCATGTACGAGATCAATCCGTATGTAGAAGTAAACCAAATAGAAAAACCTACCTCAGAAATTGAAACCCAAACAATCAGTGCCGGACTTGATTTTATTTTTGCTGATGGCGCCCGTATGATGAATAAGTTTACGAAAAATAGGGAGGGCGTTTATTATTCGTTTCCTCTTTACGGATCTCAAATTGATACTGGAGATTACTATTTCAACAACTATACTACTTATTTTATCTCCAATAAAAGTCGGCCTATTTCCGCAACTGTGGGGCTAACTGGTGGTGGCTTTTACAATGGAAATCGAAGATCAATCACCCTTAAATCTCTATTCAGAATAGGTTACCGGTTCTCCATAGAAATGGGAGGTCAGAGAAATGAAATCAGCTTGAGTGATTCAGATTTTTCAGTAAATACCTACTCCCTTAAAATCAAATATAATCATTCAATCAACCTGTTGAATTCACTTTATCTACAGTATAATGAGGCCGAAAGAAAATTAATAAGCAACGTACGAATCAACATTATCCATGCACCCTTAAGTGACCTATTTCTGGTNTANTCAGANATTCNNGANGTNGATAAAACCNATAGTAANACNGGNTATATTGCCTTGAAANTGACTAGGCTNTTTGGTATATAGATTTTCTNTTCAGGCTTCGTAAACAGTCTTTCCTCCCACTACGGTTNGNGCAATTCCAATCTTTTTGATANTNTCCGGTTCNGTATCATGGGGATCTTCNTCAAGCATAACATAATCAGCCAACTTACCCTGGGTNATTGACCCTTTNAGATTTTCTTCATAGGAAGCGTAGGCACCGTTGATAGTACATATTTTCAGTGCTTCGGCAACAGAGATACGCTGGTTTGGACCCCAGAGACGACCTTCAAAATCTTTTCGGGTAACCATACTTTGAATGGCCATTAGAGGCTCGTAAGGACCAGGCGTATAATCGGATGCGCCAGCAACCGGTATATCATAATCAAGGAATGAACGGTGGGCAAACATGGACTTCATCTTCTCTTCACCATACTCCACCCATTTGTTTCCATGGTAGTGTACATAGGTGTAAAACGGTGTAGGAATCGATCTCGTCTCTTTTATCCTTTGTAATAATTGTGGATTAATAAGGGAGCAATGTTCAAGCCTGTGCCTTACATCCGGTCGTGGCCACTTCTTAATTACCCGTTCATAAGCGTTCAGAACCATGTCGATAGTAACATCTCCATTAGCATGAATACCAACCTGGAAACCGTTTCGGTGAGCGTCTTCAACCGCTTCATGGATTTCCTCCTGCGTCATGGTAAGAATCCCGTAATCATTGGGCCTGCCCTGGTATGGGGTGCTCATTCGCATGGTTCGTTCAGACGCTGAGCCATCCGCACCATATTTAACACCACCGATTTTGAGTTTTACATCACCAAAGCCGGTATAAAGAGCAGACTCTTTAAGATCATTATACAATTCTTCTCCACGGATCATCATATAGACTCTGAACCGCATCTCACCAGCATCATTGGCATCTCTATAGGCTATCATGTTGTTTCTGCCAGATCCAGCGTCATGAACGGTTGTGAGGCCCGAGGAAGTCATCAGTTCTGAGATCAGTTTTACCCCGGCCTGTCTCTGCTCCCTTGTGATTTCAGACGGGATCAATTTAGTAATCATATAATTCGCCCTTTCAGCAACTCGACCGTCAAGTTTCCCATCTCTCCTGTAAAATTTGCCATGTTGCGGATCGGGTGTTTCAGCTGTAATGCCCGCCAGTGCAAACGCTTTGGTGTTATACCAAGCAGTATGTCCGCCCCGGTGACGTATATGAACAGGATTACGTGGAGCCGCTTCATCCAGATCTTCCCTTCTCAGTTTTCTTCCATCCTTTACTTTAGTATCATCGTACTTGAAACCTGTAATCCATTCTCCGTCGGGCGTGTTTTGAGCGCGGTCATTAATGGCCTTCTTTATGGCAGCTATAGAACGTAAATCACAATTGACTGATACAAGTTCAGAAACACCACCTCCGGCCGGATGTGAATGGGCATCAATAAACCCGGGAACAATGGTCATTCCCTCAGCATCAATTCTGACGGTGTTTGCCGAGGCAAGATGCCGAATATCATCATTAGAGCCTACAGCAAGAAAACGGTCTCCTTTTACCGCAAAGGCTTCAGCTTCAGGCATTGTCCGATCGGATGTATATATAAGGCCATTATGAACAATCAAATCTGGTACCCCACCGCCGCCTTTACCAAAATAGAGGGCACCTGCTGCCACTCCAATAGCTGCTGACCCGCCACTTATGAGAAAATCTCTTCTTGAAATCATCTTTACCTCCTATTGCAAAAAGATTTTTGAAACATCCAATGCCAGTTGACTGAGAGAACCACCCGGCGCTGAGTTCACCAAGACAGCAATAACAAACTCTTTTTCTGGAATGATAATGAACATTGCCCTGCCTCCCGTTGAACCTCCAGAATGACCAACCCATCTTTGCCCACTGTCTGTAATATCCATGCGCCATCCAAGACCATAATTTGTGCTTTCCCCATCAGAAGTAAACAAGGATGTTTGCCAGTAATCAATGGTCTCTTTTTTCAAGATTGTCTCATCTAAATGAGCAAGGCCAAAAATCACCAGATCCCGACTGTTTGAGATTAATCCTCCTCCAGCCCATTTATAGCTGTTATCAACATGTGGGGCTTTTC
>PBTS01000001.1:0-10780 GCA_002729175.1 Fidelibacterota bacterium
CTGGTCTGAGAGGATGATCAGCCACACTGGGATTGAGATACGGCCCAGACTCCTACGGGAGGCAGCAGTGGGGAATCTTGCGCAATGGGCGAAAGCCTGACGCAGCAACGCCGCGTGACTGATGAAGCTTCTAGGAGTGTAAAGGTCTGTCGTGAGGGAAGAACAGTATCCATGTAAATAGCATGGGCATTTGACGGTACCTCACAAGAAAGCACCGGCTAACTTCGTGCCAGCAGCCGCGGTAATACGAGGGGTGCTAGCGTTGTCCGGAATCACTGGGCGTAAAGGGCGCGTAGGCGTCTTAGCAAGCCTTGATTGAAATCCCCCGGCTCAACCGGGGAACTGGTCAGGGAACTGCTAGGATAGAGTTTGGTAGGGGAGAGCGGAATTCCTGGTGTAGCGGTGATATGCGTAGATATCAGGAGGAACACCTAAAGCGAAGGCAGCTCTCTGGGCCAATACTGACGCTGAGGCGCGAAAGCGTGGGGAGCAAACAGGATTAGATACCCTGGTAGTCCACGCCGTAAACGATGAGCACTTGGTGTCGGGGGATTCGACCCCCTCGGTGCCGTAGCTAACGTGTTAAGTGCTCCGCCTGGGGACTACGACCGCAAGGTTGAAACTCAAAGGAATTGACGGGGGCCCGCACAAGCGGTGGAACATGTGGTTTAATTCGATGCAACGCGAAGAACCTTACCTGGGCTTGACATGTCAGTGAAAGCTCCGTGAAAGCGGAGCCCTCTGCGAGCTTGCTCAAAGACACTGTCACAGGTGGTGCATGGCTGTCGTCAGCTCGTGTCGTGAGATGTTGGGTTAAGTCCCGCAACGAGCGCAACCCCTATCATTAGTTGCCAGCGGTTCGGCCGGGGACTCTAATGAGACTGTCTGGGATAACCAGGAGGAAGGTGGGGATGACGTCAAGTCCGTATGTCCCTTATGTCCAGGGCTACACACGTGTTACAATGGCCGGTACAATGGGTCGCGAAACCGCAAGGTGAAGCCAATCCCACAAAACCGGCCCCAGTTCGGATTGGAGTCTGCAACTCGACTTCATGAAGTCGGAATCGCTAGTAATCGCGTATCAGCACGACGCGGTGAATACGTTCCCGGGTCTTGTACACACCGCCCGTCACGCCATGGAAGCCGGTAGTGCCCAAAGCAGGTGGCCTAACCTTCGGGATGGAGCCTGTTAAGGTAAGACTGGTAACTGGGGCGAAGTCGTAACAAGGTAGCCGTACCGGAAGGTGCGGCTGGAACACCTCCTTTCTAAGGAGTAATCCCATCCCGAGATTTCGGGATTGGGATATGGTCGAACTTGTCATTCTCTCCCTGCGCATACCTTTTATTTTTTTGGGCTTGTAGCTCAGGTGGTTAGAGCGCACGCCTGATAAGCGTGAGGTCGGAAGTTCGAGTCTTCCCAGGCCCACAGCTATTTGAAAAGAGTTGATCGAACTTGATATTGTGAGACTGGGGCTGTAGCTCAGATGGGAGAGCGCGGGCTTTGCAAGCCTGAGGTCGCCGGTTCGATCCCGGTCAGCTCCACAAGAATTATTGAGATGATTTCATTGTCTCATAATTGTTTTTTGACAATTGGTTAGCAAAGCATCGACACGTTTGCAAAGAATACTGAAGTCTTTGGTAAAGATACTAAGGGCGTACGGTGGATGCCTTGGTACATGGAGGCGATGAAGGACGTGATAAGCTGCGATAAGCCTCGGGAAGGTGCAAACAACCTTAGATCCGAGGATTTCCGAATGGGGCAACCTGTCTCGGGTTATGCCGAGACACTCCCAGTTGAACACATAGGCTGGGTTGAGCTAACGGGGTGAATTGACACATCTAAGTAACCCTAGGAAAAGAAAACAATCGTGATTTCCTCAGTAGCGGCGAGCGAACAGGAAAGAGCCAAAACTTCGATCATGTTAAAGTCCGTAGACGTTGTGATTGGAGTGTTGTGAGGCAGTTCCGGAGTCTGTTACGGAAGACTCGGGGAGTCAAAAAACCTGATGTTAGTTGAACGGCATGGAAAGGCCGGCCATAGAAGGTGATAGTCCTGTAAACAAAAACTGATGGTCTCCCTGGGAACTGTTCTCGAGTAGCACGGTACACGTGAAATTCCGTGTGAAGCTGCCAGGACCATCTGGCAAGGCTAAATACTCCCATGTAACCGATAGTGAACTAGTACCGTGAGGGAAAGGTGAAAAGTACTCCTAACGGAGAGTGAAATAGAACCTGAAACCGTATGCCTACAAGCAGTCGGAGTTCCGATTTATCGGGATGACGGCGTGCCTTTTGCATAATGAGCCAGCGAGTTGCTCGTATGTTGCAAGGTTAATCCCTTTATGGGAGGAGCCGAAGCGAAAGCGAGTCTGAATAGGGCGATTCAGTAACATGCGGCAGACCCGAAGCCGAGTGATCTATCCATGGCCAGGTTGAAGCGACAGTAACATGTTGTGGAGGACCGAACCCACAAGGGTTGAAAACCTTGGGGATGAGCTGTGGATAGGGGTGAAAGACCAATCAAACTCGGCGATTTCTGGTTCTCCCCGAAATGCCTTTAGGGGCAGCGTCGTGGAAGTGCCTCGGGGGTAGAGCACTGGATGGACTAGGGGCCCTACAAGGTTACCAAACCCAACCAAACTCCGAATACCGAGGTTACGATCCCCGGCAGTGAGGCCACGGGGGATAAGCTTCGTGGCCGAGAGGGAAACAACCCAGACCAACAGCTAAGGTCCCAAAATCTGAGTTAAGTGACTAAGGATGTAAGATTGCACAGACAGCTAGGAGGTTGGCTTAGAAGCAGCCATCCTTTAAAGAAAGCGTAATAGCTCACTAGTTAAGGAATCTTGCGCCGATAATCTCCGGGACTGTTAAACTCAGTACCGAAGCTCTGGTCCCGGCACATTTGTGTCGGGAGGTAGGGGAGCGTTCCATCTACCTGTGAAGTCCTAGACGGGAGTCGGGATGGAGGAAATGGAAGTGAGTATGCTGGCATGAGTAGCGATAATTCCAGTGAAATTCTGGGACACCAAAAGCCTAAGGTTTCCTGAGTAAAGTAACTCTGCTCAGGGTTAGTCGGTCCCTAAGCCGAGGCCGAAAGGCGTAGGCGATGGATAACAGGTGAATATTCCTGTACCACCCAATCATCGTTTGAACGATGGGGGGACGCAGAAGTGAAAGATCAGCCCGGTTTTGATTGTCCGGGTTTAAGTGTGTAGGGAGTTCTGGCAGGCAAATCCACCGGAACCATCCTGAGACACGAATAGGAGGGCCTAGCCCACAAACTGATCCTAATCATGCTGCCTAGAAAATCCTCTAAGTGAGATTTTTGGGTGACCGTACCGTAAACGGACACACGTAGGCGAGAAGAGTATTCTAAGGTGCTTGGGTTAATCGTGGTAAAGGAACTCGGCAAATTGGCCCCGTAACTTCGGGAGAAGGGGCGCCTCAAGTAGGTAAAGGCCTTCGCGGCTGGAGCCCAAAGAGGTCGCAGAAACCAGGGTTGAGCGACTGTTTACCAAAAACACAGGTCTCTGCTAAGTCGCAAGACGAAATATAGGGACTGACACCTGCCCGGTGCCGGAAGGTTAAGTAGAGGGGTTATCTCGATTCGTCGAGAGAAGCTCTGAAATGAAGCCCCGGTGAACGGCGGCCGTAACTATAACGGTCCTAAGGTAGCGAAATTCCTTGTCGGGTAAGTTCCGACCCGCACGAATGGTGTAACGACTTGACCACTGTCTCTACCACGAGCCCAGCGAAATTGCAGTGTCGGTGAAGATACCGGCTACCCGCGGCAGGACGGAAAGACCCCGTGAACCTTTACTACATCCTGACATTGGGTTTTGGTTATGTATGTGTAGGATAGGTGGGAGGCTTTGAAGCTCGGACGCTAGTTCGGGTGGAGCCAACCTTGAAATACCACCCCTATATTGCTGAAATTCTAATTCCGACCCTTGAATCAGGGCGGGAAACAGTGTCAGGTGGGTAGTTTGACTGGGGCGGTCTCCTCCTAAAAAGTAACGGAGGAGCCCAAAGGTTCCCTCAGCACGGACGGTAATCGTGCAAAGAGTGCAAAGGCATAAGGGAGCTTAACTGCAAGGCCGACAGGCCGAGCAGGTGCGAAAGCAGGGCTTAGTGATCCGGTGGTCCCGAATGGAAGGGCCATCGCTCAACGGATAAAAGGTACTCCGGGGATAACAGGCTTATCGCCTCCGAGAGCTCATATCGACGAGGCGGTTTGGCACCTCGATGTCGGCTCATCACATCCTGGGGCTGAAGAAGGTCCCAAGGGTTGGGCTGTTCGCCCATTAAAGTGGTACGTGAGCTGGGTTCAGAACGTCGTAAGACAGTTCGGTCCCTATCCGCCGTGGGCGCAGGAAACTTGAGGGATGCTGTTCCTAGTACGAGAGGACCGGAACGGACGAACCTCTGGTGCACCAGTTGTCTCATCAGAGGCACAGCTGGGTAGCTACGTTCGGGTGGGATAAGCGCTGAAAGCATATAAGTGCGAAACCCTTCCCAAGATAAGGTTTCCCTTCCCCTTCGGGGGAGTGAAGGTCCCCTGTAGACGACAGGGTTGATAGGTCACAGGTGTAAGGTCAGTAATGGCTTCAGCCGAGTGATACTAATTGACCGTCAGGCTTTACCAAATCTTTAGTTTTCTTGGACGATTCGTTGCTTGCTAACCATAATTTTTCTCTCGGCGACCATAGCGCGGGGGATCACCCGATCCCATTCCGAACTCGGTAGTTAAGCCCCGCAGCGCCGATGGTACTGCCCTGGTAACGGGGTGGGAGAGTAGGTCATCGCCGGAGACTTTTCGAAAGCCTCCGTTTTTCGGAGGCTTTCTTTTTTTTGGAGACTGAAAAAAATACTAATTATTTTACGAGGAAATTGTTGGTTTGTCTGGGCATCGTAAATATATTCGTATAGGAGTAGGAGGTTTCCTCTAAGATGAGGTGTGATTTCAGTCACAACAACATTCGAATCTCTTAGCTAAAATATGAGTTGATAATGAGAAAAAAACTTATTCGTTATATCGGTTCTCTTCTTTTCTTGGTCTCATTGCTATCCGCTCAGTCTGTGAAGCTGGTGCCTGATCCCGGTTTCGTACCTTACGCTACCTATTACATCAGTTCTATTGATCTGGCCACTGGCGCCAGTGATGTTCAGTTTTTCGGATTTCGTATGGCAGAAGAGTCCGGTGACTATACCTCGAAGGAAGTGTGGGCATCGCTGGAGTTTGAAGTGTCTTTGCTATCCCGGTCACTCGGTATCACCGAACCTACAACGGTGATAAAAATGCAGACAGCACCATTCAAGATGGAAGCTGATGTACGAATTTCAAACACCTCACTTTCCGTACAGACAACCTCTCTTTGGGATATGGCGGCGCCGCCGAATGAGATACCACTTTCTACAAGATTGATCGAATCTATTGACATTGGCAAGTTCGAGGATCTATTAAGTTCTGTAGTTACCACAGGAAAACTTGCCGATGGTAATTATACTTTCCGAGTGTTGGTGCGTTCTGGCACATCTTCGGACGAAGGGAGTTTGATAGTTTCTGATGAGGTTATTGAAACTATTGTTGTTACCTCGCCCACCTCTCTTAATCTTCTGGGTCCGGGGGGCGCCTTGGCTGATACCTCCCAGAACGTCATCTTTTCGTCCTATCCTATCTTTCAATGGGAGACTGANCCGTGCCCAGGCTGTGAGTCNTTCATCCGTGTAGCGAANTTCNACTCCGAATCGCACAGTTCTCCNGAAGAAGCTATTNNGGATGTAACAATCCTGCCCATGGATCAAACCAAAGGGTGGGAGCCTGCNGGATTAGTTACCAATTTTCAATACCCTCTATCCGATGCAATTGATCTTGAACAGGGTGAGATGTATGTTTGGCAAGTACAAAAAAAACTGCCTACCACGGAGGGGACCGATGCCTTTACAAGTCCCATTTTCGCTTTCAAACTGGCTGACTTAACAGAGACTCCCACAACCGGATTTGATGTGATGCATCCTGTCTTACAGCAATTGATAGAGTTGCTGGGTGAGGGTCAGTTCAACGCATATTTTGGACCTGACGGTGATCTCAACGGCTTTGATCCAGCNGGNACTTATGTTATAAACGGCATGGAAGTGTCCGTCGATGAAATTTTCAAGGTGCTCCGACAGTTCAGTGAAGGATCCAGTAGTATTATCAGCATTTCGGTACAATGAGAACCCTCCTTTCACAAAGATNTCTGAACATTCTTTTGATTGTTGGTTTTGTTTTTTCAGGGACTCTATTTTCTCAGTCAGTGGCCGTTGTGACGAAGGTTAAAGGTAATGTGGAAGTTCGCCGTGGGGATTCAGGTGCTTCCTTTAATGCGGCAAAAGCCGGTGAACTCCTGAACGATGAAGATTTTGTCCGCACAGGGGCCAGCGCCTTTGCTGTACTCATCTATCTTGATGATAAGAGCATGGTGAAATTGAAGGGCAATACAAATCTATCAATCCGTGGCAAGCGCGTTGGTAAAGGTCTTGAAAAAAATCTTGAATTAACCGGAGGGACGGTAAAGGCAGTAGTNTCTAAGCAACGTCGCGGGGAGTTCAAAATTACCTCGCCAACAAGTGTGGCGTCTGTGAAGGGGACCTCTTTCTGGATGATTACTAANAGTCAGACCGGTGACGCTGTTTATAATGAGGAAGGGATTGTCCAACTTACGAATTTAGCTACTGGTGATATCGTAGATCTGCTAGAGAATCAGACCGGTCTCTCAACGCCTGACGGTGGTTTGACTGTTTCAACTACCATTGCCTCAGATATCCCTGTGGATGAGGATGATACGGATGATGTACCTCAGGAACTGAGGATCATCATGACGGGACCTGACGGACAAGAAAAAGTGTTGATCATTAAATACAATTGATCAATTTTTCACAGTTCTAAATTCATTATTACCTGGTCTTTATAATCTTTTTGAATGATACGTTTATCTAATTGCCATCTCTTTCTAGTTTTATTTTCTAGCTTTANTCTCCAGGCACAANNCCCGGGTAGAGTTCTCCATGTTCCTCCCGCTGGTGNGGTGGCCGGTCAACCTGTTGAACTTGAGGTTATTCTTGATNGTCCCGGGCAGGTGATGGAGGCCCGGTTGTATCACCGCGTCGAAGGTCAGTCTGGGTATCAAGAGCAGGATATGGTATATATCAGATCGGCTTGGCTCGGTACTGTCCCAGGTCATCTTGTCTCGGAGGAGGGGTTGGAATATGCATTTGTATTNNATCTTTCAAACGGTTCCTCNTTGGGGTTTCCTGAAGAAGANCCACTTTCATCGCCAATGTTTGTTAATGTAGCGCCGGCACCGGCCAAGCCGTTACCCNCCCGGTCGCCTGTTCAACAGTCCGGTCCTCGGCTCGTTTCACAAGCGCTTGTTCTAAGCCCTGGTGAAGGGGAGGTTGTACCGCAAAATGATGTTTTGCTGGCTGTTTCTTTCTTCAACGTGGACGGCGTGGATCCGNNTCGGGTTCGGTTTTATATTGATGATCAGGATGTGACGGACAACGCAGAAGTCTCCGCNGATATAGCAACTTACGTAGCGCCGGAGCTCGGAGTTGGTTTACATACCGCCAGAGTCGAAATGGTGAATATGTACGATTATGAACTGGAACCGACCATTTGGACATTTGCTGTGGGGGGAAAAGGTTCACAAATTGCAGTAGCAGCGGCTGAATTTGCGTATTCCGGAAAAATGAGATCGGACTTTTCTCTCAATCAGGTGAGTGGNACCACCCTTTCGGTNGGTGAAACCGCAACCACTCTTGAAGGTGGCTGGGAATGGTTCAAAGTGAAGGCTGATATCAAACGTTCAACCCAAGAGAGCNCTTTTNCGCAGCCAAAGAACAGACTCTCGCTTACAGTTCGTTCCAGNGATTTTATTACCATTCGGATGGGTGATTTTACACCTGTGCTTTCACCCTATCTTGTTGAGGGAAAGCGTGTGCGCGGTATGGGGACAGATATTAATCTAAAATGGTTACGTCTACAGACGGTGAGTGGTGAACTGGAGCAGCCAATCCAGGGATACCTTACAGAGGATAGATCTTATAAAATCACCGATATCACAACTGATTCTACGGGTCTACCTCTTTACATACTGGACAGGCGGGGTTACACCTTTGCCCGTCAATATATGGCTGGGCGGTTGGGGATTAATCTGTTCAACCGGGTACATTTTGGTGTTTTTGGACAAAAGGCAAAGGATGAGAAAGGCTCTGTCCTTCCACAGTTGAATTCCGCAAATTTCGAGGTGGGTGACTGGCAAAACTCTATTTCCGTGGCTGGGATTGATTCCGGGGTTTACACTTTCTCAAATTTTGTGACAGCCCTTGAAGGGAAAGGATCATATGAGCTTGCCAAGAAAAACTGGGGTGGTGAAAAGCCGATGGACAATATTGTTGGCGGGTTCGATTTTGGTTTCAGTTTTGATGACCGTCGCCTGGTGTTTGAATCTGCATGGGCAATGAGTATGCTTAACAGGAACATCTGGGATGGTGCCATGAGCATTGCCGATCTGGACACTGCCCTTGATGATAATTTGGACGGTTATATAATAAGCTCATACGAGGACAGCATTAGGACTGGTGGAATTTCAACTGAAGGACTGCCTGACCCCAGTAGTTATGAGGATATTTTTGTTGCGAACATTTATATGACACCTCTCGTTCCCATCGATTATCAGGCGTTGGAAGAAAGCCCTATGGCCGCGTTGATGAATATGCCTTCATCCGCTTATAATATGAAGATTCGCGGATTCTACTATGGCAACACAATGGAGATGAAATATTCTCAGGTGGGGCCTGAGTTCAGCTCCTTGGCTAACCCTTATCTGCCTTCGAACCTGAGAGAATTCATCTTCAGTGATCGTTTCAGGGTTTTTGATAATAAACTTTCTCTGGGGTTCGAATACAAAAGTCGCAACAATAAGATTCTCCGGACGGTTGTTGATCCGTACAAACAGAAGACAAGCACCACTACCATGGCGTTCTCTCCGGGTGCCGGCATGGCCTCTTTTTCAGGGAGCTTTCAGACTGTTTATCGAACTAATGAAAAAACAACGCTGGATACATTGATTTTTACGAGCTACACTGGTAAAGACTCCATTTCATTCAAAGACAACCGGGAAGATACAAAGACCAGCAACCGGTTTTTTTCGGTGAATGTGCCTATGAATAGAAATGGACGAAGTTTCAACTTTCTTTTAACGTACAATGCCATTGGTGTTGAAGATCAGTTGGATGCGGAACGGACGTCAGACTATGCACAGAAAGCAGCTAATTCGGAAGCGATCTCGTTTGTTACATCGACGAAGTTTACCAGTCCTCTCCAGACCACGTTAACCTTTTCCCGTTACAAAGTTCAAATCCCTTTGCCGTCAAGCGTCAATGTTAGCGAGAATGAATCCCGGCTTACCACAGTGGGCGGCAACGCATCCTATGGATTGTGGGGAGGCAAGGCGAAGCTGTCAGGGGGAATTTCCCTTTTGAATGCTACGGGGATTTCCCAATTCACTTTTATAGGGCTCAGCGGTGGCGGCGAACTGAAACCATTCGGCTCATTGGTTTTTCGGACATCTGTTTCAACCAAAATTAAATCAACAGACCAAGGAACCGAAGTGGGAACATTGGCTGTGAAATTGTCAGCCAATTACTTATTTTAGTTTTTGTGCTAATTTCCTTCCCACATGAATACAATTCTTGAGCTGTTAAAGAAACAGGCCGTTGGCCTCGGTATTACTTTAGGTTCTCTTTTTCTCGTTTTTTTTCTCCATCGCATTCACGCTTTTGATACTTTCGAGCTAAAGGTCATGGACCTTGCTTTCAAAACCCGGGGTCCTATTTCAGGCTGGGCGGCTCGAGATGAACTTCCGAAAGACAGCCTCGATGTTGTGTTGGTAGATGTGGATGACGAAAGTTACCGGCTGGTACCGTGGACGTGGCCTTATCCCCGGGGTGTGTGGGGAATGGTGGTAAGGAACCTGTCGAAAGCGGGAGCAAAAGTTATCGCTTTTGATATTCAGTTTGACGCACCCGACAGACAGTCGGAATACCTCAAGGAGATTCGTTCCAATCTTCAGGCGCAAGGTCTGGGTGAATTGGTACCGGCACACGGGGACAGCGTATTCGCCGAAGCTATCAGGGAGGCGCAATCCAACGGCACATCTGTTATCCTTGCCTCAAAGCTCGTTCAAGAGCCAACTCGAATGCCGCCCCAGTATATCCAGTTCCCTAATCCTGTACTGCAGACCGCAAATGCTGACTATGGGCTGGTGAATGAAGCACCGGATAAGGACGGTTTTTCACGGCAGTACTATACCTTCCTGCAGCTGGAGCAAGAGCCCGGCGATGAAGACTTAGCTCAAACTTTAAAGTACAAACAAGCATTTGAAGCTCAAAAGGAACCATCAACTGATCCTAGGGGTGGCTACACCAGAGCTAGAAGACTTCCTCATGTATCAAGAGAATATCAGAATTTTATATCTACTAACTCCCAAGAGGATATAAAACAAAAATTTGAGCCTTTAATACAAGAGACTAAAAGATTAAATCAAATAGATTATGATAATTATACCAATGTCTGGTACCCGAGCCTCGGTGTCAAAGCGATTCAGAAATTCCTAGATGTTGAGGATAATGTACTGCCTTCTTTGAATGAGGATGCCACAGAAATAAACTATGGTCCGTTGACCATTCCCATTTTTAGCGATGACGGTCGTTTTTTGGTTAATATTTACGGGCC
>PBTS01000063.1:0-16940 GCA_002729175.1 Fidelibacterota bacterium
AAATCGATAAAGAAAAAACAAAAAAAGATATATACCGCTTTTTAATTACATTATTAGAGTTATAAATTAACCGGTCTGAGGTAAAACGATATTCATTCTGCGGTTAATTGAAAATAATACATCTGATTAAGGAGTTAACTATGAAGTTATCTAGGCTCTTTTTGTTAACGATTGTTTTTGTTGTGTCAAGCCTATTTGCGCAAGGGACGAACATCAGTGGTGTAGTAACCAGTGAAGATGGGACACCCTTAGCCTATGCAGATGTTCTGGTTGTCGGTTCCAATTATGGTACATCGACCGGTGATAATGGCGCCTACTCACTGGATCTCCCAGCCAGTTTTTCACAAGGGCAATCGATCACCTTGGTGGCACAGTATATCGGTTATAAAAAAAGTGAAGTCACTGTCACTTTGAGCCCTGGAAGCTTGACTCAGAACTTTACCCTGACTGAGGATGTTATTGGCTTAGAGGAAGTGGTTGTGACCGCTATGGGTATGACCAGAGAGAAGAAAGCTTTGGGTTATTCCGTTCAGGATGTGGGAGCGGAAGAGTTGACTATGGTCCCGCAGGACAATGTTGTCAACGCTCTTTCCGGTAAAGTGTCCGGAGTCCAAATTTTAAGCATGGGCGGTGCTAATCTGGGTGGATCTGCCAAAATCCGTCTTCGGGGCGCCAACGGTATGACCGATGACCAGCCTCTATGGGTGGTGGACGGTACACCAATGGACAACCGTTCCTTCTCCGGTGCCTATGACGGAAGAGACTACGGAAACCTGGCAAATGACATCAATATGGACGATGTTGCATCCATCTCTGTTTTGAAAGGGGCTGCTGCCTCGGCACTTTACGGCACCCGTGCCGCCAACGGTGTTATTGTTGTTACCACCAAGAAAGGGTCACCCAGGCAAAGCGGAATCGGAGTTTCATACTCATCTACCACGTCCTTTGAAGAAATTCTAATTCTGCCCAAGTATCAAAATGAATACGCTGGTGGTTATACTCAGGAATGGATTACAACAGTTGACCCAGAAGATGGTAAAACATACAATGTGTTGAACATGGCAGCCGACGAAAGTTGGGGCCCTAAGATGGATGGCACCATGTACCGTCCCTGGTGGTCTTGGATTCATGACGATTTTACTGGAGACGGCGTGGATGACTACGGAACGGTAGTTCCCCTCGTGCCTCAGCCTAATAACGTAAAGAACTTTTTTGATCAGGGGATGAACCAGGCTCATAGTATNTCGCTTGANGGTGGGTCCGATGTTTCCACCTACAGGCTGTCATTCAAAAATGAAAGNGCTACAGGCGTNGTTCCAAATTCGAAGCTGAATAAATCAAACCTCGGGTTCAATGGATCACTTGATCTNACGGGTCAGCTCAAATCNACAGTCAGNATGAATTACACGAACACTGCGGGTCTTGGCCGACCGGCTAACGGATATTGGGGTGCAAACCCAGTAATGTCCTTTAACCAGTGGTTCCAAAGGCAGCTGGATATTGATAAGCTCCGACATTATAAAAGTGCTGACGGTTCTATGTATTCCTGGAATATGCGGTCGCCAACCAATCAGAGGCCCCTCTACTGGGACAGCCCCTGGTTTTCGATTTATGAAAATGAAAGTGTGGATGAACGAAACCGCCTCTACGGGAATTTCGCTCTGAATTACACTATCAGTGAAAATCTAAGTGTCGCCGGTATAGTTAGGGCTGATATGTATGACTTTATTATTGAAGAAAGAACCGGTTCCATGGGGCTGGACCCTGATCAGTACAGTATGCAAAAACGTTCCCAGAATGAGACGAATTATGAGGTCAAAGCAAACTACACTCAAAGTTTTGGCAGCATCGATTTTGGTGGGCTGGTTGGCGGGAACTATATGGAACGATCTTATAACTCAAACATTGCTACCACCAGCGGAGGGTTGAGTCTTCCTGGTTTTTATAACTTGGACGCTTCAACGGACAGGCCCTCTATAACTACTTATAAAAGTAATCGCGCCATCTCATCCATGTTTGGTCAGGCTACCATAGGTTTAAGCGATTTCTATTTTGTGGATCTTAGCTTGAGGAATGACGTATCGTCCACCCTGCCTGCTGAAANCAACTCCTATACTTACTACTCTCTTTCGAACTCCTTTGTTTTCACAGAGCTTTTAAGTCTTCCANTTCTGTCTTTCGGTAAGATCAGGGCCTCCATTGCTCAGGTGGGNAATGATACTGAACCTTACAACGTTGGTCTTACTTACTCAGTTGGTACNCCTTATGGATCCAGCCCNANNTTGAATGTGCCTAACACAGTTCCAAATACAAGCCTGAAGCCNTCTATTAACTCAGATACTGAATTCGGGTTTGATTTGNGNTTNTTNAANAANNGGCTNCGNNTNGATGNAACACAATANACATCTGTGAAGGAAGATGATATTATCAGCCTAACAGTNCCCGGNTCTTCAGGNTATAGNACNTCCCTNGTTAATGCCGGCAAGTTTACCACCACGGGNACNGANCTNTTNGTGGCCGCTACNCCNCTNATGGGTCAGAATTANGCCTTGGANNTNACNNNNAACTGGGCCACTTCNTACTCNGAGGTNAACGAGCTTGCAGAAGGTCTTGANTCCCGCCAGCTTTTTAGAGCTTACTGGGGAACCTNTCTCTTTGCCAACGTTGGTGAGGAGTGGGGTGCCTTGAAAGGGAGCGGCTATGCACGCCATGAAAATGGTGAGCCTCTTNTGGTNAACGGNAACTATCAGTCGGAGAACAACCTGTGGTTTGGGAATGTACTNCCTGACTATACAGGNGGATTCCGCATGGATTTCAGATANGGCCCCTTTGATGTAGGNGCTTTCATAGACTTCCAGAAAGGAGGCCAGTTTTACTCTATTACAAAGAAATTCAGCGCTTATTCCGGCCTATCTGCAGCAACTGTAGGAGACAACGTTTTAGGAAACCCAGTTCGGGACCCTGTACTTAACTCTGCAGGCGAGGAAGTGACCTGGGTCGATTACGGCGATGCTCACGCAAGTTCCGGCGGCGCTCTTATTGAAGGTGTTGATGAGGATGGAAATGCTGTACAGGTTCTGCGAGATGCCTATTCTGCTCTGGGTGTTAATCAATTTTACTTTCGCTCTGAGGAGAACCTTGTTGATGCTTCCTATGTAAGGCTTAGAGAGCTTCGGTTTGGATACAATCTGCCCGCAAGTATCGTTGAGAATCTTCCTGTGAATCGGGCAAGCGTTGCTTTAACGGTTCGCAACGTTGCCATGCTTTCCATGGCTGTAGAAGGAATTGACCCCACCACGGCATCCAATGGTCATGGTAGCGGTTTTAGTTACTGGGAGGGCGGTATGCTCCCCAGCACACGTACAATTGCCCTCAATCTCAATCTGGGCTTTTAATAAAGAGGAGACTGGATAAATGAAATTTTGGAATAAATCAAAACTTTCTATTGTCTTAATCATAGCCCTGATTGGGTGTGATGATTTTGGAGACATGAACGTTGATCCCAATAACCCATCCCAGGCACTGCCGGATCTGTTACTATCGGCTTCTTTGGTTAGTATCAGTGGTGTTATTGGTGCAACCACGCCTGCCATGTACGTTCAATATTTTTCACAAACACAGTATACGGACGGCTCCACTTACGCTACAGAACAGTTTGACTTTAACGGTTGGTATACCGGAGCTCTCATGAATCTGCAAACTATTATCAATAGTGAATCGGCCACACCCAATTACAAGGCCGCAGCACGGGTTCTGAAAGCCTATTTCTTCCATATGGTAACCGACCGTTGGGGAATGGTGCCTTATACAGAGGCACTCAAAGCTGCTGATAATTTTCAACCCAAATACGACACTCAGGAAACAATATACAAAGGGTTGATTACCGATGTAACCGCAGCAGTTTCACAGTTTGAAGCTACCGGTTCATTAAATGGTGATATTCTCTTTGATGGTGATGTCACTCGGTGGCAACAGTTCGGCAATACATTAAGGATGGTTATGGCTTTGCGCCTGTCTGATGCTGACGGCAGCTATGCTTCCAGTGAATTCTCCAAAGCTTTATCAGCCGGAGTTATTGATAGCGATGTGATGTACACCCATCTTTCCGAGGATGCCAACGCATCCCCTTGGTACTCACGTTTTATCACTCGGACAGATTGGGCCATTACCAAAGCAATGGCAGACACTATGAAAGCCTATAATGATCTTCGTCTGTTGAAATATGCCGATCCTGCACCCGACTATGATGATGGTGATGGAATAGCCGAAAGTTTGGATGAGATTAACGGTATGCCTTATGGTGTAACTTCTCCCGAAGCAGGCGCTATTGAAAATGCTGCTGTTTCTTTTCCGGGCGCGGCTATCCGCTCACAGGATTCATCTCTACCCATCTATACTGTTGCGCAGGTTCATTTTTCAAAGGCTGAGGCCATTGAACTGGGGTGGACTGCAGGTGATGCCCAAACAGAATATGAAGCGGGCATTACTGCTTCTTGGGCTCAGTGGGACGCCGGTGATGCCACAGACTATATTGCTCAGGCCGATATAGCCTATAGTTCAGCTAGCTGGAAGTCACAGGTTGGATTCCAAAAATGGATTGCCGCATATCCTTCAGGATATGAAGCATGGGCTGAGTGGAGAAGACTTGACGCACCGGTTTTGACCCCGGCCCCCGCCGCTGTGAACAACTCAGGACAGATTCCTGTGCGGCAGGCCTATCCTGTTTCTGAGACGGAACTGAATCAAGTCAACTATGAAGCTGCAGTTGCCGCTCAGGGAGCTGATATTTTGGATACAAAATTGTGGTGGGATAAGAACTAAACTGCTGACTCGCACATTTTAGTTGGTTTATTAAATAGCCGCCAACAGGCGGCTATTTAATTTATATGGAATTCCTCAATTTGGAAAGGTATCTCTCTCTACGGAACCAACAAAAAAACTTGACAAATTAGGCTAATTGGTTGTAGCGTTCCGTCTGATGTGGTGGAAGTCCGGGATGATTGAATTAATATTGTTCGAATAGTGCATCAGGTGTGGGTAAGCTGCTACCGGTTACTTCCTTATAAAATAGTACATACCAACTATTTCAGAATTTAGAACAGGAACATAAGGGGAAATATCAAATGAAAACCATGAGAGTAATCACTTCTCTATTAGTCATGACGGCACTCATTTTTGCACAGGGTGGAAGAGGCAAGATACGGGGCGTCGTTACTGATCAGGAAACAGGCGAGGTACTCGTAGGTGCGAACGTTACTGTCGAGGGGACCTCCCTTGGTGCGTCGACCGATTTGAACGGCGTGTATGTGGTACTGGCCCTTCCTACCGGTTCGTACACGGTGCGAGTCGGCTATATTGGTTATCGGGAAGTTGCACTTTCAAACATCCGTATCAGTGAGAACCAGACCACGACCCAAGATTTCCAACTTGCCCCCTCAGCAATTGAGGTGGATGCACTACAAATTGTTGCTGATCGTCCGCTTATTCAACGAAATACCACTAACACAGTCCGTATAACGTCACAAGANGATATNNAGAACATGCCCGTTCGCGGACTGCAAAATCTTATTGCCTTGGAGGCAGGTACTGTACTGCAGGATGGTGAATTGCACATCCGNGGTGGNCGNNCNGGTGAGGTNGCCTATTTCATTGATGGTGTTTCAGCAATNAACCCNATGTNCAACAGTGAAAATGTTACAGTTATCCAAGAAGCGTTAGAAGAAGTTCAGATGCAGGCTGGTGGTTATACTGCAGAATTTGGAGGTGGGAACTCAGGAATTGTACGTTCAACACTACGTAGCGGNGGCTCNCAAATNAANGGNTCANTTGACTTTCGTACGGATGGGTTTGCGGACCCAGGTGAACAATTTCTCGGAACGTCCTCCTATGGTTACTCAAATGGCGTGGTCACCTTGAGTGGTCCTNTAGTAACGCCTAANCTCAGGTTCTTTGTGGCTGGACAGNTTAATAATATGGACAACCGNANCCCGAGTTACGTAGTGCCTTTCGATACTAGAGATTTCATTGATCCAGTTACCGGCCAGGCACTGGGAACTCTTGATTCCTTAGGCTGGTTGCGTGATGACGGATATGAAGGGAGAGAGGCTGGTGAACCGCTTCCTGGTAATTCTCACATTGCCTATCTACTTAACGATCTTCCTGATTCNTGGANAAAATCCAATATGTTTCAAGGAACCTTGACGTATGACCTGACGAACAGNATCAAATTACGTTTTACAGGAACCGTTGATGGCTCAGAAAATCCGGCATCGGGATCCACTTTTTATACGAACTTACAGAATTCGTACTTCAATGGTGATAGAACATCCATGGTATCAAGAGACCATACTATGTTGGGCTTCCGGGCCACCCATATTTTGAATGAGAAAACGTTTTATGAACTGGGCCTCTTCTACACTGATNGGTCTTACAAGAACTACGACAAGGATTTTGGCGANGACTGGAANTCTTATGCCGATAGTGTTGCAAACTTTGAAAAATTNGGGGCTACAGGATGGCGCAGNAGATATCTTGGTCCCGGATGGATCAGTACTATCAATAATTTTGAAATGGAACCACCCGGTTATCCGAACAATGGTTATTCAAAGAATAATCAAACTGANTTGGGTGCCTCTTTCGATTTTACCAGCCAGNTGAGGCCGAGGTGGGAGGTAAAAGTNGGTGGCCGATATGAGGCTTGGGAAATGCGTAGATTCTCTAGCGGGAATATCAGGCAGTGGTTACAAACTGAGAATGGTGTTACCGGGGACGACCCATATCAATGGGAGTCTATATACGGGAGTGATTGGGAATATCAGCGGCAGGTGGAACTCTCAAAGGCAAGTGGTGCTACGTATTATGGATATGATATTGACGGTGAAGAGNCAGATGNGTTTCCTTATGGTCCAAACACACCCCAGTTTGCCTCAGGTTACTTGCAGAACAAAATTGAGTACCCAGANCTTGTTNTGAACTTTGGACTACGGTTTGAATANATTGATAATCAATCTTTGAAGCCCNCAGATCCAGAGAAACCTGTGATGGACACTCAAAGGGACTGGCTTGATCCATCTNGTGTAGACAGNACAGAGCCCTATACTTATATTCTGCCCCGTTTCAACTTTTCATTCCCGGTGACGGACCGGACTGTGTTTTATGCTCAGTACGGTAAATATATGCAGATGCCATCTTTGNACCAGGTTTATACGGGTTACACTCAGTTAAGTAATACAGTGAGCCCGATGACCCGATCACCCTATGGTTGGTGGGGTGGTGGCGCCGGATGGACAGCCAAACCAGAGGAAATTACCCAATATGAGNTGGGNCTCCGTATTTTGGTCAGCGAGAGTTTTGCCCTCACNACGACTGGATTCTATAAGAATTACAATAATCAACTTAGAATCGATGAGATCCGTGCCTCAGGCCTGCATCCAGAAGAAATTGCAGCAGGNGCCACACTTTTTGCNGGGAATGTAAATGAGGACTTTAGCACCNNTAAAGGTGTGGAGTTNACTCTGGAGCTTAGACGCACCAAGCGTNTGGCAGCGAAGCTTAATTACACCCTGTCAGATACGCGAGGAACAGGTGCNAGTTCTAGANCAGGGGATGTTGTAGTGAGCGACGTGGTTACACGGTACCCGGTTCTCATGTTCCCGCTCGATTATCACCAGCCGCATCGCGGGANCGCCATGTTAGACTACCGCTTTGCCNNGGGTGAGGGTGGAATGTTACAAGGTGCTGGTGTGAATTTGCTAATGACTTTCAACAGCGGCCATGCATATACGAAGATTGTAGAACCGCAAGAATTGGGTCAGGCAGATCCCTGGGATATTGGTGTGCGAGCNACACGNGACCCGCGTGGNCGGCGACCGGCTGAGCCACTTAATCATTCTATGACACCCTGGAATTTCAATATTGACCTTAATGTGGATAAGGTNTTTTATCTTGGTGGANTCTCAGTAGATGTATATATGCATGTTTTGAATCTTCTTGACCGCAAGAACGTTANCAATGTCCATCCTACCACTGGAACGCCGGAAGATGACGGTTGGTTAAGAAGTGCACATGCCGTGTCGTTTAAAAAGATTCCTCAATACGAGGANTTTTACCGTGCCATCAATCTGGATAACCGCTGGGCCTGGCAGNTNGCTTCGGGGAAAGATTTTTACGGAANGCCCCGTCAGATTCGCTTCGGCGTAAGGGTGGAATTCTAATACTTTGTTATTTTAATGACCGATTGAATGGTTTGAACTGAGGTTCGAAAAAAGGAGTCACAGANTATGAGGAAAGTTACATTTTTGTCCTTNGTGGTACTCNCTATTCTTCTAGTACCTATCGCTTTTGCTAAGGAGGCACCAAAGGATATTTCAGTGCGGGATAACACACTGTTCGGTGGAGGAAGGGGCAACCCGCAATGGAGCCTGCTTAATATCAACAATCTCTGGTTCTGGCTTGAGAATAATGGCGAAGCGAACCACTCTCCTAACGGTGACAACGGTACATACTTCCCGCGCGGCATGGTATGGGCTATTTACAAGGATGGTATGAAATGGGGTGGCTCGGCTTATCTGGACGCTGCTCATACTGAACCGGCTCCTTATGGACAGACTATCCGAATTGGTGGAAGTGATTATGGTAATGGGACCTTACCGGGGCGGATTATCGGTTCCGGTGCAACAGCCACCCGGCAAGACCCAGGTGATGATGATGTTCGAGTTTACAGGATTCGCCGCGACTATTACACCATGTCCGAAGGGGAATTGAATCTCGACGCAGCTGAAACTTATGAAAAGAGTTTAGGTTCGGCCAGTGACGCAGAAGTGCAACTCGTTTATGATCGCTACGTGCTGGATTGGAATGAATGGCCCGTTGACTACGGAGCGCCATATATTGATAGAAATGGAGACGGGGTTTACACTGCACCGCCCCCATTTAGTGCAACCTTCAACGCGGACAGTCTCATCAGCCAGGGTTACGATGAACCTGGAGTTGCTGGTGGAGATCCAAACTCGCCGGCAGATCAGGTACTCTGGAATGTTTATAATGACCTTGACAGGACCCGGACACTTGCCATGGAAGGTTCTGAACCGATGGGTCTTGAAGTGCAACGTACTGTATGGGGCTATAAACGCTCTGACGCGCTGGGAAACAGCTATTTCAAAAGGGAAAAGATTATTAATAAGGGGGGCGTTGACGTTGGTGGGGATGGTACCACCCTAGGTAGTTTTTATATTGATAGTATGTATGTTGGCCAGTGGTCGGATCCGGATTTAGGTGCATATTCGGATGACCTTCTTGGATGCGACACCACGCTGGGTGTCGGCTATGTATATAATGGTAATCCCAGTGATTTTGAATATGCCAGGCATGGTCAGGTTGTACCAGCAGCAGGGTACGATTTTCTGGCAGGCCCGATGGTTCCTTCACCAGGTGATGTGGCAGTCTTTGATCTCAAGTATAAACAAGATTATAAGAATTTACCCATGACAGGTTTTTCATGGTTTTCCGCTGGTAGCCCCATCTCCGATCCGCCCAGTGATTATACGGGAGGACTGCGATGGCACAAAATGTTACGTGGTTTCGCTCCAATAGATGGACCCGATCAATTTTATCCATTCCCTGAAGGGACACCAGAGAGTTCATTTCCCTATGCCGGTGACCCGGTTACACAAACCGGTATGGTGGATGGTCTGGGAAATGACTGGTCGTTTCCTATGGGTGACCGACGAATGTTTTTGGTCAGTGGACCGTTCTCTTTAAATCCCGGGGATACTACGGAGGTTACTATAGGTTTTGTTGCTGGACAGGGGGCGGACAGGTATTCCAGCATTTCAGTTATGAAGTTCAACGACCGTTTCACTCAGTTGACTTATGACGCGCTCTTCCAAGTTACAAAAGCGCCGGCCAGGCCAGATGTGAAGGTTACAGAGTTGGATGAAGAAATAATTATGGAATGGAGCAGTAACCTGACGAGAGTGAATGATGTAGAAAACACGGTTAGTGAACCTGGCAGCTATGCTTTCGAGGGATACAATGTATACCAGATGCCCAGAGGGAATTCCACTATTAGCGATGCGAAACGTATTGTGACCTATGATCTTGCAAGCGATCCCACCGTCATTCTTGATGAGGGATTCGACGCTACGTCTGGACAGATTCTGCTTAAGCCTGTTCAATTTGGGTCCAATGCCGGTGTAAAGCGGTTCTTTGTCTTTGATCGAGATCATGTTAAAGACGTAGATAAACTGAACAACGGCCAGGAGTATTATGTAGCTGTAACGGCATACTCGGCAGCATCGCAAGAGGGATATATCCCGGCATCTTTGGAGTCATCACCAGAGATCATCACCGTTGTTCCACAAAAGCCGTTTGGAACAGTTTATAATACATCCTATGGCGATACTCTTGAAGTGGAACAGGTTGCGGGTCAGAGCGACGGTGTTATTGTTCCCATAGTTGTTGACCCTGGAGCGAGTACGGGCGCAGCATACGAGCTTTCTTTTACAGATAGTGAAGGGGGCAGCGTTGCGAACCTGTTTAATTTGACAAACAAGACATCTAATTCTGTTGTCTTGGCTGACCAAACGAACTTTAGTGGTGACAGTGATTATGCTCTTGCTGATGGTGTGTTCTTGGTTGTATCCGGCCCAGCTCTTGAAGGAAAAGATTGGGATTACACCGGTGGATCGGGAACGGGAGTTCGCTGGATCTCGGGAGCCGGAGGTGGTGAACTGTTATACGGAGGTGCCTATCTGGGCCCCAATTTCACCGGCTCTAATGTTCCACCGGCAAATTACGAGACGGTAGAGTTTCGATTGGCGAATGTCCTTGAAGGGACGACAGGACCTGGTGAGGACTACACTGTGGATACATCTCACCCAAATGCTTCAAAAGCTGCTACATATGCAACATGGGGTGCCGGGAATTTTACTGGTATTATTGATGTTCCTTTCTCAGCCTATACTGCCAGTGGGCGGCAACTCAACATAGTTGTCAGGGACTATGATGGCAATGGAATGTGGGATATGCACTATGAAGGTGATGATGAGGGAGAAAATGCCCGGCCGTACAATTACACCTGGATTCTCGATTCAGATTATGATGAGGCTGCTTCATGGGATGGCGATACTGATGCCGAGGATTTCATGGCTCAGGTCGATATAGATGGTGGGCCAGTCCTGTGGGCTCTCTGGTTAAAAGATCGTGGAGGTCGTCCGTTTTTCTCGGACGATGGCACATTGACGCTTATACCCAACTTGGTCATCACGACCAATGACATTTACAGCTTCACTTCTCCAGCACCAACAACAGGGCTAGGAGAGGAAGAATACAGTGCAAAGAGGGTTAATGTATTTCCCAATCCGTACTATGCTTTTAACCCTGCAGAGGTTACTCGTATGGCCAGATTTGTCACTTTTAACAACTTGTCTCCAAAAGCCACCATTAGAATCTTTAACCTGGGTGGTCAGTTAGTGACAAAGTTGAATAAGGATGACGAGACTCAGTTCCTGCAATGGGATCTGCTGAACTTCCAGAACATTCCTGTGGCCAGCGGTATGTACATTGCACATGTTGAAATGGTAATGCCCTCTGGTGGAGAGGTTACCAAGATGCTGAAACTGGCAATCATTCAGGAAAAAGAGATGCTTGATATTTATTAATACCATGCTGAATCGTCTTAGGATTTATCTAGAGAATTGAAAAGGAGAGCACGATGAAAAACAGATTTAGATTCCTTCCAGCGGTCTTCCTCTTGGCAACGTTGGTTATGGTCAGTACCCTTGATGCGCAGGTGACCGAGGTTGGGAGGACCATGGACGAGGATCAGGATATCCAGAACAGAAGGATCGGCAGTGCATCTGCAACTGAGCTTTTGATCCCAGTTGGGGCTCGGGACATGGCCCTGGGAGGTGCGAGCATCGCAGTCACTCAAGGTGTTGAAGCCATTCACTGGAATCCCGCCGGTCTTGCTCGTCTTGGCAGTTCAGCCGAGGCACTCTTTTCCTCTTTGTCCTACCTTGCTGACATCAATCTAAACTACGGTGCTATAGGGGCCTCCTTTGGTCGCTTGGGCGTGGTGGCTGTCAGCGTGAGATCCTTGGATTTTGGTGATATCCCCATGACTTCAGATGACGATCCTGAAGGTNATGGAGGTAGAACATTCTCACCTGCCTTTATTACTGCGGGACTGAGCTATGCTATAGCGTTCAGCGACCGGGCGAATGCTGGNGCCACCATTAAAGTAGTCTCTGAGAAAATGGGTAGGGTACAAGGCTCGGCAGTTGCCNTGGATCTTGGCGTGCAATATCATTCCNTCGGTGGGATNTCTGGTCTTGACATGGGTGTTGCCATGAANAACTTCGGTCCCGAGGTTGCCTTTAAAGGTACTGGTCTATTGCGCAGAGCCACTTCCTCCGAAGGACGACGCGCGGAACAGTACTACAGTCTTGAACCAGCATCCTTTCAGTTACCATCCGTGGTCGAAATTGGCGCAACATACGACATGTCNCTAGGTGAGGGTATGGGCTTGACNACTAGCGGTGCTTTTGTAAACAATAACTTGGCTCTCAATNCNTTCCGCGTAGGNAGTGAANTTAGCATGAANGTTCAGAAGGCATCTTTGTTTGGTCGTGGTGGCATGGAGTTTGCCACAAAAGGTGNGATGGATGAGTNTATTTTTGGNCCTACTGTGGGGTTTGGTTTAAACTACCAGGCGGNTGGGATCAACTTTATGCTGGATTATGCCTGGAGATCGGTCGAGTACTTTGATAATAACTCGGTTNTTTCCTTAAGACTCGGATTCTAAGTCTCCAACTAGAGGNTATTTATGAGTGAAAAGCTGTCTCTTTAGAGGCAGCTTTTCTTTTGTGNCCTAGGCAAANANACGCTTATGTTTAAATGTTTAATGAGTGCTCGAAAATCTANATNTTTTTCTCTTCTCATTATCTTNCTNTTTNTTCTTTCTTGTCAGAAAGATGTGGCTAGTAAGTCCTACTTNCCGGAAACAGGNCGAAATGCGATTTACCAGANCTCCATTGACCTNCGCAGAAATCTCAANGTTCTATCCATTTCGATNNAACCTGGCCAGGAAGATCTTTCTGGTTTAGCATATTTNCGTCTTGGACTAGGNGCAANAATTATGNGNGCCTANATCACAAATGGGGAGGGGGGAGAAAGCGATNTCCGGGGTGAATACCCCCCCTANCTTGCTAAGATTCGNAGAGAAGANGCAGCAGANGNGTTGNCATATNTGGGAGGTCAAGTANATTNTCTTAATATGCCNCATATTGCGTCAGCCAGGGATTCANCAAGAGTTAGGGAATTATGGCCTGCCGATCAACTNCAGGCGGGNCTTGTGGAGCTTTTTTCTCAATTTAGGCCCGACGTAGTGCTCTTAGCTCGGGATTGGACGAGGGTCAGAAATAACCATCAGTGGGAAAGACTANATGCTGATTTGATCACGGCAGCAAAGNAAAGCCCATTTGTAGAACACCTTTTTGTTGANAGTGATAACAAAAAGGGGTTANTANTCCCTGTGGATGAGCGTCACAAGTTTTGGAAAAAAACNTATCGTAANGTTGGGAAAGAAGCTGCAGCCAAATANAGATCTTTNGCCATTCAGCGAAATACNTGGCTGAGAGGCTACNAACCATCATATCACCTNANATATACNACNTCACCNCAACAAATTNAGNAANTTGATGANNGGTTATCAACNTCCCCNTCNAAACGNCTTAGCCGGANAGNTCACGNAATACNAAAACTGACGGANNNNACANCCCAAGGANACCNNGGTGANGNNTTAAAATCACTGGTAGCCGTNTTGGACTCCGTCAGTTATTATCTTACGCGTACTTATGATTTGAAGGTNCGTGAACAGGAGACTTTATTGCGCTGGAAGAAGGNGCTTGAAAAACTTCGGTGCGNCCTATTGGGTGTGGAGGTGGAATATTCTATCAGCGATAAAATGCTTACAGATCGGCAGTTGACTTTTTTCACAGTAAATAAGTTGAAGGGNGTAANTGATGNGGGGGAAACACACATATATTTCCCTAGNGCNGANAAAGGGTGGATTNTTAATGANGATNTGGCATCGAANGNTTCCTTTNGAATTGGANNANGAATANCNGTTAGTTACCCCNGAAGGNNTTGACTATACCTNNCCNCCTGGACGACATGAGGTAACNTCCTCGACCCTTGGAGAACCCTTNCAATTTTTCATCCTTCACCAGGGCCCAACAAAAGAAGAAAGTTTTATATACAGCAGTACTGTNGAGTTNACTTTTTCCCCTAAGGTGGCGATCGAGATTTTATCACCCATCGTTAGGATGACACCTGGTGAAATCGTTGTTTTTCGTTTAACGAACATTTCTAGAGATGGAGTAGCAGATGTGGTTAAGGCCGACGGCCCACTTGCGTACTCAAATGAGAGCAGATTTAGACTAAGCAATAAAGATAACTCACATCTTGACACTCTTCGCATTTCCTGGACAGGCAAGCCTGATGTTGGGACCTATTTAATCCCATTAAAGATTGGCTATACCCAGGTGGGGAATTTTGCTGCAAGAAAATTCAACGCTGATATTGATAAATCCAAGAAGGTCGGGATTATTGCAAGTTTATCGAACAGTCCGTTAACTAATGCACTTCGTCGATTGAATATCAATTTTTCCTCTATCCGCCTGGACAAATCATTTTCGAGGCAGATCGCTTTTCTCGATGTTCTTTTAGTTGACAGACGAGCACTATCTTTGAAGCCCCAAATCAAGGATTTGAAGAATGATATGGTTAACTTCGTGAAAAAGGGTGGTCATTTAATTGTTTTTGCACAGGATGCTGTTACTTGGAATGAGTCTCCACTTTGGTCTGGGATGGACTTAACTCCAACAGTACAATACGACGAGAATATTGAACTTAAATTGAGCTCAACGCACACACTTCTAAAACAACCCAATCCGATTGCTTTACAAGATTGGAATGGATGGCTTTACTCACGGGGTTATAATATTATCTCTGGTAATGCCTTGGAAAATATGGAGCTTCCGGTGAGAGAAAAACATTCGGGAAAACCCCTTATTGTTTCACTGACAGGTGGTAAGGGTAAACAGACTTATGTTGATTTAGCTCTTGGCCATCAGTGGATGAACATTCATCCAGGAGCGTATCGACTGCTGGCGAACCTCATTTCAAATTAGCGGAAAGGATAACAGTTGATTATTAATAGACTTATTCTCTTGTTTGTTGTTGTTGGATTCTCTGTTAATGAAATTCAGGCTCAGGACCTTACTCCGCCCAAATCCTTCAGATTGAACCTGGATTACGCAAAATTTCGTTACGACAATGAAAATACTTACTTAGAAATTTACTATGCGTTTTATCCATATTTTCTGACCTACCGTTGGTCAGGAGAAAAATATAGAACTGGCGTGCAACTTCGGATGCGCTTGAAAAACAATGAAACGAACACTTATTTATTTGACGAACGATCAGGATTACAGGTAGCGGCAGCCGACAGTGCAGAAGCTACATCTCGCTTTCCGTTTGTTACCCAGGCTGGGTATGCTGTCCCATTTGGCGATTATACCCTGGAAGTAGTTGCTAATGACTCACTTGCTCCATCGCGCCGGGACAGTGTCAGTTTCAATATCAGTGCGAATGCTTATCCGGCTGAGGCTTGGTGTAGCGATTTGGAACTGTGTAGCACCATTAAATCATCTCAAAAGAGAGACGATCCTTTCTATAAAAACTCATTGGAAGTTGTCCCAAATCCTACGCTGGTTTTTGGAGTTACAGCCCGTCCGGTGGTTTTTCACTATGTGGAACTGTACAATTTGGACCCGGTAAAAACGTACACGGTTAAGCAACTTATCGTAGATCCCGATGGAGAAGTGATACGCGAGGCATCAAAGACACGTAATTTTGGTGCCAGAGATGCCATAGAAGTCGGCACAACAAACGTGACATCGATTTTTTCTGGGCGATATCGATTTCAGGTTTTGATTTCCAATGATAGTTCACAGGAAATAGCCAAGGCAGAGAAAACGTTCTATGTATATAATCCACATTTACAGGTGCCATCTTTAACTGACCCTGTTTTCCAGGAGATGGAGTTAGCTGGGCTGTCCGAGGAGCGGCTTACGGAAGAATTTCAGCAAGCAAGATATCTCGCAACCGAAGAAGAAATTGAAGCCTTTGCAGAAATCATCTCTGAAGATGAAAAGCGTAAGTTTCTAGCAGAATTTTGGGTTAATGTAGAAAATGGAGAGAGCAGGCACGGACCAATCAGGCGTGCGGATTATTTGAAACGTGTGGAGGAGGCCAATGAGCGATACCCATCAATGGGGAAGAAAGGATGGCGTTCAGATCGAGGTCGCATCTATATTTTGTATGGTCCGCCAGACGAAATTGATAGGTATCCCAGCGCTGGGGAAAGCAAGCCATATGAAATTTGGCGTTATCATTCAATTGAGAGTGGGGTTGAATTTGTTTATATAAACCGCTGGGGCTTTGGAGACTATGAATTGGTTCATTCTACCAAAAGGGATGAGCTCCGCAATGAGCTATGGCAGAGCTATTTAAGATAACAACAGCGTGCTGACGATTTGAAATTCGACTCGCGGGCTTCCGTCCAATAATTATTGGTCTTGTAATACGGCGTTCCTTTCCTTGGAAGATAGAAAATGAATAAGGTTAAACCAGGAGTATTCTCTGTTCTCTTCCTCTTTTTTCATTTTCCATGTAACAGTGTCTAACGAAAAACTAACAAAAAACTTGACACAGGTCACAAAGTTGTCGTATTCTTATAGACGAATGCAAGTATGCGTATAGCTGAAAATAGTATGTTTTCGAGGGGCGAATCATTTATTTAAAGTTTATTAAGGAGTTAATCATGAATCAATCTCGATTGGTATTATCTTTATTTTTGACAGTTTTTCTTGTGT
>PBTS01000064.1:0-8849 GCA_002729175.1 Fidelibacterota bacterium
TCACACCCTTTAGAGCGGTGAAAAAATCAGCACCTACAGGAAAACGCTTGACCAAATTTTTTATCGTTATAACACTATTGTTTTCCATCTTTTCCTTCCTAATGGTTGTAGATAAGCATGAGCTGTAAACCGTTCCCAAAACCGGCCAGACTGCGCGGAAGATACTCTTCCGACACATCATATTCGACCCTTTTGGGGTTCGCTGACAATAATAAATTTACGCTGAGATTATCAAACGTAATGCCCCACCTGAAAAAGTGGAACATTCGCTCACTTGTCCAGTCTATATAAGTGATGGCCATAAGCTGATGTAAAAAACCCAGAGGCATACTTGCCATGAAAAAACTGTATGTTTGATCATCAGTGTAAGAATTATTCTGCGACGAGCGGATATGCATGGATTCGCTCATGATGAGGATCCCGGTGAATAGAGGGATTGTAAAATCACCGCCCAGAGTGGCCAGAGTATACCGGTTATTACCGGAAAAATTAGCATTGTCAGAAAAAAGTGTCGCTCCTTCAAACCAAAAGCCTATGAAACCATCATAACGGTAATCCAAGGCGGCCCGTTTGTGGGGGCCGGGCATGACCACGGGAAAAAGCCCCACTTGCTGAGGACTTATTAACGGATCCTGATGGAAGGTCATGCCCCACTCGCCTGAGGTGGTGGACAGTTCCATCCGTCCACCATAAGAGAGGGTATCCTTTTCACTGTTAATAATCCAGCTCCAGAGTGCCACCGATCCAGAAGGAAATAGTCTCAACCTGAAAGCTTCCACTCCATCGGTCTGACCCGTGGGGTCACGAAGGTCCAAAGTATCAAACCAGGAGGTGGGACGCAAAAACTGAGCCGGGCCGAAGGCTATTTTTTGCAAACCCAGACGAGCCTCAACCCGCTGAGTTGAATATCTTATCCACCCACGATAAGGCTTTTCAGCACTGGCCAAAAGAACCTCCCCCGAGTAAGCTCTGCTCACGCGATAGGCCCATTCCATATCCAGTAGCCGTTCATTATTCAAGGGGCGATAGAAAGAGATTGTCGGTATGTAACCTAGTTGGATCTCAACAGAAGAACGTCCCTCTGCCGGATCATCGCCAAGTATGCCACCGCCCCATAATTGGCCTTTAAGATCTATGGACTGAGACAATGCCAAAGAAGGTAGAGTAATAATCATGGTTAAAATGGCAGCGGTGTTAATTGATTTAATCAATTTTATTCAACTTCCCCTTAGGCAATAATAATTCTCAGTTGGGAATCATCGTCCGAAGATCTGACGCAGGTCTNGTCGCATCATTCGGGCACTTTCATGANTGGNATCTAAAACTACCGCTTTCTCTACAGATGCCAAAGCTTTCTCACCCAACTGTAGNTTCAGGTAAGCCCTCGCCAGATAAAANTGTGCCAGCGCNNNGGAGGGATCCAGTTCCACAGCCTGCTCATAATGATACCGGGNCTTTTTATAATCACCCTTGCCGTAATAGACATTCCCCATATTGAACTGACCCANTGAATAATGAGGATTAATATCAANAGATTTTTCATAGGCCTCAGCCGCCTCACCCCTTTTCTCCTGNTCCCAGAGNAGATTTCCGTAGTTAACCCAGAGCGTCCAGCTCNTGGGGTCTTCTTTCAAAGCCAGNTTGAATGTCTGTATTGCCTTACGGTTGTCGCCATTTTGCTGGAAAGCAAGAGCCAACATTTGTAGCGTAACANCATCATCAGGTTTTAATTCCAAAGATTTTCGGTAAGCCGCCACGGAATTCCCAAACTTCCTNCCACCCCGGTAACTNCCAGAATGAGGGTTGGANAAATCACCAAAAAATGCAAGGGAGAGGGCCCANCGGTCACGGACCTTNTTTTCGTCTGGCCCCAACTTTGAAATTTGATCTTCCAGGAATCTCCTTGTCTTTTCATCCGACCCCTTGATTAGATGAATAGATGCCAAAGAGAGGGCCTTTACATCCAGATCAGNNGATGAGGTTAATGATTTTAGCTTACTCATGACTTCAGGCGGAACAGTNTTCATATCAGGTTTCAACTGATTTTCAAAGATATGGGAAAGAGCNGCGAATGTCATGGCAGGTGGCTCTTCCGTTGAACCCACAAGATCAGCAGATNGTGACGGTATTGTCATATTGATATTTTTCATCAGTTCCGTNACCANCCGCTTGTGAGGCTTAACTTNCCCNTACCACCTGTCNACANTTTGCTGAAGGGCTGNCACTNCCATCTCATCATGACACTGGGAACAGGCGTTCTCCAATCCCAATAAATCATCAAAAACNGGCCTTGGAATACTTATAGTATGATCAGAGCGTGCATAACGAAGCCGCTTACCNATAGCATTTTGNTGCAGATANGGCATNTGACAGGATGTGCACCGGCTCCCNTCCGATGTTTCCTGGTGGAAGGTGTGGGCCTCAANCTNCACTGCTTTTGAGGCGTGGCAGGCNGTGCACTGACCGTTGTCAAATCTCCCCTGAAGCTCCCCACCGTTGATATCTCTGTATGAGAGTGAATGNGGGCTATGACAGTCGCCGCAGGCCATGGAGCCGTTGAGGTAACAGTCACTGAAGATGTGGTTCTGCTGATAACCNAAGGCACGGATACGACCGTCCGGATGGTACCGCGTNTGCCCAAGTACNGGGAGCTTCAGTGAATAGTGTGCCTCCAAATCTTCACCNGGAAGATAGCCTGTGGANATTTGATCTTTTAAAGCATGACACTGAAAACAGACGTTCAGCGCTTCATCCTTCGAAAGNGTCGACAAGCTCGTNANACCAATGTCATTACGGGATTTCCAATCCGATTTTCGTGTGATNTCCACATGGCGCCGNCCAGGNCCGTGGCACGATTCACAGTTGATGTCAAGCCCCATAAAACGGGTCTCATATTTCTTCTTACTGTAATCGAANNTCAGCTCGATCTGGCTTCCGTGGCACTGCTGGCAACTTTGGGACTGNGCCTTNGTACCCAGGGGNCGATTCGGTGGCCACTCNCTGAGACTCAGCATGGAAAGATCTTTTGATATNGGNACCCACCCTTGCCCAGTGGACGTTTCACTGAACCANANNCTGTCGCCNCGNTGGAAATCGAAGGGAACCAGTCGCATGGTCCCATCAGAAAACCGCGAAAAGTAGGTCTGAGTACCGCCTCCTACCATATGTCCCTTCCCTACCACACCGTCCACCTTAATATCCTTCTTTTCTCCCAGCCACTCCACAATGAACCTGTAATCTCCNTNTNCNTCNCGGANNGGTGTTACTGTAGCATCAGCATAGTGCCGCGGTTGTCCGTCAAATCGTCCGATGACCAATTCCTCCGAAGGCGTACCTCCTGCCTGCCCATGGGTCGATTGGCGCCATTNATCATAAATNGCCTCATGGCATTCNCTNCACACTTTCGAGCCTACAAAATCCTCGAANTCAACCTGGGTNCTNTCTNTCGNCTTANCGGGNGGGAAAGGGCGGTATGCTTGTGACAAGGCAAGATCAAAAAGNAGGAAAANAATGAATGTNNACCGGAAGAGCTGACTCACTGTGACTCCGACCANTCCGGTCCCTGACATTGACAAAACTTNCTTATCTNCTCCACCAGACTTTGCATATCATGAGGCGAAAGNGTCTCTCCCCATGGCGGCATGAANTGATGTCTGTTCAAAANAGCNCCGCCAGCGTGGATGCCGTCATACAACGTGTCATTCGGCCGCTCACTCATAAGAACTGGGTCGGAATGGGAAATGGGTGTCTTGGGAAGATAACGCGCATTGAAGCCGTCACCGCTCCCGGTGAGGCCGTGACAGACGGAGCAGAATTCCCGGTATACACTTCCCTTGGGATTATAGGGTTCGTGATCAATAAGAGAGAGATAAGAAAGGTTTTCGGATTGGGATACTGCACCTTTGAGATAGTTCCCCATGAGTCTCGCTGTCTCCGATGGCAGCGGTACTTGCGGCATAATCGATTCAGGAACCAGCATCCTGGGATTGAGGATCATCATATCAACAAATGGTGCCTTTAAGCGACTAGCAGCGTTGGTGAGATCGGGACCAATCTTGCCGCCCAAGTTGCCCAACCGATGACAACCGAGGCATGACAGCTTTTCCTGCAAGAGTGACTCCGCTTTTTGTTGAGAAAATGCTGAAAGATTATCTGGAGTACCTGATGAACCTCTACTTCCCTTTTTCACAAAATGTTCTGTTAATACTTCTACTTCATCATCGGTAAGCCTGTAATCGGGCATGCGACTGCCGGATCCCGGGAAATAACCGAACGGCCGCACAGCATGAGACTCTGACAGATATCCGATCAACCAACCCCGCCGAACCCGCTGTGATTCAATCGACAGATCGGGACCGTTACGTTCAAACCACGGCTCCAAGCCATCAAGTGTATGGCATGCCTGGCAGTTCTGGGACTGAACAATAGTGCGACCGGTTTCAGCAGTTACTTCTGGATATTGACGGCGGATGGCGGAAAATTGCTTTTCTCCATCTTTAGCTTCATCTGAAGTAAGTGCCATAAAATAATCGACAACAGCATCAATCCGTACAGATGCATCGGGAGTGACAGGTTTGTAGTCTCCGGTGGTTGCATTGACCTGATAGAAGTAACTGGGCATGGCCGTATCGTTGCCATCAAAAAGCCGGGGTGCTATCAAGTACTGTTTGAGCCAGTCCCTGTTTAGTCTCATGCCGGCATCGGTGAGATCGGTGGAACTGTTTTGCCCTTTTCCATTGAGACCATGGCAGCGTGTGCACTCAAGCTCCCCCTCAATCAACCGCTCGGCCTCCAGCTTAACATTGGAAACTGAACCTTTCGGTAAAACAGCCAGGTTTACACTTTTCTTCTGCTCCATGAGATAAAGTGTTACAGCTAAAGCTTCCCTTTCATCAAAGTGAAATCCCGGCATGCGCGCCGCACCGACATTGTACCGGATACGTTTTGGACTCTGAAGAAATGTGTAGATATATGCCGGTCGGTACCTCAGTCCCGCATGGCTCAGGTCCGGGGCCATTTTTCTTATATCTGGATTTTGCCTTACACCAAGATGGCAATTCCCACAGGCCAAGGATGTCAAGAGGCTGTCGGCAATGCTCGTCTGCGCTGAGATAGCGGTCATAAAGCAAAGTAACTGGGAAAAGAATATGTTCTTTATCCAACTCATTCGATTCCTGTCACGGTTTAAAAACATAATAATTAGAGCGGACTATGGCCGAGAGCAAGACTCAGGCCTGTGGGAAATATTGAATTGTATGGATGACGACTTGGTGTATTTTGATACATATGTAATTCATCCAACCACTTCTTTGTAGATCCTATAGTTATTTTGTCCCATCACTTTTTCAAGTTTGCGTTCGGAAAGACCTCTTTTTTTAAGACCATCCCAAATCACTTCCATGCGCCGGGGACCGTTAAGTTCATCCATGAAAAGTGGCCAGTGGCTTGCATCGAAATTGTCGCCTTCTTCCCGTTTTAGTTCTGCAATATATTCATCAGACATTTCAATTACACGGTGATCACGATCACTGCCAATGCTTACGTGGTCAATACCGGCGACTTTAATAGCATGTTCAATATGGTTTAGATAATGTTCAAAAGCTCCTTCCCTAATATTCGTCACAAACGGTCTGATCTGACATATGCCAATTACACCACCCTTCTTTGCAACAAGCCTCATGTTTTCATCCGTGGTGTTTCTGGCATTTTTATACACCGCCTCACAGGCTGTATGAGAGACGATGACCGGTACTTTAGAAGCGTCAATCGCGTCGGCCATAGTTTGCATGTTGGCGTGAGAGAGGTCAATCAACATACCAGCTTCATTCATTTTTTCAACAAGCTCAAGTCCGAAATTGGTCAAGCCGGCGCCCGTCCTTTCTTTACATCCAGCACCAGCCCAATTTTGATAATTGTAGGTTATTTGGGTTGAACGAACACCTAGTCCATAAAACATGTCGACCAAGTCCAAGTCACGGCCAAACTGTGTAGAATTTTGGAACAAATAGAATATGGCAAGTTTGCCTTTTTTACGGGACTTATCTATATCTGATACCTGGATCGCTTTCATGTACAGATCGGGGTATTTTTCAATAAGACGATCATAGTGTAAAATTCCATCTTTCGCTGCTTCAAAAGCTTCATGTTCAAAAGTTTTAGGATCACAGAGTGTGACAGTTATGGCATTTAGACCGCTATCCAAGATTTCCTTGACCAATTTTCTCGGATAGACATCACGGATTTCTCCCATGGCATCAAAAACCAAAGATTTCTGAGTAGGGGTGGATTGATATTTTGAAGACGCCAAAAGGCCAGTTCCCAAAGCCGAGTAGCCTATAGCAGCGGATGCTATCTTGATAAAATCCCTGCGGTACATTTTCATATTTAACCTCCCTAGAAGCTTGTTGGAATATGCTCTAGTTCAATTTACTGTTTGATAAAATTACAGACACTGAGTTCAATCTGTTATTTTTTACTGTCACAATCCACAAATGATAATATTATAACGGAACTTCATTATATATAGATTCTTCGGTGAACCACCATTAATTGAACACCTTTGCCGTTGTTACCACGGCAATTAAATTCTGTCCCTTCTTATGAAACTCCACTGGCAAATTTTTATCGCTATGGCGCTGGGAGCCGTTTTTGCTCTTGTCTTGGGCGAAAAAGCGCTCATTGCCGCACCGTTGGGAACGATCTTTATGCGGCTTCTCAAAATGATCATCGTGCCGCTCATTCTAACCTCAATCACCTCTGGCGTGGCGGGACTAGGCGATCCCAAAACATTAGGGAGGGTAGGAATAAAAACGTTCGGTTATTATTTATTGAGTTCCATGCTTGCCATTCTTATCGGTCTCGTCCTCACCAACATCATTCAGCCCGGTGTCGGTGCCAAAGTCCCCGATACGGTGGAAGAGTTCGACCCATCCCAACTCCAACAACCAGATGCCCTGGGAAACATTTTTGTAAGAATGATCCCCACAAACCCTGTGAAAGCCGCGGCTGAGGGAGACATTCTAGGTGTGATCTTCTTTTCCATAATATTCGGTTTTGCTATTACTCAACTCAAGGGAAAGCCTCATGATTTCCTGGTGAATCTTTTCGATAACAGTTTCCAAGCCATGATGAAGTTGACCCACGCCATCATCAGGTTGGCACCCATCGGCGTCTTTGGCTTGATTTCAAATGCCGTTGCCACAGCTGGTTTTGAACTTTTCAAGGCTGTAGGAATGTACATGATCACCATCGCGTCAGGCCTGACGATTCACTTCGCAATCGTACTGCCTCTATTGCTGTTTCTTTTCACAGGTGAAAGTCCCCTGAAACACGGTCGTGCAATGATGTCTGCCATGGCTACAGCATTTTCCACCAGTTCATCAGGAGCAACACTTCCTGTAACAATGGACTGCATAGAGAATAATGTTGGTGTCTCAAATAAGGTCACCAGTTTTGTCCTCCCATTGGGAGCCACCATAAATATGGATGGAACCGCCCTCTACGAATGTGCCGGCGTTCTCTTCATCACGCAGGCAATTCCGGGCATTGATCTTTCCTTTTCTGCTCAATTGGTAGTAGTTATTACCGCCTTTTTGGCTTCCGTGGGCGCCGCGGCCGTTCCCTCAGCCGGATTGGTTATGATCTTCATCGTTCTCAATGCGGTGGGGCTCGGAGACCATCCAACTGCCGCACTCCTTGTGGGAACCATGCTCGCTGTTGACAGACCACTGGATATGTTTCGCACCGTAGTAAATGTAACAAGTGATAGTATCGGTACTGTTGTAGTTGCCAAATCTGAAGGGGAAACAGACCTTTACAAGGCTATATAAAATCATCTCGCCCCTTCCAAGTCCTCGTACCTAGCAGCCCTAATAAAAACTGTTTGATTTTCTAATCAGTCTTCTCCACTTTCCAGCTCCATTTATTTCGTGGGGTTAAATAAGAATAAGGAGTTTAGTATGAATCTGTCCGTTCGTTCTATTGTTACAATTACTATCACTTTTTTGATGTGCTCCGGAGCCACTGTGCTGACAGGAGAAAATTATGATGAATCCCTCTATAAAGCACTGAAATACAGGAATATCGGTCCTTTCCGGGGAGGTCGATCGGCGGCTGTTGCTGGAATTCCTGGAAATGATAGGGTCGCCTATTTCGGCGGAACTGGCGGTGGCGTTTGGGAAACTAAAAGTGGCGGCTCTAACTGGAAGAATATTTCTGACGATTTTTTCGGCGGTTCCATTGGGGCCGTGGCTGTCAGTGAGTGGGACCCCAATGTTATTTATGTCGGCGGCGGGGAGGTGACCGTTCGAGGGAATGTTTCACACGGCGATGGTGTCTGGAAATCTACTGATGCAGGGAAAACCTGGAAACATATGGGTCTAAAAGACAGCCAGAGAATTCCCCGAATCAGGATTCACCCTCGTGACCCAGACTTGGTTTATGTCTCGGCCCTGGGACATCTTTTCGGACCCAACAAAGAAAGAGGCGTTTTCAGAAGTAAAAACGGTGGAAAAACCTGGGAAAAAGTTTTGTACGTCAGCGATGAGGTTGGAGCTTGTGATCTTGTTCTTGATCCCAACAATCCGAGAATCATCTATGCCTCCATGTGGCGGATAAAGCGGACTCCGTACAGCTTGTTAAGTGGTGGTGAAGGATCAGGGCTTTGGAAATCTACTGATGGAGGAGACACCTGGGCCGAGATCACCAGAAATGAAGGTCTGCCAGAAGGTAATGTGGGAATTATCGGTGTGGCAATTTCTCCTTTAAACTCGGAACGAATCTGGGCCCTCATTGAAAACAGAGAGGGGGGACTTTTTCGTTCTGATGATGGCGGTGAAACTTGGACAAAA
>PBTS01000065.1:0-10641 GCA_002729175.1 Fidelibacterota bacterium
TGCTTTCCCTTGGTTACCGGTCGTGGTTTACCGGATAGTGGCGCAAAGTAGAGGTTCGAAGTACCCTCCATAGCCGCATTGTAGTAGACACCGCTTCCATCTTCCGCCCAGGTTATATTGCCAGGCCGACGACCCATTTCCCCTGCGATCCGTTCAGGCTTGGAGCCGTCGGCTTTCATGAAATAGAGCCCCTCTTCGATGTAGGTGTCGTCACTCCAGTCGTGACCGGTGTAGGCGATATAACGACCATTTGGAGACGGTATTGGACCACGGTCCGGCCCTTTTCTCTTTGAGAGCTGACGGATTTCTCCAGAATTAACATCTACAGAATAAATTTCCGATTCCCGCCACTGGTATTCCGCATCTTCAACGCGAAGAGACTCAAAGACTATGGCTTTTCCATCCGGCATCCATTTATAAGAATTATGATGCCAATCACCATGGGTTAGGCGGTGCGGTGTACCACCGTCAGCGGGAATTATGAATATGTGACGGTATCCCTTGGGATGATAACCTACCCGATCGCGACGGTAGTTGAGCCGCTCGATTATGGTTGGATTTCCGGTCCAATCCGCTTCGTTGGGTTTGGGTGGCATATTGATATTCCACAGCCCACCATCATCTGGAGGTACGACCATCTGGAAGGCAATGGAAGTTCCGTCAGGCGACCATGTGATGTTCGAGGGTGAATCAGTAACACGGCTAATCTGGCTCACTGCACCCTCAGCGTCCATCCAGCGGACGAAGATTTGGGTTCCACCTGGTTTATCAGAGGCAAGAAAGGCAATGCGCGTACCATCGGGTGACCACTTGGGAGACGATCCGTCAACGAGAAACCGGTTCTTCTTACCGTCAACATTCATTATCCAGAGGGAGGATTCCCAATTGTCATTTACAGCATCTACCCACCTTCGGGTGTAGATGATCTGCTGACCATCAGGTGAAAGTTGGGCATTTTCTACATCTTCCCAGCTGAGATAACGATCGACAGTGAGCCGTCCGATTTCCTGCTGTGCAGGTGTTGAAGATCCTAGAAGAAATAAAAGAGAGAAAAACAGTTGAGTAGTGATATATAGTTTTTTCATAATACCAATGTAGTTTTTTGTTTAGATAAACGCAAGGTCGCCAGCTTCCGATTGACTTTCCCGTTATCTCGCCTTAGTTTGGTTTCAGAGAGGTAGTGTCTCCCATTTTTCTTTTCAACCGCTTTCCCTATCTCAACGAGGAAGGTGACGAAGGAACAGTCGGGAAAGAACACGCACCCAGATTGGTGAACAACATTTTACAAGTTTGGTCAAATTATTAAAAAAAGGAAATGAGTAAATCCGGTAAAAAGATTGGGCGTCGAACCTTTTTGGCTGGTGCCGGATTGACCGCACTTGGTTATGGGTGGTTACGCCCGATACTCAACGCCTTACCCCACAGTCCAATAGGAAAACGAGATCTTCGCAGACCTGATAGTATGAGGTTTAACTACGACAAAGCGATTGTGGTCGATTTTCTTGCAAGTCCCGGATACTTTAATTACCCGCTCAACCCTCCGCTCGATAACGAAATGCTACAGAACGCAGTTAGATCGGGAATTACTGCGGTTAACCAAACGGTTCATGGAAGTGACTTTGAAGACGCGGTTCAGAACGTAGCCATGTGGCTTAACCGAATAGAGCTTTATTCAGATTCCTTAATGCAGGTAAAAACAGTAGAACACCTTTTAAAGGCAAAAAAGGACGGTAAGCTCGGAATCGTGCTCGGTTTTCAGAACACCACACAGTTCGAAGATGACCTTGGTCACATTGAAACATTCCTGAATCTTGGGGTGAAAGTCACTCAACTTACATACAATGTTCGGAACCTTGTGGGTGATGGATGTCTGGAGCCGGCCAACAGAGGGTTAACACAATACGGACATGCCGTGGTGGAACGGATGAATGAACTTGGAATGCTGGTGGACTTGAGTCACTGTGGGCAGAAGACCACGGCCGAGGCCATTGAAGTATCTCCTGTTCCGGTTTCCTTTACCCACAGCGGCTGCAATACCGTAGCGCAGCATCCCCGATCAAAAGACGATGCTGAGCTTAAAGCTCTTTCAAAAAAAGGTGGCGTCATCGGGATATACCTGATGCCTTTTCTCACGCCCGGACGGGCACCGACCCGCAGGGATGTTTTGGATCATATTGAGCATGCGGTGAATGTGTGCGGTGAAGATCATGTAGGCATTGGAAGCGACCTTTCTACGACACCGATTGACGGTTCAGATGAATACTGGTCAAGGCACCGCGAGTTCGTTGCCAAACGGATAAAGCAGGGAATTGCCGCACCAAACGAAGATCCCGACATTCTTTTTACCGTTGAAGAGTTGAATTCACATCGCCGGATGGAACTGATAGCGGATGGTTTATCTTCCCGCGGTCACTCGGATGCCCGCATTGAAAAGGTTATTGGAGGAAACTGGCTGCGCCTTTTTCAGGAGATATGGCGTACCAATAAGGAATAATCGGAAGAATAATAAAAAAATGAATCGCTGCTGGCTCAAATGAACAAAACATGGGTTGAAAAGAGAGATTCTGATAAAAAACATCAGGTAAAAATTAATCCAAAATCATGGGCTGATATGCCCGCAGGCATTATAATGTTAATACCAACTCCCAAAATTGTTGATAGGTATGTTAATAAAATACCGGTAGGGAATTTTAAACAAGTTAAAGAGTTAAGAAAAGAGATGGCAAATGACTATAGTGCAAATATGTCATGCCCAATGGTTACTGGAATATGTTTAAGGATTATATCAGAAGCATCTTATGAGGAATTTGGAATTGGCATTGATACAATAACTCCCTTTTGGAGAATAGTTGACCCAAAATCAAAATTGGCAAATAAGCTGACTTGTGGAATTGATTTCATCATTGAAAATCAAAAAAGAGAAGAAATCAAAATAAACTAAATGAAACGCCTCTGGCTCAAATATAAAGTATTAAAATAATGAAAAATATACTTGCAAGGGGAGGAATAGAGTTTTTGGCAGTTTTTTTAGGTATTGCACTTTCTTTTTATGTGGAGGCATGGCAAACAGAAAAGGATAATGAAGGGAAAAAAGACCAATATCTATCTGATCTTGTAAACACCTTGGAAGTAGATATTCAACAAATATATAAGCTACTCGAGACTTTGATTAATTCTGATAAACTCATTGCAGAGATTCAAAGCGATATAGACAAAAATCATTCCACTTATTCAGATGCTGAAATACTTAAAAAGTTATTAGATATTGAGGTAGGCTTTTCATTTTTTCCACAAGATGGCATATTTAACCAACTCATATCAACTGGATCCTTTGAACTGATTAAAAATGTTGAATTAAAAAATATTTTGCTTGAAATGTACAACCATCAAAAACAGCGTAATTATGCAACATCCACAGAAATCGACCATTATAACATACGTTTTAGGAATGAAATCTTAGATCAGTTTAGAGTCAGTTTTAATTATAATTCTTACGATGGTGCTTTCTATGGTAGTCGAACTATCAATCAATACAAATTCAATCAAACCTATTATATGTCAAATGCCTTTTATGGTTTACTCTCACAGGCGAACCTTTATGGTAATATGTACACCAGACAGTTAAAGGATATTGAAAAATCTTATTTAACTGCATTATCATTGACAAAAAATGAAATCACTAAATGAAACGCCTCTTGCTCAAATAAAGGAAAGAGAATGGATGAAAAGAGAAAGATAATTTTAATTAAGCCATTTTGCTTAATTGTTGCCATGGCTATTGGATTCGGGCAGCCTTCTGCCGAAAAGGAAGAATTGGTTCTCCATTTTGGTTATGGCTCTAATATGTCTGAATCATATATGCGTCAGTACACCCCGAGTTTAAAATATGTCATGAATGCCCAATTGCCCAATTTTGAGATTCAATTTCGCAAATACTCCAATAACATGGGTGGTGGTATAAGCAGTATTATAGAAAAGCCCGGCGGAATGGTCTATGGCGTAATGTATTATATCACCAAAAAAGAAATGGATGAGTTGGACATCCTGGAAGATGTTCCTTTAGGTATTTATAAAAGAGAGACCTTTCAAGTTTTGGGTGAAGATGGCAAATGGTATGGTGCAGACTTATACCGCGTGACCGAGCCTAAAGGACCTTATGAACCAGCAAAAAAATATTTAGACCTGATGATTTCCGGCGCCACTGAACATAATATTAACAAGGATTGGATCAAAAAATTAAAACAGATGCGCGCCAAGTATGATTAATAGGATTAACAAAAATAAGGGAAAGGTATAACTTAAATGAAACGCCTCTGGCTCATATTATTTTTTTGTTTTAGTCTCACATTGGGTCAAGACACAGCTACCCAATGGAGCACCCCAGCACTTAAACGACTGATGCATGAATGGGATGTAAAACTTGAGAAAATGGAACTACACCTGCAGCCCGCCATGCGCCGTGCCGGGGTTGACATGTGGATAATCATGTCGCGTGAGTTTAATGTAGATCCAATGCTGCAGATGTTTGGTGATTATGGGATTTCCGGATGGTATGGTCACCGCAACGCCTATATATTTTTCGATCCCGGTAATAACCTGCCGCTTGAGCGAACTTTGCTTGGCACTCACCAGAGTGAGCGCATGCGCGACTTCTTTCCAACCATTACAAGCTATAGTCAGGAAGGATTGAAACCACATTTAGCTGATTATATAAAGGAAAGAAAACCCAAAAAAATTGCCATTAACCGCTCACGAACGGTGTCGATGGCCGATGGTATCACTGTAGAAATGCTCGCTTTTCTAGAGGATGCCATAGGGCCGGTTTACTCATCTCGACTGGTGTCATCCCAGGATCTAATTTTTGACTATATCAGTCATCGTACAGATGCTGAGCTGGAGATCGAGGCCGAAGCCAGCCACCGTACCTGGTACATCTTGCGACGTGCCTTTTCCAATGAAGTTGTCACCCCGGGGAAGACAAGATTAATGGACATTTACGGATTTATTCTGCAGGAATGGCAAAACCAGGATTTGGAGTTCAATTTTGCACCCGGGATTACTATTTATCGCAGGGGTGTTAAAGGCGGCATTGATGATACAGAGAACCCATTGGTAGAACCCGGCGATATTTTGCACGTTGATTTTGGTGTTAGACTGATGGGCCTGGTAACCGATCAGCAACATGTTGCATATGTGTTGCACCCTAATGAGACTGAACCACCTCCCGGTTTAAAGACACTATTTAAGAAATCTGTCACTACCGGAGATATATATGCTGAAGAACTTAAAGCCGGGCAGACCGGGACCAAGGTGAAGTCCATCATTGAAAAACGTTCTGAAAAGCTGGGAATAGAAGCATCCATTTATGGCCACACTCAGGGCAACTGGGTCCATGGTGCTGGCGCCCGTACGGTGTTTGACTGGCCTGATCGTTACGGAGACTTTGCCCGTGAGCCCGTTAGGGCCAGCGAGTTTTGGTCCATTGAGTACAGCGTTCAAGGAAAGGTCCCGGAATGGGACAATCAGCTGGTTCGTATCCCCAGGGAGGAAGATGCGGTTATTAGATCAGACGGAAGCAGGGCTGAATTTCTTATAGGACCTCAACAGAAATTTTGGCTCATTCAATCGAAAATTGATTAACTGTGATTTGAGGTCGCAATCAAACCAAAATAAAGGAGCATAAAGCGGATGTGGATACAGTTCATGTGGACATGCTTCGATATCAATCTACAGGGCAACAGGTAGGCCCGGGAGCTGAAGCATAAAAAAATTGCTTCCACTATTCTTCTTAGCCTTATCATGTATTACTGTAGAAGCACCGGAAAAACATGCTGATTACGTGGTTCTCGGAAAATCAATCAATCACCGGCAGAGTCCTGATGGCGATCTGACTTTTTTAAACACGGTTTTTTTCGGTGAAATTTTCAGGACAAAAAATGGGACAGTAACGAACGGATATTTGTCAGGTCCCGGTGAAGCATCAGGCAATTTAAGATTTTCAGAAGGTGATGTTCTATTCCTGGCAGGTAAAAGACAGTTTTCCATTGAAGCACTCACAGAGAATTTTCCTGATACCACCTATTATTTTAATTATGATACTCCAGACGGCAATATGAGGGATATGCCTGTAACATTTACAAGAGACAAAGGCGAAATCAGAAATCCGGGGCCCATCAAGATTTTTCTTCAGCAGGATGGGGAAACAGCTGACCCCAGAGCTATTAATCCAGGCCGGGACCTGGTAGTTTTATGGAGTAAGTTTGAAAAAGGAGCGGCCGACCCGAAGGGTATCATAGATGACATGATTTATGTAATTATGGGAAACTGCATGGGAGAGAAGATAGTCCATAGCGGTCCAGCGTTTAACGACGGACCAAACCTGACCTTCCGGGAAAGGGAATTCGTTATTTCAAAAGAGAGTCTGCATCCGGGGCAACCTTACCAGGTAGAAGTGGAACATTCCGAAATGGACACTGACGAATACAAGAAAATAGAGATTATTGTGACTTATGCGGCTTCCTCNTTCTTAGANATCAAAACGACAGGAGCCAATACCCAANAACCCGATTGNCCTGATNTTCCTTACGCAATGGATGGCGGCCAGACAGATCGTGAGAGAATCTATTGAAAAAATGAAAAAACCACTTCCCCTATTGATACTCACCCTGTTTCTGGCATCCGGTTCTGGTGGTGCTGTTATCCTTATGATCTTCCCTACCCTGGTTTTCGCACAAACGGATTATGTTGATCAAGACGGCAAACTCCGGATTGCCCTGAACAAACAGCCGTTTGTCCCCCGGGGCACATCTCAAGGACCTCATACCATGGCCAACGGCGGGATCCAGGATATTCTTAAAGGGATGGGTGCGGTTATCAGAATAACCGAAAGCAGGTTGACGGAAGAGGAAAATAAGGAATATGGAAACTGGAAACGGTTGGGCTATGCTTTGGGCCACTTAGGGGAGACTGTTGAGAAGAACGAGAAAGAAGGCTATTTCAACATCGGGTTTCTGGGCACGTGCCCTTCTCTGCCAGGTATGCTGGCGGGCCTGCAGCATTCAGGGTCGACGCCAGATGAGATCAAGATCGGGTTACTCTGGCTGGATGCACATGGAGATTTCAACACCCCGGAGACAACACGCAGCGGTTCGCTCGGCGGTATGCCCGTTGCCGTAGCTACCGGTCGTTGCCTGCATCGCATGCGGCTGGATGCCGGATTGGATCCACCTATTTCCGAACGGCATGTGGTTATGGGTGCGGTGCGACTCAATGATCCCCTGGAACAGCACATGCTCGATCAATCATATATTCAGCAGCTGAGCGTCGATGATATTCGCAACATCACGCCGGCGGTGCATGAACAACTGGATCGCCTTTCACAACTCTGCGACAAGATCTACGTCCACGTCGATATGGACGTTCTCGATCCGGCAGAAGTGCCGCACCATGGCAATGCTGTACCGGACGGACCGTCAAGCCGGGAACTGGCAACGCTGTTCAAGATGATCTTCAGCAAATATCCCAAGGCATCCGCACTCGGCTTCGCAACAATTCCATCAAACGATCCGAATCAGGTTGGATTGAAGGCGATACATAACATGGTTGTGGGCGCGGTGGAGGGGTTGCAGATGAGAGAGGGAAAGTAGAGAAAACGCTTGGACTTAATGGTGTAAACCTCAATCTCAACCCAGAAAATGACGGGGAACGACAAGAATTAAAGAGACAGACAGATCGTGAGAAAATATATGGGGAAAATGAATCGGAGTTTTATTAGCTGGCTGTTCGTTTTTTGTTCCTGCACATTCCCAACCACCCCTGAGAAACCCAATATTATCGTTATCATGGCTGATGACCTGGGGTATGGAGACGTAGGTGCCTACGGTGCCAGACCGGAAAATGTAAAAACACCCAACATTGATCAACTGGCTAATAAGGGATTGAAATTTACCAGTGGATACTGCTCTGCCTCCACTTGCACGCCGACGAGGTATTCTTTTCTTACAGGCTCTTATGCATTCAGGAAAACGAATACGGGGATCGCACCGCCCAACGCGCCGGCCATTATCCAGCCTGACACAGAAACTATCGCGTCCCTGCTAAAAAAAGCGGGCTATAAAACAGCTGTTATCGGAAAATGGCATTTGGGATTGGGCGGACCGGAAGGGCCGGACTGGAATGGAGAACTCAAACCGGGGCCTCGCGAAATCGGGTTTGATTATAATTACCTCCTCCCCACCACCAATGACCGTGTCCCCCAGGTTTATGTGGAGAATCACCGCGTAAAAAACCTGGATCCAAATGATCCCCTCTGGGTGGGATATGAGAAACCCAGTGAAGACTACCCCACTGGCATCACCCATCGAAACACCTTACGCATGAACTGGAATGACGGACATAACAATACCATCCACAACGGAATTGGCAGAATCGGCTTTTATACCGGTGGTCACTCTGCCCGCTTCAGAGATGAAGATTTGGCCGATGAATGGCAAAAACAGGCCAACAGATGGATGGAGGAAAATAAAAATGAACCTTTTTTCCTTTTCTTCTCCTCCCATGATATTCATGTGCCACGGATGCCCCATGAACGATTCCAGGGCCTGTCCGGTATGAGCTACCGTGGTGATACCATTGTTCAACTGGATTGGAATGTAGGCGAGATCATGAAAACATTGGATCGGCTTGACCTGACAGAAAATACACTGGTCATTTTTGTTTCGGATAACGGACCCGTTCTGGATGACGGTTATGATGATTTAGCCAATGAAACATTGGGTGATCATAAACCGGCCGGCCCTTACGCCGGGGGGAAATACACTGTCCGTGAGGGTGGCACACGCACCCCTTTCATCACTTATTGGAAAGGTAAAATTCAACCCGGTGTTTCTGATGAAATGGTATCCACCATTGATCTGGCGGCAAGCATGGCAGCCCTGGCGGGCATTGACCTCCCTGATGACGGGTTATTGGACAGTTTTAATGTGCTGGACGCTCTTTTGGGTAAACGCGGTGCCAAAGGGAGGGAACATATTGTATCACAGGATAATGGCCTCCGGGGGAGTTACGGGTTGCGCGCGGGTAACTGGAAACTCCAGCGGCATGATGCAAGAATAATGTATAATGGCGATTTATCCATGAATACGTGGACCGTACCCCAGTTCGCACTTTTCAATCTTGAAGAAGATATTGAAGAAGCCACGGATGTATCTGATCAAAATCAGGAGGTCTTTGACCGGTTGAAAAACCAGTTACAATCTATTATAGACCAGGGCCGCACCCGGCATTGAACCAGATCCCCAATCGCAACCTGTGAAGTGACTGGGGGACGGTGGGGATGAAAGTATGAAACGCCTCTAACACAAATAGCCCCCCTAATTAGGGTATTTCCTCGTATGTTATAAGATATATTCATCTTTAAATCAACTTTCACCAAATTATTATATATATTCTTTTGTTCAGGCAGTCAAAGACTGAACTGAGTTCACCGAAACAAGCTAAACATAAAATGATAAACCAGGAATTATAATGGCCAAACCATCAATGCTCCAGATGGATGGAACCAGAATTCCTATAGATCTCCCCAAGCATGTAATACCTCAGGGTGAAGTTTATATTATAGATGACCGGTGTAAGGAATGCGGCTTGTGTGTGGAATTCTGTCCCAAAGATATTCTCGAAATGTCTGAGAGATATAATAAAAAAGGATATAAACCACCCCAGATGATAGACTCCCTTGCCGATGAATGCATCGCCTGCAGTTTCTGTGAGGATATCTGTCCGGAACTTGCAATATATGTAGAGGAGGAAGTAGCAGCATGACTAAACCGGTTTTAACAGGAAGACATTTTTTCTACGGCAATCATGCCTGTGCTGAAGGTGCCTTGGCTGCCGGCTGCACCTTTTTCGGAGGTTACCCCATTACTCCCTCCTCAGAAATAGCGGAAAGGATGGCAAGAAGATTACCGGAAATCGGTGGTATTTTTTTGCAGATGGAAGATGAAATCGCTTCCATTACTGCCATTTTAGGCGCCAGCGCTACCGGCGCTAAGGTTATGACAGCGACATCCGGTCCTGGTCTTTCACTGATGCTGGAAGGAATTGGGCTGGGAATAATGGAAGAGCTGCCCTGTGTAATTGTTAATGTCCAGCGCGGCGGCCCCAGTACCGGTTTGCCCACTCTGGTAGGCCAGCAGGACATGATGCAGGCACGCTGGGGATCCCATGGTGATTATGCCATAATAGCCTATTCCCCATTTTCACCTCAGGAATGTTTTGATTTGATGATAACTGCCTTCAACGCGGCTGAAAAATACCGCACTCCGGTAATTTTCCTGAGTGATGAAGTTATTGGTCACATGCACGAAAGAGTTGATATTCCGGACAAAGCAGAGATTAACTCACAGCTAATCAGCCGTCCCATGTTTAACGGAAACGGCGCTGAATATCTGCCGTTTCTCCCGAATGAAAATCTTGTACCTGAATTTGCGCCACCTGGAGCAGGACATGCTATCCGAATGACTGGCTTAACTCATGACGATGCAGGTAAAACTGAAGTTAATTCACAAAGACAGGAAATTCTGGTTCCCCGTCTCAAGGAAAAAATTGAAAGAGATGTGGAAGATATAACTTTATTTGAGGAAT
>PBTS01000066.1:0-10332 GCA_002729175.1 Fidelibacterota bacterium
ATAATAGTGGTGAAATTTTCTGCACCTGTTACATCATAGGTAAGTCCACCAGATTCAAGCTGTTTCTGTTTTTCCTCGTCATTAGTTGTCAGGTCTGGAGAAATTATTTCCCAGTTTTCCCCTCTGTCCCGACTCTTGTGCAGAAACTGGCTTCCATAATAGATGGTGTTTTCATTGAAAGGATCCTGTGCTATGCCGGCATTCCAGTTAAAACGGAGGTCCACCATCTCCGGATGAACCGGCCTTATGGTTTGAGTATGCCCCGTTACCAAGTCATAGCGTCCCAAACTGCCGCCCTGGCTCATAGCATAACCAAAACGTGAGTCTCCTGGATGGGGTACCACATCAAAGCCATCTCCGAAAAAAAGTTCTTCCCAATAAGCATTTCTGATACCTCCTGAGCGCCACACATAGGCCGGTCCCCGCCAGGATCCGTTATCCTGCATCCCGCCGTAAACATTATATGGCCACTCCATATCATAATTAATATGGTAGAACTGTGCTAGCGGCAGATTTTCTGCAAAACGCCATGTTTTACCTCGATCTCTGGAAATATTGAGCCCACCATCATTTCCTTCCATAAGAAAGTTGGGGTCTTGAGGATGGCCCCAGAAGGCGTGATGATCCGGATGAACACCAGCATCGCCATATGCTGTCATGAGTTGAGAGAATGTATTCCCGCCGTCATTGCTGACAGTTACCGTGCTATGAAGGTTATAAATTCGATTCTCATTTACAACATCAACATATATCTCAGCATAATAAAAGGGGCGGCCACCAATGTTTTTTTCGGTCACTTTACCCCATTTAAAACCACCGTCTTCCGATTTATAAATAGCATTTTTCTTTGATTCAATAAGGGCGTAAATAATGTCCGGGTTGCTGGGGGCGATTGCGATACCCATCCTGCCAAGTTCACCAGCGGGCAAGCCATCTTTATCTGTTCGCTGTTCCCAGGTCTTGCCTCCATCAAAAGTGATGTGCATCCCAGATCCCTCACCACCGGACTTAAAGAACCAGGGCCACCGCCGAAACTCCCACATGTTGGCGATGAGTTTGTTGGGATTAGAAGGATCCATTACAAGCTCCCCAATTCCTGTTTTTTCATTAACATAAAGAATCTTTTCCCACGTTTTTCCTCCATCAACGGTCTTGAAAATGCCCCTCTCTTTAGTGTCTCCCCACGCTGGGCCCTGAGCACCTACATATACAATGTCCGAATTCCGAGGATCCAGGATGACCCGGTGAATATTCCTTGTCTCACCAAGTCCCATATATTTCCAATTCTTGCCACCGTCTAAGCTTTTGTAAACACCGTAGCCGCTGGTCTGACTGTTCCTGGGGTTCCCCTCTCCCGTGCCGACCCAGATAACGTCCGGGTTTGATTGATCAATTACAACATCACCTATAGAGGCAACTTTTTGGTCATCAAAAATGGGGGTCCAGTCAATGCCTCCACTCTCTGATTTCCACAGTCCGCCGGAGGCCGTGCCGACGTACATAACATCAGGGGCTGAAAGGACGACGTCAATTGCTGTTACTCGTCCACTCATGCCTGCCGGGCCGATACTTCTCGCCTTCATATCTTTCAACTTAGTTATATCAAGCTGCGCGAAAGCTGTGCCAGTGGCAAAAATCAATATGTATACTGCTGTTTTTTTCATCTTATACCTCGTTTGGGTTGTTACTTTTTCAAATGTGCTATTTGTGCTTGAGCAATGTTTCTGTTTTATTTCTTCTGTAAGCTCCCCCGCCGGTGGGATTAACAACAATAGTAGTAATGCCCTGTGCTAGAAGAAAAAATCGGGTTGGTTTTATTTTCAAGCCGTTCAGTTACTGGCTGTCAATTATTCTCCAGGGGCAGAAAAGAGTAATACTTATCATAGTAAAGCATCTGCTCCACGAAGTCATCTGAATAAGTTATTACAATGTCGGTGATTTCATCGTTCTCATCAGTCACTGGCTTGTAATGAGGGTTCATGAATCCGGCATATGGTGCAATGTCCAACACTTTGCTTCGCTCCAGCACCTCTTTATGAAGTTTCTTGTCTACCTGTACACCGTAGTTTTCCACCAGTCCTTTCGCCGCCTCATAGTCACCCTGCGATTTTATCCGCTGAATCTCTTGCAGGAGTTCGCCAAAGAGTCCCCACAGCGCTTCATAATCATTCACTACAAAATATGTTTTATTGTCACGGACCTTTTTTTCGATGACATTGTCTTTTCTGCCTTTCTCGTACGTCCAGTGAGAAATATATGCTCTATTCCGCATGTGTGATTCTTCGATCTCCTCTCCGGGCTGAAGACGTCTCAACTGAAGCATAAGCCCATTTTTTATATAACCATCATATTCCGCTTTCCCTATCTCGTCAGATTCTACCAAACCCATCTCTACCAGTTTGGGATCCATGATATAATAGAGTCCGAAAAGGTCGGCGCGACCTTCTTCTATAGTAGAAGCGTAACTCTTCAGCGTCTCCTTCGGGGTTCCAACGCCCACTTCAAGTTTGCCTGAGGCGTGTCCCAATACCTCATGCATGGCGGTATGTATCTTACCAGCAAATGACCCGTACTTTTTTGACCTCGCTTTCTCCTGGTCCGTATAACCAAACTCTTCAACAAAACCGCCGCTTCGGGCCTCATCGTAGGCCGTTGTGATGTTGCCCAGACTCACAGATTTTGACCCGTAGTTGGAGCGGATCCAGTTCGAGTTGGGTAGGTTTATCCCAATGGGTGAATAAGGTGACACATCGCCTCCCAGCATGGCCACGCTTACCACATTGTATGTAATGCCCTGAACCTTTTCCCGCTTGTGAATATCCATGATTGGCGCATTATCCTCAAACCACTGCCCATTATCTGAAAGGGCTTTCATTCTTGCCGTTGCTTCAAAATCGTTAATCTCTACCACCGATTCATAAGACGCCTTGATCCCCTTCGGGTCACCATACACTTCGATAAAACCGTTGATATAGTCAATATCAATCTCTGTATTCTTCACCCACGCCATGTTGTATTTATCCCAGGTCCTTAGATCACCCGTCTGGTAGTAATCGATCAGAATTTCAAGCTCTTTTCGCTGAGCATCGTTCTCTGCTACCTCTTTCGCTTTTCCCAGCCACATAACAATTTGATCGATAGCCTCGCCGTAAAGGCCGCCGGACTTCCACACTTTCTCCACGACTTCTTGCTCTTTTACTAAGCGGGAATTGAGGCCGTACCAGATGGGTTTAGAATCATCAGGATCTTTCATATTGGAATAAAACATATCCACTTCATCCTGGGTAACTCCATTGTAGTAATTGTTGGCAGATGTGGAAATAATATCATCCTGAGGGTTAAGATTAACACGCTTTCCATCAATGTCAGGGTCAAAAAGGGTCGGCGTGAGCCATTCAATGAATTCCCCCGTTTTCTCACCATTTTTCAATGGGAACTTTCCATCTGTGTTATTGATCAGTTCAGACAGATATGACTTTTTGAATTCGGGGATGATTTTCAGCGTTGAATAGTGGTGGTGTATACCGTTGGAGAACCAGACACGCTTTGCGTAGGTCATGAATTGCTTCCACAACTCTGTACTTCGGTCACCTTTATAACCTTCAACAATGGTGTGGGTGGTTTGTCGAATAATCAGATTGTATTTATAGTTCTGATCATACAGAATATCCCGGCCACTCAGTGCCGCCTGGGATAGAAAATAGACAAACTTTTTCTGACGCAAAGAGAGATCCTCAAACTGGGGTACTTGGTACCGAAGAATCTCAAGATCGGCGAACCGGTCAACCCGTACCTTAAAATCTTCAGTGGGTTTATTGGCCTCTACTTTTTCGCTCTGTTTGCCGCAGGTAAACAGGAAAAGAACCAAAAACATTAAGCCAAAGGCGGGTGGTCGTTTCATTTTTATTTCTCAGTCTTTCTGATAATGGAAATTTGCGGTAGTGGTGAATTTAGTTGTTCACACCTGCTTCCTCAACCTCTGCTTAATCGGCTGGTGCTGACCTCCTATCATTTATTATGCTGAATCACCGGCAACTCTATAAACGTGGCGCTGGAATCTGATGAAAAAACAGATTGAGTTGCTACCAAATAATCATCATCAGTAGCCATTGGTATATCAATAAATTTTTGCGGGTTTCTATCAATAAGAGGAAACCATGAACTTTGGATTATTACCATTAGGCGGTGTCCTTTATTAAAGCGGTGTGCCCTTGAGCCTAAAGAAAATTTGAGTTTGGTAACCTCATTTGGGATCAGTGGAGAAGGTTCAGAAAAGTCATCTCTAAATTTTGAGCGTAATACTTCATCGGCTATCATAAGTTCGTAATTAGCCATGTTTGGATTAGGACTACCTTCTGGGTAGACATCAATCAATTTTACGATCCAATCGGCATCACTGCCTGTGGTTGACACCGCAAGGTTGGCAACTATATCACCAGCAATCTCCACATTCTCTTCTAATGGTTCTGATTGCCAAAATAAATAATCCTCTCTACCATTTAAAAAACGTTGGTCTTCAACTTTCCACAAAGCGGAAGCTCCCTGCCAGAACCCCTTAATTGGTCTTTGGGTATAGGGAACAGGGTTTGCTGGGTCAGAAATAAATGTCCGATGGTCGGATGCTTTNCTGTTNANNTGNGATTNATTGGAAATNGATCCNTCTGANAAAAGAAAAANTTTTGTTGGATTCGTATNCTCNAAAGGTGGCCAGTTATNATATGATTTCCATTCATTCAATCCTGTAACAAAAACATGTGCTTCGGGAAAANGTTGTGTTTTNTNNCNTTTNAAATGNTGCAAAAACCAAGGCGCCTGAATACTTTCNCGATAGTANACAGAGGTGTTGCTCCCAAATCCTATTGATCCCAAACTGTCTCCTTTTCCCCGGGCCCACCCACCGTGCCGCCATGGACCCACCACAAGTCTATTAATGTTAGTTTCGTCATTTTGTTCTAGNGCCTGATATATTTCCATGGGGCCATAGAAATCTTCTGCATCCCACCATCCAGCAACATTTAAGGCTGGAACATGGCTGTTGCTCAAATAATGNGTTANCTCTTTCTCTTTCCAAAACTGATCATAAGAACTATGGCTCATGAANTCGTTCCAAGTTGGAACGGCGCCCGCAAAATGCTGTNNGTTCGCATTTGAGAGNGGACCAAGATTCAAGTAAAAGTCATAAACGTCCTCATCTCCAAAATCAAATGGGAAGTTTTCCTTAGATCTCTCCATCATGGCTGCATAGCCAAATGACGGTGCNAAACGAAAAGCNCCATTATGATAAAAATCNTCACCCATAAACATNTCGGAGGGAGAAGCTTGAGGCGAAATAGCTTTAACTGCTGGGTGTATGTCGGTCAAAGCAATCGCTGTCAACCAACCGCCGTAGGATATCCCCAATATTCCCACTTTCCNATTGTGCCCATCNAGGTTTTCAATAAGCCAATCAATCGTATCGTAAGTGTCTGTTGCTTCGTCCACCTGCGCATTCTCATCAGCCGATACNGGGGTACGCAACATGCNAAANTTCCCCTCAGAGCCATANCGGCCCCTGATATCCTGAAAAACAAAAATATAGCCCTCTTTTGCNAGCTCCAGATATGAGGAGGAAAGACTAGAATGAAGTCCATTNTCATCATGTCTAAGACCATANGGTGTACGAGTAAAAAGAATNGGTAATTTTTNATCNGTGTTTGGTGGAACATATATCTCGGTGTTGAGCTTTNTTCCNTCTCGCATCTCAATTTCTACAACCTGTTTATTGTACCGAATTGAAGATTCAGAGATCTCTGAGGTTGGCTTTACAGTACAAGCAACAAAAAGGGAATAAAGGATTATTGGTCGTTTAATGGTTGTCTTTATTATAAATAGCATCTTTACCATTATTAAACCAATCCTGCCAATTATGAAATACCNCGNCCTATCTNTTTTGATAAATAACTTTTCCACCCAGAATNGTTATCACATTTTCCACATCNTTAATCTTCTTAGGCTCGATTTCCAGCAGATTATCTGACAGAACAGCCATGTCCGCTAGTTTTCCNACNGCNATAGAACCTTTNATCTCCTCTTCGAATGACGCATAAGCAGAATTGAGCGTGTAAGCCTGAATAGCCTCTTCAANGGTCAGTTTTTGCTTGGGAAACCATCCTCCATCAGGCTCGCCGGTGAGTGTCTGTCGCGTAACAGCTGCNTAGAGCCCCAACATTGGATTAAGTGGGTACCGGGCTGCGTTGGTNCCGGGTGAGTCAGAACCGAAGCAGACCACAGCGCCACTGTCCCACAATGACCGGAAAGCGTAGGCGCCTACACNCCTTTCATGNCCGATTCGCTCTTCCATCCAACGCATATCATCTGTNCAGTGATACGGCTGAACTTCCGCTACAATACCGAGGCCGTTAAATCTTTTAAAGTGATTGGTGTTTATCACCTGAGCNTGAACCAGCCGAAAACGACGATCCTTCTGTCCATTTCTTTCGACCATTCTTTCCATCATGTCCAACAAATAACCATTCCCCTCATCACCAATGGCNTGAACAGAAAGCTGTATACCGGCNGAGTCAGCNAGCATGGNAAGNTTTTCCANNTTNCTCACCATCTCCCGACCGCCNTTGGCGGCCGTCCANGGGAACATTATGGCCCGCCAGCGGCCCCGTTCTNCCGGCATGTGGGAGTAAGGTTCGTAGAACCGAGCACTTGAGTTTCCCATAATTCCATCAATCCACGCCTTCACTGCGCCNAGGCGAATCATCTCNTCNCCTGCNCCTACCTTGATGCCCAGNGCNGCTAGNTTNTCCCATTGATCNAAATANCCTCGGGAGTGNACTCGGACNGTGAGCGCCTCNNGGTTTCNNAGAGTGTAAAAGATTTCCCGTTGAAGTGGATCGGACATATCAGAAAGGCTCGTAACACCGAACATTTTGCACCGATCTAAAACTGCCTGTGTCTCCAACAGGCGCTGGTCCCATGATCGATCAGGGATGATCTTTTGAAAATGGCTATTAACATTTGCGCCAGTAAGAATTCCGGTGGGGTTCCCCTTTCTATCTCTCTCTACAGTGATGCCCTCAGGATTGGAAAGGTCCCTGCCAATGCCTGCTAGCTCTAGCCCTTTGGCGTTTGCAAAAAATACGTTGCCATCGAATCGTTGTATAAAGATTGGCCGATCTTTGGTAAAAGAATCAACCATCTTCCGGTGCGGCTTAAAAAGGTCTCTTTTTGCTTTACGTCCTTCTTCCCCAACTGTTCCTGCATTCCAAGCTTCGTAAGCTGACCATTGGCCACCGGTGATCCAGACTCCGGGAGCGAATCGCTTGTGCACTTCACGTACCTTTTTTACGAATTTTTTCTCTTCATGAATATCCAGAAGATTAAGACCGAACACAATCCGGCCTGTCCATTCGAAATGGACATGATTATCATTAAATCCCGGTGTCACGAAAAGACCCCGAAGATCTATAACTTCTGTTACCCCCTCTCTTATATGCTTAACAACATCCTGGTCTGAGCCTACATAAATGAATTTGCCATCCTTCACAGCCACAGCCTCAGCGGCGGGCTTGCTCTCATCTACTGTCCACACGGTGCCATTGCGTAACACAAGGTCTGCTTCCTGAGAGAATCCCCATGAAATGAATAATACTAGAAAAAGCAGCTTTAAAGGGCTACTTCTCATTTTTGTAAATCTTTCCATTTTTCATCACAAACATCATCTTCTCCATAGTACGAATGTCTTTCATCGGATTGCCTTTCACCGCNACAATATCCGCNAGCTTTCCTGCCTNGATGGATCCCAGTTNGTCATCAACTCGCTGNAGTTNNGCAGCATTCANGGTTGCNGCAATAATGGTGTCCATAGGTTTCATGCCTGCTTTTACCATNAGAGNAAATTCACCCAGATTNTTATCCCCGGANAAATCCGTTCCGAACACTATTTTGACACCNCCCTTGTATGCNCTTTCCAGCGCTTTCTTGGTAACNGGTCCCACCTCNGCTGCTTTTTTNCGAACCACNTCCGGGAAATATCCTTCTTCTTTTGCTTTTTCCGTNGCCCATTCAGCCACCGTTAACGTTGGAACAAGAACTGTCCCTTTCTGNTTCATCAGTTCCACGGCCTCATCATCTAAAAATGTCCCGTGCTCAATGGAATTGACACCTGCCCGGATGGCACGTTTCATCCCTTCTATACCGTGGGCGTGTGCTGCAACAGGTAATCCATACTCCCGTGCCGTGGTAATAATTGCTTCCAGCTCATCATCTGTGAACTGGGGATTTTGGCCGCTGGTTGCCACACTCATGACACCACCCGTAGCTGTGATTTTGATAAGATCAGAAGTCTCTTTGTACCTCTGGCGAACAGCCTTCCTAGCATCATAAGGTCCATTTATGACACCCTCTTTAGGGCCTGGGTCACCCATGATATCCTCCCGCGTGCCGTTAGTTGGATCACCATGACCACCGGTGGTAGCAATTGATCTACCTGCAGTAAAAATCCGCGGGCCAGGAACAACACCTTTATTAATAGCATTACGCAATGCCACTGTAGCGCCTGCTCTATCTCCTACATTTCGCACTGAAGTGAAACCCATCATTAGCGCTTTTTCAGCATTTGCGACAGCTCTTATTGTGTGGTCCTGTGGGTTTAGGGTGAATCGTTCCAGATAACGGTTCTTGCTTATAACAGAAGTGAGATGGCGGTGCATGTCCATTAGGCCAGGCATAAGGGTTACGTCACCAAGATCGATGACATAACCCTTTTTGGGCATACGTTTTGGATTGACTGATTCAATTTTGTCACCGAGGATCACCACCGTGACATCTTTTATCACCTTCCCTTTCTCAACGTCAACCATGCGTGCCGCTTTAAGAATGATCGACTTATCAGTGTCTTCAAAGGCAAATGCCAATACCATAAGAGAAATAACTGTTACAAAAACTGATTTCATTTATGCTCCTTTCTCAGAGATTTTCATGGTGGGGTCAAATTTAGAGCCCTCTGCCACTACTCCAACATACAATTCAGGGATGGCAGAAAGTCGGGTTAAAAAAAGGCGTAAACCGCTTTAGTATAAAAACGGTTTACACCTTAATTAACTAAAAAGAATTCGTATTGACTATCAGCGAGATTTTAGATATAAAAGACCTGTAAGAATCGCCCCAGGGACAACACCCCCAAGAATCATTGCGCTAGACGGAATGTTGCCAACAGCCATTTGATAAACGTTCAACACCAACAAAGCCGTGTGAACGATGGCAAATACCATGCCCACTGTTTTTAGGTTGTCTCCAGCCCAAGTCGGCATCTGCCAGTGAACAACACTAAAAGCAATCATCATGGTGCCCATAAATTGCATCATAATAGACATGTCATTTGTTAGTTCCCAACCCCAATTCCCAGTCAATGTCTCCGGGGCCAACCACATTCCTACGCCCCACAGACCCATGAAAACTCCCATAACTCGAAACACCAATGCTAAAGTCATAATATGCTCCCCTAACTTATTGATTTATTTGAATCAGCCTCATTGGGAAAAGACTTCACCCATTTTACAATATCAAACGCATTGATTTATTATTATCACGATCAACCCAAACAACTGTTTTCTCAGTCATTATTTCAGAAAGAATATGATAGCTATGCCAAAATTTCAGTTGCGTGTTGACGAAATTTCAATAATATATGCATATTTGGCAGACTTATGGTTTTGGCACGCACCTTGCCCTATAGATGATGAACCTAAAGGTTCGATGATTAAAAGTTAAACTTAAAATGAAAGGAGATTAACTATGTCATTAATCAAATGGACGCCCAGAAACACGCATCTCTCACCCTTTGTAGGCGAATCGATGCTATCTGATATGGATCGTTTCATTAACTCGTTCTTCAGTGGTGGCTTTGACCTGGGCACCGTTGGCGGTGCCGATTGGCTACCAGCCTTCGATGTCATTGAGAAAGAAAAGGAGTACGAGGTCCGCGTAGAGGCTCCAGGAATGGAAAAGGGTGACTTCGGTGTCACCGTTAAAGACGGAGTTCTCACAATAAACGGTGAGAAGCGAGCTGAAAGCAGTGATGGGCGAAACGACTATGCTTACCGCGAATCTCGTCAAGGTAAGTTTTCCAGATCCTTCCGGCTGCCTGAGGAAGTGAATGATAAAAAGATCGGGGCCAGCTACACCAGCGGTGTGCTATCTGTCTCCGTCCCTCGGTCAAAGCCTATAGAGGTTAAGGAAGTAGAAGTCCAGATCAAGTAACGATCTTAGTGGAAAAAAAGGGGGCTTCGGCCCCCTTTTTTATTCGGCGTACATTGCTTCAACTTCAGCAGACCAGTTCTC
>PBTS01000067.1:0-15289 GCA_002729175.1 Fidelibacterota bacterium
CTATATACCCACTTTACTGAGGAGCAACCTCACTTTCAAGAGCCGATAGTGTCCCAATTTGTTGTCCTAATTGTATCATTATCTTGCTTTGTCTTGCTTCAATCCGCAAGATACAATGAGTTTCAGTTTGTATCAAGCAACGAGGTGGTTGTTTCTCTATAAAAAGAAAAAGCCCCTCGGTTAAGAGAGGCTTAATTCTTCGTACGCCCGGCGAGATTCGAACTCACGACCTCTTGCTCCGGAGGCAAGCGCTCTATCCAGCTGAGCTACGGGCGCAAATGGTCAAACAATTTACTACTTCCTTAGGATATTAAACGCTCAGCTGCCTCAACAGTATTCTCAACCAGCATGGCAATGGTCATAGGGCCCACACCTCCTGGAACAGGAGTCATCGCTGATGCTTTATTCATAACTGATTCCGAATCCACATCACCTGTAAGTTTGTATCCCTTTTCAGAATCGTCTTCCACTCTGTTGATACCTACATCTATGATCACCGTGCCGTCGTTAATCATATCACCCTTAATGAGGCTCGGCATGCCCACAGCGGCAATGACAATATCCGCCTGACGGGTATAATAAGCGATATCAGGTGTCCTGGAGTGACAAACAGTCACAGTTGCGTTACCCGTATCATTTTTGGCACTAAGCATGAGGGCCATTGGTCGGCCGACAATATTACTCCTGCCAACAATAACCGCATGTTTACCACTGGTCTCAATATTATAAAACTGTAGTATTCGTAAAATCCCTTTAGGAGTGCAAGGAATAAACCGGGAATTACCCGCTGCTAAAAGTCCAATGTTCTCTGGATGAAAACCGTCCACGTCCTTATCCGGCCTTACGGATCGTAAAAGATTATCTGAATCAATTCCCTTCGGTAACGGTAGCTGAATTAAAATTCCATGGAAACGGTCATCACCATTAAGATCATTTATGAGAGCCAAAACGTCATTTTCTGACGAATCATCACTCAATCTAAAAGTTTCTCCGAAAAGACCCATATTTTCGAATCTGCGCCTTTTATTTCGCACATAAACCTGAGACGCGGGATCATCACCTACCAGAACTGCAGCAAGGCCCGGTGTAACCTTTTCGCTGGTGAGGCGATCTATACGGGAACTCAAATCATCGTAAACGGCTGACGCAACTTCTTTTCCTGAAAGGATTTTTGTTTCAGTCATAATCTTAAACTATAATCTTCACCTCATGTCATTAATTGAAAGGTGATAATAAAAAAAAGAGAGAAAACCGGTAATTAGGAAATAGCCCTAGTTGAGAACAAGAGACTCATCTATGAACTCAACCAATGAAGAAGCCTTCTCTTCAACTTCGCTGACGATTTGATTTCGCTGACGTTTCTCAGCAAAATAATCGTCCGTCACACTCATTGCCGCAAGAATAGCAATTCTTGTGGTGGATTGAGAAGAGGGCAGTTCTTTTTCTATTTCACGCATTTTCTGATCTACATACTGAGCTACATCAGCGATATAAGTTTCATCCGCCTGTGCCTTTACAGTGTACTCGTGACCAAAAATTGAGACACGGGCCAAATTATCCTGATCATCAGTCATAACGCCTCCTATCTAACCGGCACCTTCAGTTTCTTCAATGAGGTTAATAATTTTCTGGATCTGATCCCGGATAGCTTTCTTTTCTTTAGATGAGACTCCACCAGCATCAGAGCTACCACCCGATGTTTTCTTAAGACGTTGAAGCTCATCAACAGCGTCTTTTATCTTGTGTTCAAGTGAAGTCAAATTGGGAAGGACAGTATCCATCTCACCGTAATTTAGCATTGACTTGGGATGAAGTCTCTGAAATAATTTTCTCCATGATGGTATCAACTTCGTCATCTTGGAGTGTTCTATCATCGGAACGGAAAGAAAGTGAAAAAGTGACACCTTGCATACCCGATTCTATCTGATCACCCCCGTACAGATCATACAGTTTTTTTGCACGCAAAAGATCTGTCCCATTTTCCTGAATTATCGATTCCAACTCCCCAATAGTAACAGAGGAAGGAACGCTTAGAGATAGATCGCGATCAATACGGGGAAACTGTGGCAGTTTACTGAACTGCACCGCCTCTATGGTGCTGTTGAACAGTTCAAGATTCAGGTTAATAGAGACAACTGGTAAACCAATATCATAGTACCCAAGAATCTCACTATTAACTGATCCAATGTCAGCTAGCCAACCTGATGAAGTTTCCCATCGCATCCCATATGAGAAAACAGAACTGTTCTCCAATTCAGTAAAGGATCCATCAAATCCAAATCTTTGTACAAGATCGCAAACTACTCCCTTTAGAAGATAGAAATCATTTTTATGTTGGTCTTGACGCCACCCCTTTGATACCCTGTCACCACAAGCCACACCAGAGAATTGTGGCGATTCAGTCCACTTCTTTTCCTCGGCCTGAAAAACATTTCCGTATTCAAACAGAGAAAGATCGTTTTCACCCCGACGTAGATTGTAATTAACGGCGCCCAGCAATCCGGGTAGAAGCGACGGCCGCATGACGGACATTTCCCGGCTCAGCGGATTTGCAACAGGCAACGGCTTTAATTCTGAAAAAGTTTGAGCATCCTGCTCACTCAATAGACTGTTTGTCATCACTTCGTTGAATCCCATTCCTGAAAAATAATCTCTCAGTTCGTCAACTGTTCTCTCTTCATCCAGTAGGATTGTAGTTACATCACCTACATAAGTCGTTTTTGATTCGATTTTGTCAAAACCGTACACACGTGCCAGTTCTTCGCACAGATCAATTTCACGCTCCAGGTCAGGCCTGAATGAAGGAATAATGCATTCATATTGATCATTCTTCCTTTCATGACCTATTCCAAGTCCATCCAAGGTTGAACGGATGAATTTGTCATCAAATTCAACACCGATTGAAGATTCAGCTCTTTTTCGATTAAGTAAAACCTTTTTCGGTTTTATTACTTTTGGATAACAGTCCACCACCCCGGCACAAATTTCGCCACCTGCTATTTGAGTAATCAGTTGTGCCGTCCGGTCAAGAACAGCAGTTACATCATCGTAATCGGCTCCTCTTTCAAAACGCCTGGATGCCTCACTGGAAAGGTCCAGTTTTTTCGCACCTTTCCTGATCGTGACTGGATCAAAGTAGGCGCATTCAATAAGAACATCAGTAGTCTTTTCGGTCACTTCTGTATTTTCACCGCCCATAATACCGGCGAGGCCAACAGGTTTTTTTGAATCACATATTAATAGATGATCACTGCTCAGCTTCCTATTCTCCCCATCAAGCGTCACCATTTTTTCATTATTCTTGGCGCTTCTGACAATAATTGTTTCTCCTTCAACCAATCCCAGATCGAATGTATGAAGGGGATGCCCCAGCTCCAGGAGAACATAGTTGGATATATCCACAACAGAATTAATAGACCGGATGCCGCACTGCTCCAGTCTTTGAACNATCCANTCAGGCGAGGCACCAACTTTAANCCCTTTTACAACCCGGNCAGAATAACGGGGAGAGCCTTTCTCATCCTCGATTNTNATGGTTACTGCATCTTCAANTGGCTGGTCAGATTCAGACAAGGATATATCANTTTGTTTAAGCTTTGCATCNGTTAATAGGGCTATCTCCCTCGCCACGCCGANATGNGACATACAGTCGGGACGATTGGGNGTAAGTTCAATGTCAAGAGTATCACCGTTCTCACCTACGGTAGACTCCAGTCCTGCACCTGTNAGAAGATCTGCTAATTCCTGGGGCGCCAGTTTGAAGCTGACGAAATCTTTGAGCCANTCCANAGAGACAATCATGCAAATTGCCTCAGAAAACGAACATCGCCNTTGAAATAAAGNCGAATATCATCAATNCCGTGCTTAAGGATGGCAAGTCTTTCTATTCCCATTCCCCAGGCATATCCAGACCATTTTNCGGGATCATATCCGACCATTTCCAGAACGGCCGGATCAACCATGCCGCANCCCAGGATNTCTAGCCACCCCGTTTTTTTGCACATAGAACACCCATNGCCGCCGCACATGAGGCANGTGATATCCACTTCAGCACTCGGTTCAGTGAACGGAAAGAAGCTGGGCCTGAAACGAGCTNTAACCTNTTCACCAAAAAAATGACGGCAAAAATACTCCAACGTCCCTTTCATTTCAGCCAGAGATACATTCTCAGCNACGTAGAGTCCTTCCACCTGATGGAACAGGCAGTAGCTCCGNATGCTGANNGCCTCGTTCCGGTAAACTCTACCNGGGCAGATCACNCGCACAGGNGGTTCCTGGTTCTCCATCACGTGGATCTGTGTATTGGAAGTGTGAGTCCTCAACACGTCATTATCAGTGATGTAAAATGTGTCCTGCATATCCCGNGCAGGATGGTGCTTGGGTATATTCAACGCTTCAAAGTTNTGGTAATCATCNTCGATTTCTGGTCCATATGCTACNGANAATCCTATGGCCTGAAATATTTGCTTCACTTCNCGCATGGTCTNCGNAATGGGATGGAGTGACCCCATNGTGACCTCATCTCCGGGCAGAGAAAGATCAACAATCTTTTCTGNTGAAGCGGTACCGGTGNAANCAGCATCCTTCANTTTTTCAATTTCCCGGGTCAGCTCGGACTTGAGCTTATTNAACAATTTCCCCATTCCNGGTCGATCACTTTCGGGAACTGAACCCAATTCTGAAAAGAGATCCGCNACTTTCCCCTTGCGGCCAAGATATTCATGCCTCAGCTTCTCAATCACTGTTGNATCTCCAGCAGAAAGTTTTTCAAGAGACTTACTGAAAGTATCGCGNACAGAATCTATTTTGGATGNCAATGACATTNTTGAGTTAGGNGNTGCTGAAGTTACTTTTTNTCATTTTCANGATAAAAGAAAATCCGCCANGTTTCCCNAGCGGATTTGCAAGACAAGACGCCAAATGTCCCGTCAAATATTTAGGTAAAAANTCGACCCGATTTATTCCTTNATACCATATTAATTGGCAGAAGCCTTAACCACTTCAGAAAAAGCTGACGGCTCACGGACCGCCAGATCAGAAAGCATTTTTCTATCCAGTTCAATATTGTGNGATTTAAGACCAGCCATCAATNTGGAATATGAGGTACCGTTCAGTCTGGCAGCGGCATTAATTCTTGTGATCCAGAGCCTTCTGAATTCACCGCGCCTCCTGCGGCGATCCCTGTAGTTGTACAGCATGCCTCTTTCCACAGCCTCCTTGGCTGTTCGAAAAAGACGACTNCTAGCACCATANTANCCTNTTGCCTGCTTGAGNATCTTCTTGTGTCGTTTTTTCCGCTGGACAGCGTTTTTTGCTCTNGGCATTTATATATCCTATTTNCCCAGCATCTTCTTGACNCGCTTGGCATCAGCATCGCTTACATCACCACTCTTGCGGAGGGAACGCTTCCTGTCCATGCTTTTCCTTGAAAGCAGATGAGACTTGTTGGCTTTATTTTTTCGTACCTTTCCGCTACCTGTAAGANAGAATCTTTTTGCTGCCCCTCTTCTCGATTTCATTTTAGGCATAGCAATTTCTCCTATTTNGGCGACATGACNACGGATATNCGNCTGCCTTCAAGATCNCCACGCTTCTCTACCTCAGCAACATCACTCAANNTATCTTCAATTCGACGAATCAATTNTTCNCCAAGNTCCTGCCTTGCCATCTCACGTCCACGATACATGAGTGTTANTTTCACTTTNTTTCCTTCAGAAATAAATTTCTTTATACGATTAACCTTAATTCCCAAATCATGATCACTGATTCGGGGGCGAAATCTAATCTCTTTAATTCGAATAACATGCTGTTTTTTCTTGCTTTCCTGGTCCTTTTTCTTCTGATCATACTTCANTTTACCATAGTCCATAATTTTACAGACTGGAGGNTCAGTGCCAGAGGCTACNTCAACCAGATCCAATCCGGCTGATCTTGCCGATTCCATCGCTTCACTAATAGAGACAATTCCCATCTGCTCACCAGCCTCACCGATGAGTCTCACTTCCTGCGCCCGAATTCGATCNTTNACTTTTATCTTTTCTACTTTTGCGATTGTTCTTTTCTCCTTTTNTTATTGATTTCATTGTCAAGTTGTTCAATCAGTTGATCAACTTTCATTTGCCCCAAATCACCTTCAAAGCGGCGCCTGACAGAAACTTCACCTGCTTCAGCCTCGCGGGCGCCAACGATAAGCATCACATTAACTTTATTCATTTCGGCATTCCTGATCTTTGCACCTACCTTGTCAGCTCTGTCATCGAGTTCAGCCCGTATACCGGCAGACTTCAGCTGGTTTAGCAAATCTCTACCGTAATCTCCGAATTTGTCTGAAATAGTAAGGATGGCTACCTGAGTGGGTGCCAGCCAAAGAGGGAAATTTCCGCCACAGTGCTCCAGATAAACTCCCAGGAAACGTTCAATTGATCCCAGGATAGCTCGGTGTATCATAACGGGTCTCTCATAGGAACCGTCTTCCGCTACATACTCAAGTTCAAATCTTTCAGGCAAATTGAAGTCGAGCTGAATAGTACTTAGCTGATGATATCTACCCAGTGCATCTCTTGCCTGAAAAATCGATTTTCGGCCCATAAAAAGCACCTTCCCCTTCAACTAAATTGAAATCCATCTTGTGTTCTATTAGGGAAGCTTCCAGCATCGCTTCAGATTTTTCCCAGAGTTTTTTGGCACCTAGCGCCTTCTCAGGCCGTGTACTCAATTCAACTTTGACTGATTCAAACCCAAATGTCTCAAACACGATATTGACCATTCGTATCAAATCGCTGATTTCATCTCCAATCTGATCCAGGGTACAAAAAATATGTGCATCATCCTGACTGAAGCTTCGGACTCGCGTGAGACCAGATATAACACCGGCACGCTCGAATCTATGAAGCCGGCCGAAGTCGGCGATTCGGAGCGGTAAGTCTCTGTAGGAATGCAAATCTGATTTATAGATTACCGTATGTCCAGGACAGTTCATCGGTTTAAGACTGAATTCCCGTTCACCAATCTTCATGTGGTAAAGATATTCCCTGAATAGATCCCAGTGGCCTGACTGCTTCCACAGTTCAATATCATATACCTGGGGAGTAATCACTTCATCATATCCAAAGTCCTTATACAGTTCCCTGATAAAGTTTTCCAGCTCTTGATATAATATTGCACCTTTGGGCATAAAGAATGGACTGCCTGGAGAAAGCTGATCGAAAAAGAATAATTCCAGTTCCTTTCCAAGTTTCCGATGGTCCCGTTCCTTTGCCTCTTCAATCTGTTTAACATAGGCGTCCATCTCTTTTTTGTTGTAAAATGCCGTGCCGTAAATACGCTGAAGCATTTTATTTTTTTCGTCACCACGCCAGTAAGCACCCGCTGTATTCAGAAGTTTGAAATGCTTTATCATCCCCGTAGAGGCCAGATGAGGGCCTCGGCAGAGATCAACAAAATCACCCTGAGTGTAGGTGGAGATCGCCTCGTCATCATCGAACTCATCAATCATTTCAATTTTGTAAGTCTCTTTCTTTCCCTTAAATAATTTTTTCGCTTCTTTGACACCTATCTCAGCTCTATTTACACTGTAGTTCGCAACGGAATGTTCTCTCATACCGTTCTCAATTTTCTCCAGATCTTCATCACTGAACGGTGTCTCAACATCAAAATCGTAATAGAACCGATTCTCGATAGTTGGCCCGATTGTCATTTGCGCATCAGGGAAATATTTATTCACGGACTGAGCCATAAGGTGTGCAGCGCTGTGAAGTAAAACCGAGTGGCCTTCTTCAGAATCAGCATAGACCGGCGACAGCTCAGCATCAGATTCCACGCTCCTGTTCCAATCCCACAACTGGCCGTTCACCATCGCGGCAACGGCGTTGTCAGCGAGAGAAGAATCTATGTCCTGGAGAATGGAAGATACAGATGTATCAGAAGGATAGGTCCGTGAATCGTATCCCGTAACCTTTACGGTGATCTCTTTCGTACTCATAAATATTCAGCATGGTAATTATCATTCCGTGGGCGATACTGGACTTGAACCAGTGACCTCTGCCATGTCAAGGCAGCACTCTAACCAGCTGAGCTAATCGCCCCGGGGATGGCGAATTTAGAATGACCCTTTTCGGAAACAAAATCAATAACAGGAAGGACAAAATCTTCAATTCATGGACGGATCCAGTGTGGAACCGTAAGCGTACTGATCAGCGACAACTTCTATTGCTTTTAATACTACAGGGTCATCATCAAATGATGACTCTATACGCATTCCAATGCCTCCAACCGCCCAAGACATATCCCTCTCAAGCATGATGCGGATATGATATAATTCATCGTTAAACAGATCATCCATGTCCTGCTCATAATGTTTTCGCAAAACTGATAGTGAATGCTCGATCCGTTTATCAGTCTCCGATTCTTCTTTCAGCATCTCTTCCAGCTTGGCCAGCTCCTTTTCTCCTTCAGATTTCAAATCGAGATTTTTCGAAGAGATGAAAGACCGGAATTCCTCGACAATATTATCGGTGATTTCAATATTTTTTGTAAGCTGATGAACTTTGTGATATTTGCTGCTGAATTCAAAAAATAAGCCTTTGCGCCAACACTCCCTCGTTAGCAGTGGTGTTCTTTCCTGTTCCACCTTAAAATCTGGTGTTATGCCGCCATTTGAAATAACGCGCCTTCCGTTAACAGTGGCAAATACAGAGTCACTCCCTTCTGCATCAGCAGCCACATCGCCTCGTAGATAACCGGGCTTTTGAATTAAGCGCCCCGACGGAATGTAATATTTTGCAGTGGTCATTTTCAGGGTTCGCGCTTCATCTAGCTGATAAGCGGTTTGGACAAGCCCCTTGCCAAATGAGTTGGTCCCCACCACAATTCCTCTGTCAAGGTCCTGGATAGCCCCGGCCACGATCTCGCTGGCAGAGGCACTACCACCGTCAATCAAAACAGCCAGACGGACAGATGTATCGACAATAGGTTTATTCTGGGAAGTGAATGTCCGATTGGATTCATTCGATCGACCGGACATGGAAACCACCTCAACTCCTTTTTCCACCAGCATGTCCAATATCTGAACAGCCGCATCCATAAGGCCACCAGGGTTCCCTCGCAGATCAAGTATAATTCTTTCTACCCCCTGATTGTCGAGGCTTCTAAGAGCCTGTCTCATTTCACCCGATGAATTTCTCGAAAAGCGATTCAGTCTAATATATCCTGTTTTGTCGTTTATCATTCCCGAGTAACTGACATCTTTTACAGTGATAGTACTTCGTGTTAGAACAAAGTCAATATCCTCTTCTCCCCACCGGCGAATGGTAAGCGTCACTTTGGTATCTTTTTGACCACGGATATTATCAGCGGCGTGATCCAGAGACATTTCCGAAGTAGATTCACCGTCTACGGCAATGATCTTATCACCAGTAATGACGCCTGCTCTCTGAGCTGGAGAATCGTCAATGGGAGCAATGACGGTGAGAGAGTCATTACGAACACCCAGTTGAATGCCTACACCGCCGTAGTTTCCCCTGGTTAACAAATTAAGCTGGTGACGGTCTTGTTCTTCAAGATAGACCGAATAGGGATCCAGTTCCGAAAGCATACCGTCAATTCCGGCGGTGGCCAGTTTTTTCGGATCGATCTGGTCGGCGTAATCGGTCATTACTCTTTTGTAAACTTCGTACACCATCCGCCAATTTGATGATATATCCCGGTACAGATCGGACCTGCCGATGGAAACAACCGTAACCAGTAGTACTGATATAAATAAAGTTCTCTTAATTGATCGACTGATTTTCATGAAATAATCCTCAATACCTGAGATGAGATATCTTTTTCCAATTCTTCTGATTGGTTTTGACCATCAAGAATAATATACCTGTCGGATTCTTGTTCCGCAAGTGTTAGGAAACCGTTTCTCACTTTTTCCAAAAAATCCACGCCTGTCGCTTCAATTCTGTCTCTTTGGCGGTTACCAAGTCGGGAAAGTGCCACATCAACAGGTAGATCAAACAAAAAAGTCTTGTCAGGAATGGCCAGTTCAAAAGCGAGGCGATTGATCTGCCTGAGCCACTTCTGAGGCAAGTCCCTGCCGAAACCCTGATAAGCCAATGTTGAATCGATATATCTGTCGCAAAGAACGATAGTTCCTTTTTCAAGACGCGGAATGATTACTTCTTTAAGCAGCTGCGATCTGCTTGCTGCCAGTAGGAGGGCTTCATTTTCGGGAGCCATCGATGAATTGTCGGGGTTAAGTAGCACTTTTCGAATATCTTCTGAAATGGGTGTACCACCGGGCTCCCTTAATAGCAATGGTGCATTCCCTTCTTTCTCTAACCTTCGTTCAAGTCCCCAGGCCTGAGTACTCTTCCCGCATCCGTCGATACCTTCAAAAGTAATGAAAAGACCCCTGCTCATCGGGTGGCCTCTTCATCAAAATGGACGCTGTCTGAATCTTTACCGATCAACACGGTAACTTCTCCCTTCACCTTCTTCTCATCAAAATGTTGTGCACCGTTTGAAAGACGGCCGCGCCAAATTTCTTCATGGAGTTTTGTTATTTCCCGGCAAACAGCAACAGGTCTATCACCAAAAGAGTCTAAACAATCCTTAAGTGTACGTCCCACCCGCTCAGGTGACTCAAAAAGGATGATGGTCCTCTCTTCCCCGCTAAGCACATTAAGGCGCGTTTTTCTCCCTTTTTTCTTAGGGAGGAAACCTTCGAAAACAAAACGGTCTGTGGGCAGACCCGATGCTACAAGTCCCGCGAGAACAGCCGAAGCACCGGGAATGGGTACAACAGCGATCCCCTCAGAAATGCATGCCCGCACAAGTTTATACCCAGGGTCACTAACGGTCGGTGTTCCAGCATCAGAGACAAGGGCCACATCATCATCGCCAGATAGAGTGTTAAGTATTTTCGGAATTCTCCTGTCTCGGTTGTGTTCGTTATAGCTTAGCAATGGTTGAGAAATTTCGTAGTGCTTCAAAAGTTTTACAGTCCGGCGAGTATCTTCAGCCAGGACAAGGCTCACACCTCCGAGAGTCTCAACTCCCCGGTGTGAAAAATCAGAAAGATTACCGATGGGAGTGCTGACAAGGTAAAGAGTGCCGATAGTAACTGTCCGTCAGTTTATAATTGAGTCAAGGCTTTTCCGGATGATATCTATTCCGTAATCAATTTCGTCAGTAGATATATTCAACGGTGGCCGGAAGCGAATTGCATTGTCCCCGCTGCCTAAAATTAAAGTGCCGTTTTGAATAATCACATCTAGAAGCTTGTCCCGGGTTTCGGAATTGGGAAGATCGAAAGCACACATGAGACCGGCGCCGCGGGCATTTGAAACAAGATCAGCATAGTCACCCTGGAGTGCTAAAAGTTGATTGTGCAAATATTCGCCTGTTTTTTCGGCAGCATCAATCAGATTTTCTTCTTGAATTATGCTCAGGTAAATGGTGAGCCGAACCATGTCAGTCAGGTTACCACCCCAGGTAGAATTGATCCTGCTGGATTCTTTGAATACATGATTCTCCACCTCGTCCAGCCTGGATGTGGAAACAAAACCGCAAACCTGTGATTTCTTCCCAAAACCCATAAGATCCGGCGCCACATTATGATTTTGCCACGCCCACCATTTTCCTGTAATTCCCATACCTGACTGTACTTCATCATAAACTAGCATAATTTCATTCTCGTCACAAATCTGTCGCAACGCTTGGAAAAATTCCGTCCGAAAGTGGTGATCTCCCCCTTCTCCTTGAATAGGTTCAATAATAAGTGCGGCAAGGTCATTTCCGTGCTCACCAATGGCACCTTTAATCTGGTTAAGAGCCTCCGCTTCTAACGATACGACCTCGGCAAGGTTGTTATCATTCAGAGGAAATTTCACAGCAGGATTGACGATCCGCGGCCAATCAAATTTCGGAAAATGGACTGTTTTCCGCGGATCGGAAGTGTTGGTGAGAGATATGGTATATCCGGTACGTCCGTGAAAGCAGTTGTTAAAATGGATTACTTTTGATCCCATCTCTTGAGCTGAGCCGTTTTTCTGAAAGTTTTTCCTCACCTTCCAGTCAAAACTCGCTTTGAGCGCATTTTCAATAGCAAGAGCACCACCTTCTATAAAAAAACCGTACTTGAAAATATCAGGCATGGTAACGGTGAAAAAGGATTCTACAAACTGTGCCAGTTGGGCGGTGTAGATGTCTGAATTGGTCGGCTTGTTCATAGCGGCGATGGCTAGCTCATCTTTGTGTTCCAGTAGCTTGGGATGGTTGTATCCAACCGGGATAGAGGCAAACATGGTAAAAAGATCAAGATATTCCCGGCCATCCCTACCGTCAACGAGCCATGAGCCGTGGCTCAGTTCCAAATCAACAACTGGTTCAAAGCCATCTGTCAAAATATGATTGCTTAGAGTTTTTCTTACATTGGCTGCTTCAACTGTTATCATTCAAACGTCCTTTATCAAATTGAATTTTCATCACCAAATCTAATGCCCTGAGCAAGAGGAAGTTCATTGCTCCAGTTAATTGTATTTGTCTGCCGACGCATGTACGCTTTCCACGCATCGGATCCGGATTCCCGTCCACCACCGGTTTCCTTCTCTCCGCCAAATGCACCACCAACCTCAGCCCCTGAAGTACCAATGTTCACATTGGCAATGCCGCAATCGCTTCCTCTGTGAGATAGAAATTTTTCCGCACTCTTTAAGTTAGTTGTGAATATAGAGCTGGAAAGCCCCTGAGGAACATCATTGTGTTGATGCAAGGCATCTTCAAGATCACTAAATGGGATTAGATACAAGATTGGTGCAAACGTCTCTTCCTTTACCGTATCATAGCTGTTTTTTGCCTTAATAAGAGTAGGCTGGACAAAATTGCCGGCGCCGTCCAACACCTCTCCGCCGTATAAAACTTCTCCACCCTCATCGCATACTCTTTTGATAGCGTCCAGGTATTCATTTACAGCACTCTCATTTACAAGAGGTCCCATGAGGGTCGATTCATCCAATGGGTTTCCGATTGTCACTTGGCTGTAAGTCTCCACAAGTTTTGCGATAATTTCATCAAAGCTCTTTTCAGAAATAAATACTCTCCGGGTTGAGGTGCATCTCTGGCCGGCAGTTCCTACAGCACCAAAAAGAACTGACGATATGGCCAAGTTAAGATCAGCCGAATCATCAATAATAATGCCGTTATTTCCACCCAATTCCAGAATGGTTTTTCCCAACCGTTCACCAACAATACCACCAATCCGTTTACCCATGGCTGTGGAGCCTGTAAATGAGATAAGTGGAATTCGTCTGTCAGACACCAGCCTCTCACCTATCGTTCTGCCGGGACCGATAATAAGTGAAAAAACAGGCGGAAAACCTCCCTCTTCCAGCACCTGATTACACAAATTTTGAACAGCGATAGCGCTGAGTGGAACCGATGAGGACGGCTTCCAGATAACTGTATCACCGCAGACTGCAGCAATGAACGCGTTCCATGACCAGACAGCAACAGGAAAATTAAAGGCTGAAATGACGCCAACCGGCCCAAGCGGATGCCACTGTTCATACATCCTATGGAGTGGACGTTCGGAATGCATGGTCAGGCCATAGAGTTGCCGTGAAAGACCAACAGCAAAATCGGCAATATCGATCATCTCCTGAACTTCCCCATCACCTTCCTGCTTTATTTTTCCCATTTCAAGTGCAACAAGGCTGCCCAGGGCATCCTTATTATTGCGGAGAGACTCTGCCATAAGCCGTACCATTTCTCCACGCTTTGGCGCTGGAACCATGCGCCATTCAGCAAAAGCCTCACTTGAAGAAGTCATTATCTTTTCATAGTCATTTTCTGAAGCCTGATAAACAGATGCAATCACCTCATCTGTTGCGGGATTTATGGAATCGAGCTTCCCTTCACTCTTGGACTCAGACCAACCTCCAGGCCCAGTACAGCCACCGTAATTGTTCTTGTCAATGCCTAACTGTTTTAGGAAATCCATTCTATTTAGAATCCTTCTGTATACAATTTAGTACAGCCAAAAAAGCGCGGAAATTTATCTGGTAACCGGGGTATTCCCAAAGGAAACGGGATTGCCAAATCAATAGACAAAATACTTCAGATAGAGGAACATTACGGGCGAGGCGAATATGAGTGAATCAAAGCGGTCCAAGACACCGCCGTGCCCGGCCAAGAATGATGATGTATCTTTAACACCCATATCTCTTTTCATTAACGATTCAGCAAAGTCCCCGCTTTGGCCAATAATTCCGATAATAATGCTGAAAATGACATAATCGATTGAGTGAATGCCCGCCATGGAGTATTGAGATGACAGAGCGCCCGACCTGAAAATGATATAGAAAAAAATACAAGCTGCTACAAGCCCTGCCGCTCCGCCTTCCACTGTTTTCTTGGGACTGATCCTTTCAATCAGTTTGTGCTTGCCCAAATTTAGCCCTACAAAATACGCTGCCGAATCGCAGGCCCAGACTCCCACAAATAGACAAAAGGTCAGTTTCATTCCCATGGTCGGATCGATGGGATCTATTCCTCGCAGACCGATCATGGTTCCCAGCAGAAGCGGGATGTAAACAATTCCCGCCAGAGTATAGGATATATTACTCAGTCCATTTTCTTTCTTTCTGAAAAGTTCTAAAAGAACAACCAGAACCGTGGCAATGAGCATTAATTCCCCGGGTCTAAAAATGGTGAGAGGATTGCCCGGACCGAAATAGTAATGAAGAGCTATCAAGACTGACATGACATAGCCCATAAAAAATTGTGGCTGAATCTGCTGTTTCGCACCCAGAAGATAAAATTCCCTGACGGCGATTACAGATACAACCGTGACAAAAGCCGTGAACGGCAGTCCTCCCAAAAATATGAGGGATAAAATAGCCGGAATTCCCAAAGCATTGACCAGCGTCCTTCCGCCTGATGATTTTTCACCGGTGATATTAGTCACTTATCTTTCCTTTTCATGTATTGATTATCTCCTAGCTCCATCACCTCAATTTTAACTTTTGCGATCCCGTTGCCGATAAATCCTAGCTTAACAGCAGCTCCGTAAGAACAGTCAAGAATCCGCCCCTTGGCATATGGTCCGCGGTCATTCACTCTGAGAACAACTGATTTTTTGTTATCCATATTAGTCACTCTGATGAGTGAATTAAACGGAAGTGTTTTGTGTGCTGCCGTTAAACCATACATATCATACGTTTCGCCATTGGCAGTCACCTTCCCGTGGAAATCTTCAGCATAGAATGATGTGACACCGGTCATTGATTTTCTGTGCTTTGTC
>PBTS01000068.1:0-12905 GCA_002729175.1 Fidelibacterota bacterium
TCGGATAACCACCCCAGTAATAATGAGGCGTGGAAAGAACGAGGTAAAAGATTTGGCTTCATCGTTAAGGAAGTTCCTCCTTTGAATCCTCACCCCGGTTTCGACTACTACCTGGAAGCGTTTGAAAAAGCCATGACGCCCCGCACCCGCGTCCTCTCCTTTACACATTTGAGCAACACAGTGGGAGATCTTTTCCCCGCCGAAAAGCTTTGCAGTATGGCAAGAAAAAAGGGGGTAATCACGCTGGTAGACGGTGCTCAAAGCTTCGGTCTGCTGGATGTTGATCTTTCCGACATTCAGCCCGACTTCTACTCCGGCAGCGCTCACAAGTGGCCATGCGGTCCCAAAGAGACTGGCATTCTATTTGTAAACAAAGCTATCCAGGACCGGTTTTGGCCTTCCATGTACAGCGCCTACAAGGGCCGTGAGGGATTGGCCCAGACACACGAAGGTCTAGGCCAGCGTGATACTCCCGCCCTTTACGCGTTCGGGCAACAAATTGAGTTTCTCCGGAAAATTGGCCAGGGTAAAATCGAGGAAAGGAGCGGGGATATCGCCACCAAAATCATTGAGGAGCTCCAGACAATCAAAGGTATATACATCTATACCCCAAATGAACGCGCCCTCCGTTCAGCAGTGGTTACTTTCCGCCCCGCTAACCTCAAGCCGGCAAAAGTGGTGAAAGCCCTCGAAGAGGACGGCATTGTCGCCGCTAGTCTGGGAGGTAAGGATTGGGCGGGGGTTCGCTTCTCTCCCCACTTCTATAACTCGAACAGCGATGTGGAGAGGGCAGTAGGCGCCATAAGGCGCTACGTGCGAAAAGGTCTGTAGGAAGCAGGGCATAGAATGAGATCAATATTCCTTTTAGCATTAACACTCTTTCTCACCGCGGCTTCTGCACAGTCGGCGACTGATGTTTACCTGTTTGATCTGAAAGCGGTTGATAATCTCTTTACAGTTTCTAATCCTGTAAATATCTCCGACAATCGGGGATATGATAACCAACCTTCATTCATGAAAAATGGCCAAGAAGTCCTCTTTACCTCCACCCGTAACGGCCAGACCGATATTGTTCGCTATAATATCAGAAGAAACAGGAAAACCTGGCTTACCGATACAGAAGGAAGTGAATACTCCCCTCTTCAAATTGGGAGCACACAAACATTCTCTGCCATTCGACTGGAGGAAGACGGAACTCAGCTTCTCTACAAATACAATATGAGGAATGGTAAAGGAGAGGTTCTTGTCCCCGATCTCAAGATCGGCTATCATAGCTGGATCGACAGAAACAGAGTACTCTCTTTTGTGTTAGATGACCCTCCGACCCTCCAACTTTCTTATCTAATAGATGGAGAAAACAGAGTACTGGACAGTACCATTGGCAGGTCTCTCCATCCTATCCCGGGAAAATCGTTAATGAGTTATGTGAGCAAACAGAAGGAGCCGTGGTCCATCAATTCCATTCATCCGGAAACAGGAGAAATTGATTTTATAATGAACACTCTAGATGGATCAGAAGATTACGCCTGGACACCTTCCGGTACCATCATTATGGGAAAAGAAGTCAAACTATACAAGTTTGATCCCGACAGGGACAGCAAATGGGTGGAAATAGGTGACCTTTCCAATTCCGGGCTAAGCAGCATCACCCGTCTTGCGGTGAGCCCCAAAGGAGATAAGATTGCTGTGGTTGCTGCCGAAGAAGCGTGCAGACCTGCAGCTGTCTATCTCTTTCGTCACGCTGAAAAAATGATTATACCTGGGGAAGATGACCCTGATCTAACGTCTGAAGGTTTCAAAAGGGCTGAANCACTCGCTCTTGCCATGAGTNATATTGAAGCAGGTGCTGTATACTCAAGTCAGTATAAACGGACCCGACAGACTATANCCCCGNTGTCAAAAGCGTGGTCCGTGGAANCNGNCATAATCCCGGCAGATGATCCTGAGAAACAAATAGATGTTCTTTTCNATGACCATTGTGGTGAGAATGTNGTCATTNCNGGGCACTCCAACACTTTACCCAACCTNATTAAATTGCTAGATATTCCTGAGAAAATCATGATCGAAGATGACCAGTACGGAGACCTTTATGTTGTACTCTGGAAGGATGGAATACCGACCCTGACAATTGACCATGTAGGCAACTAGGTGGACGTATCCGTAGCATAGGAAATCACGCATTGAGAAAATCTTGAAGATTCCATAAGTTCAAAAATCAGAAGTGGAGATGAAATCATGAAAAACCGAAAAACACCGTTTAATATCATTTTAACCGTTGCGCTATTAGTTACAACCCTTGCGGCCCAAAGCAAGTCTGTTTGGACCGATGAAAATTTTTCTGGGCTCAAGCTTAGGGGGATCGGCCCCGCACTTATGGCGGGAAGGNTCGCTGATATCGCTATCCACCCTCATGATGACAACATTTGGTATGTAGCTGTAGGTTCTGGAAACCTTTGGAAAACAATCAATGCAGGAGTTACCTGGACAACCATTTTTGATGATCAGANTTCTTACTCCACGGGTNCAGTTACTATCGATCCCAACAANCCGGAAACAGTCTGGCTAGGGACTGGGGAAAATGTGGGCGGTCGTCATGTTGGCTACGGAGACGGTATCTACCGTAGTGATGACGGCGGACAAAGCTGGNCAAACATGGGTCTCAAGGATTCTGAACATATTTCCAGGATCATAGTACACCCAAATAATCCCCATATCATTTGGGTGGCGTCTCAGGGACCCCTCTGGTCTAAAGGGGGCGAGCGTGGTGTATTTAAATCCAAGGACGGTGGNAAAAAATGGAAACAGGTCCTGGGTGACAAAGAATGGGTGGGTGCCACGGAGATGGTTATGGATCCGCGAGATCCAGACAGATTGTACGCTGCTACTTGGCAGCGTCACAGGACCATCGCAGCCTACATGGGCGGGGGACCCGGCACGGCGCTTTACAAGAGTAATGACGGTGGTGAAACTTGGCAAAAAATGANCAAAGGCTTGCCTACATCCAANATGGCAAAGATCGGGCTCGCCATCTCTTCNCAAAATCCTGACGTTCTTTACGCAGCCATTGAGCTGGACCGGAAGAAAGGGGCTATGTACCGTTCCACAGATCGGGGCGCNACCTGGGAGAANAGGTCAAACACAGTCTCAGGTGCCACNGGNCCTCACTATTACCAAGAGCTCTATNCCTCACCTCACAAATTTGACAGGCTTTATCTNGTGGATAGCCGCATGCAGGTCTCCGAAGATGGNGGNAAAACNTTNNGNCGGATGAAAGANCANAACAAGCACGGTGACAACCACGCTATCGCTTTCCGTTCAGATGATCCCGATTACCTTCTGGTGGGAACTGANGGCGGTNTGTATGAAAGTTTTGATCTGGAAGAAAACTGGCGATTCATGGAGAATATGCCTATTACACAGTTTTACAAAGTCGCNGTAGATGACGCTGAACCGTTCTATAATATCTATGGNGGCACACAGGACAACAGCACCCAGGGNGGTCCNTCAAGAACAGATAATGCACAGGGCATTCAAAATTCTGACTGGAGGGTAGTACTGGACTGGGATGGTCACCAGCCCGCCACTGAGCCCGGTAACCCTGACATCATGTACGGTCAGCGCCAAGAGGGGACGTTATCCAGGATCGACCTAACCACCGGTGAAGTGGTAGACATTGTTCCCCAACCTGGTGTTGACGAAGACTATGAGCGTTTCAACTGGGATGCCCCGATTTTTATCAGCCCTCACTCCCCTACCAGACTTTATTTTGGCTCGCAGCGGCTATGGCGATCCGATAATAGAGGTGATAGCTGGNAAGCTGTGTCAGGTGATCTCACGCGTAACGAGGAACGTTTTGCTCTACCGATTATGGGAAGAGTACAAAGCTGGGACAATGCATGGGATGTGGGAGCCATGTCCACCTACAACACCATCACTTCCATTGCTGAATCCCCAATAAAGGAAGGGGTGATCTATATCGGAACCGATGACGGCCTGGTTCAGATGACCAAAGATGGTGGGAAAAACTGGGAGAAGATTGAAGTTGGCTCACTACCAGGCGTCCCTGCTACNGCTTACGTNAATGACATTAAAGCTGATCTCTTCGATGCNAATACCGCATACATTGCCTTGGACAACCACAAATACGGTGATTATCAACCATATCTCTACAAAACAACAAACGGAGGCAAAAGCTGGCGNTCTATTAAGGGAAATATTCCAGACAGAANNCTGGTNTGGCGCATTGTTCAGGATCATGTGAAACCTGAATTGCTCTTTTCCGCCACNGAATTCGGNATCTACTTNTCTGNTAATGGNGGNGAAGTGTGGNCAAAACTGACAGGTGGTGTTCCTGTTATATCATTTCGCGATNTGGCCATTCAGCGNAGGGAGAATGATCTTGTGGGTGCTTCCTTTGGTCGGAGTTTTTATCTGTTCGATGATTACACAGTTTTGCGAGAAGTATCTGAAAAACAGATGCAAGAAGAAGCTACACTTTTTCCGGTCAAAAAGACGTGGTGGTACATTCCCAGGTCACACCTAGGCTTTTTCGGCCAGAAAGGTGAGCAGGGTGCCGATCACTTCGTTGCACCCAACCCACCTCATGGTGCCGTTTTTACTTACTACCTGAAAGACAATTACAAAACATTGAAAGACATCCGACAGGAAAAAGAGAAGTTATTAAATGAAAAAAATCGAGATGTTCCGTTCCCCGGTTGGGATGCCCTTGAAGCTGAACTAGGAGAGGAAGAAGCTAAAATCTGGATCTCTGTGGAAGACCACCGCGGTAATGTAGTCAGACGAGTTCCTGGAGTTGCTACAAAAGGGTTCCATAGAGTAGCCTGGGATTTAAAATACCCGGCCCCGGATGCAATCGAATTGGAAACCAGCGGCGAAGAACCCTTGTTTGATGAACCGTCCGGAGGATTCCTGGCGCCGCCTGGAACATACACCGCAACCATGTACAAACAGGTGAACGGTAAAGTAGAAAAACTGTCAAAAACAGAGCAGTTTGAAGTCGTTCGGCTCAAAAAAGGAGCGCTGCCCGGTGCCAGGCCCGCTGATGTAGCTGACTTCTGGCGAAAGTATGAAGATGCAGTCCGCTTAGCCAGTGCGCTTGATCTGGCTTTTAGTAATGCCATGGCCAAAGTAGAAGGAATGAAATTGGCATTGGCAAACTCTACTGCCGATGCCGGAGATATTGACAAGCGTATCCATGATCTCCGTATGGAAATTCTGGAACTGGAAGGCAAAGTATCTGGATACCAATCCAAGAATGAGCCCGGTGAAAAGAAAAAACCGACTATCAGTGATCGCCTCTTTTCTGTCTCCCGTGGCGTAGGTCAATCCACTTACGGCCCCACGGAAACCAACAGACAGAGCCTGGAGATCGCTATGGATCAGTTGGCTGAAGCCAAGAGAGACTTGGAGTCAGCACAGAAGAAAATGTCCAAACTGGCGCAGGACTTGCTTGAAGCGGGCGCACCCTGGATGGAAGGGGAACCCCTTCCTCGGCGTTAGAGACAACTTTTAATAAGTCCGGTTGACTTTCACCGAATACTTGGAAACAGTAAAGTCAGCAATTGAGAGTTGAAAAAAACACAACTGTTATAACTGCATATTCGGCAGCCCCATGAATTGGATGTACGGCTTTTCGGAAACAGACAGACAATTTCAACAAGACCTTATTAAATCATTAAGATGAATACCACCTTGTATATTCTTTTATTCATTCTCGGTTTTCTCGCCGGATGCCTATTCGTTTTCATCTACAGCCTTAAGACTATCAACCAGATACACAAAGATTACCGCGAAGGCAGGTATGATCTGGAAGAGCAATCAAATGGGACAGACAAAACAAATGACTGAAATCTTTCTGGAGCGGATGCGGTCGCCTGAAATTGGCGCTGCCATTGAATCAGGCGTTACCACTATAATAGTTCCCTGTGGTGCTGTTGAACAACACGGCCCCCATCTCCCCCTTTTTGTGGATGCCGAGCATGGTACTTGCCTGGGAGCTGAAGTAGCTGAACGTCTTGGCAATACCTTTGTGGCACCCACCATTCGGGTCGGGTGTTCGGAACATCATATGAGTTTTCCTGGGACGATCTCTCTTCAGAAAGACACTTTCTACGCTGTTTGCCGTGACTATTGCGTCAGCCTTTCCCGTCACGGGTTCAGGAAAATTTGCATGCTCCCTTCCCACGGCGGGAACTTCAAGCCACTGGACAATATCCTGGACGAACTGAATGATGCGGTGAAAAAAGAGTGCAAAGTTATGGCGTACACCAACCTTATTGAACTGGCTAAAACATGGGAAAAAGTCGTTGATGAGGAAAGTGGATTGGCGGACCGTGTGGGTGGACATGCCGACATTGCCGAAAGTTCACTCATGCTTCTTTTACATCCGGAACTGGTGAGGGAAGAAAAAGCGGAAAAAGGGTTTACAGCCGAACTGGACAAAGAAGTGATCCAAAAGATCATTGATGAAGGATTCCACACCGTTACGCACAACGGTATCCTGGGAGACGCCCGGGGAATGTCTAAAGAGATTGGTGAAAAGTGTCTATCCGCTCTGGCAGATGTTGTTGCTGATTATTTCAGGGATTCCTAAACGGAAAGGTTAGCTGTGATCTATCATTATCTTTCAAAAATTCTCGTCTGGGGCATCTACCCTTTGACTCTGGGAATGGTATGTCTTCTTCTGGCATACTGGTTTGAGCGTAAACGAGACAGGCGTCTTTTCAAGCGCTTTTTCTTCGCCGGCTTTGCAGTGCTGTACCTTTTCAGCATTACACCGGTTCAGAGACTTCTTGTCCGGCCCCTCCAGATGGCGACACCGACAAACTTTGCGGATATTAAGGCCGATGCCATTGTTGTTCTGGGTGGTGCACCGGCTCGGTCGCTGACTGGGATTCGGCTCTTCAAACAAGGAGCTGCCCCCGTGATCGTTTCGGCTGGCGGAAGTGGAGAACTTCTTCAAGAAAAACAGAAAGAGTCCCACAGGATGACTGATTTTCTAGTGGAATTCGGTGTTCCGGAAGATCGTATCATTTCAGAATCAAAATCCAAGAANACGCGGGAGAACGCCCTTTACACCAAGNCAATGATGGACAGTCTGAATATCCACAGCATNGCACTAGTCACTTCATCACTGCACATGCGGCGTTCAGTAGGCGTATTCTCAAAACTAGGTTATGATGTGATCCCTGTAGGATCAAGACTCTTTCGAATCCCCAGAAAAAGAGAACGCTTTGACCCCTTCACTCTGGTCCCCAATGTGGGAAACCTTTCTCTTTCCACTCAGGTGATCTATGAGTATTTTGCTTTAATCTTATACAAAGTCCNTAACTGGGTGTGACAGGCANTACTGATCAATCNTCAATGATGACACCGCGTTTTCGCGATGTAGCTACCTTTATGCGGGTACCGTATGTTGAAGATTTTTCTTCCATCGATATTGCGCTCGTTGGTGTCCCNTTCGACGGNGCNGTAACCAACCGACCCGGCGCCAGACANGGTCCAAGGCANGTGCGAGACATGTCCAGCATGATGCGTACCACTCACCANGTCACCAAGGTCAATCCCTACGAACTTTGCAGGATCGGTGACGTGGGAGACGTNCCNCTCACAAACATTTATGATCTGCCTGAAGTTAACAGACAGATCGCCTCATTCTATAAAGAGTTGGTAAAAAATAATCTTATCCCACTTTCTATCGGTGGGGATCATTCTATTACCTACCCCATCTTTCAGGCCGTGGCTCAGGACGGACCCATCGGCATGATTCACATCGATGCCCACACCGACACCTGGGACCAATGGATGGGATCCAAACTCAATCACGGTGCACCGTTCCGCCGCGCTGTGGAAGATGGCCTGTTAGACCCNAAAAGGACTNTTCAGGTCGGTATCCGGGGAGCTCANAACTCTGATGAAGGGTGGAAATTCTCCCANGAATCAGGAATGAGAGTTATCTTTATTGAGGAGTTCAGGCAGCTTGGCGTTGAGGGTGTTCTAAATGAGATCAAATCTGTTATTGGAGATGAGAAAAGTTATCTTTCATTTGATATCGATTCTATCGACCCCGTCTATGCCCCTGGAACCGGAACACCAGAAATCGGTGGCCTTACACCTTTTGAGGGGCAACAGATTATCCGCGGATTGAGGAATAATAATTTAGTAGGAGCTGACCTAGTGGAAGTGAGCCCCCCCTTTGACCAATCAGGGAATACGGCGTTGGTGGCTGCTACGATGGTCTATGAAATTCTTTGTGTTTTATCAGAAAACGTAAATAGCACTTGATTAGATATTAGGAGGTAGTGATGAATACCAATNCCGAAANAACTGAAAGACAGTTATTGAAGAGATTCTTTCTATTTATTCTTATGATCTCCCTTGTTCCCTCAAAAGCTCAGGATGTTGCTACAGATCACTATAATCAGCTGAAATACAGGCACATTGGACCTGTAGGCAACCGAGTAGTTTCTGTCGCAGGTATTGTAGGTGACCCTCTCACCTACTACACCGGTGCCGCTTCCGGCGGGATCTGGAAAACTGTGGATGGTGGTTTAAACTGGGATCCGATTTTCGATGGAAAACCAGTTCATGCCATTGGTGCACTGGCAGTGGCATCATCTGATCCAAATATTGTTTGGGCAGGAACCGGAGAACCTTTTATACGATCTAATGTTTCCATTGGAGATGGAGTCTGGAAATCTACCGACGCCGGCGATAACTGGACTCATATGGGGCTTGACAAAACAGGTAGAATCAGCCGTATGGTCATCCATCCCACCAACCCTGATGTAGTCTACGCAGCCTCTCTAGGTCATGCTTATCTCCCCCAGAAGGAGCGCGGGATTTACAGAACAAAAGATGGTGGAAAAACCTGGNACTTAGTTTTGGCAGTGAATGACAGCACAGGTGCGTCTGACCTGGTAATGGACCCCAATAANCCCAGAATCCTATTTGCCGGTATGTGGCAACTTGATATTAAGACATGGGGACGGGAAAGTGGCGGTCCGGGCAGTGGACTTTTTATGACAAAAAACGGTGGTGACACATGGGAACGGCTTAAGGGTAGTGAACTTCCGAAGCTCCCCATTGGGAAAGTAGCGGTTTGCAATACCTCCGCCAATTCTGACCGTATCTATGCGCTAATTGAAACAGGGGACGGCGTACCATGGCACGGACGTGAAACAGAGTCAGGTGAATTGTGGCGCACCGATGACGGTGGCAAGAACTGGAAANTGGTGAATCACAGTCGAGACTTGTCCGGACGGACAGCCTATTACTCGCGATGTGCTGTTTCTCCCGACGATCCTGATGAAGTTTATTTTCTTGCTGCAGCTTATAGCATGACTAAAGATGGCGGTCTCACTTCTGAAATAATCACAGATGCTGGCCGTCCTAACTGGGACCATCATGACATGTGGATAGACCCCACCAACGCAGACCGGATGGCAGTGGCTGGAGACGGTGGTATTGCCATTTCAAACAACAGAGGGAAAACATGGTTCCGTGTACAGCTACCCATTGCTCAACTGTATCATGTCACTGTGGATAATAACATTCCTTATTACGTTTATGCCAATCGGCAAGACGGGCCTTCTACCAGAGGTCCCAGCCGAAGCAGGACAGGCGGATATTTTGGAGGTGGCATATCGAGNGGTATGTGGCATTCTGTAGGTGGTGGNGAAAGCGGTTTTGCTACCCCCGATCCAGTTGATCCTGACCTCATTTGGTCCAGTGCTTCGGGCTCTGGTGCCAGAGGCGGCATTGTAGTTAAATATAATGAAAAAAACCGTCAGTATAGACAAGTGGAAGTTTGGCCCGAAACCACCGGTGGATGGCCTGCTGGCGGTTTGAAATACCGCTTTCAGTGGACTTTTCCANTGCACATTTCCTCTCATGATCGCAATACGATCTACGTGACAAGTCAACATGTCCACAAGACAAGGAATGGTGGACAGAGTTGGGACGTCATCAGCCCTGATTTAAGTACCAATGATAAGAGTAAACAGGGCATTTCCGGTGGTCTTACACCTGACAACATTGGCGTGGAATATTGCTGTGTCATCTATGCTTTTGATGAGTCACCTGTAGAAAAAGGTGTGTTATGGGCCGGAACAAATGACGGTCTCGTCCATGTGAGCCGGGACAATGGAAAGACCTGGAAGGATGTTACCAAGAATATCCCCGGTCTCCCTCCTCTTGGAACTGTGAGAAACATAGACGCTTCCAAGTGGGATGCAGGCAAAGCATATATCACTGTTGACTTCCATCAAGTGGGCAATTTTGAACCGTACATCTACAAGACTGAGAATTATGGCCGACGGTGGAAAAAGATTACAAGGGGTATTCCCAGCAGCACCCTCAGTTACGCNCGGAACGTCCGAGAGGACCCAGTCAAACCGGGGCTTCTGTATCTTGGTACCGAGAACAGTCTCTATGTCTCCTTGAATGACGGAGATAATTGGNAGCCTCTCATGAATAATATGCCCGCTTCTCCTATGTACTGGATTGTTGTTCAAGAGGAATTCAACGATCTTGTAGTAGGAACCTATGGCCGTGGCATCTGGATCATGGATGATATAACACCCCTGCAACAGTTGACAAATAAAGTAACATCCTCAGCAGCACATCTTTTTGAGCCGAGGGAAACATACCGTTTTCGCTCCATAACNNCCCCGTTTACAATGTCCGATGATCAATCGGCTGGTGAAAATCCGCCCAAGGGCNCATCAATTAACTATTGGTTGAAACAAGCGGCTGACGACAGTGCCACCATCAGAATCTCAGATAGCTCGGGAAATCTGATCAAAACAATGAAGGGACCAAGTGTTGCTGGCATTAATCGTGTCTGGTGGGATTTACAAGGCGAACCGTCCACCAAAATTGTCCTGCGAACCAAGCCCCTTTATGCTGATTGGGTCCANCTTGACGAAGATGGTACACGGGATGCTGTTTTGGGAAGGATTTCAACTTTGACNCCTCCTGGTACATACACTGTGGAACTCGAAGCAGCGGGCAAAAAATCCAGTCAGAGGCTGACAGTGGTTAAAGATCCTCATTCGGAAGGTAGTATAACTGATATTGTTGANCAGACAGAAATGGTCCAGNATATTCAGGCTGACATGAACTCGGTNGCGTCTTTAATAAACAGGGTCGAGATAATNCGTAGTCAGATCTATGACCTAAGGACAATTACNAAAGATCATNACGCNGCTGATGAGATTGCATCGGCAATTGAATCGTTGGATGAAAAACTGATTAATGTAGAAGATAAATTTTATCAGATGAAACTAACAGGCACCGGTCAGGATCGCGTACGGTGGCCCGCCATGTTGGCTGGCAGGCTCAGTTATCTTGCAGGCAATGTGGCAGTGGCTGACTTCCCTCCCAATGATCAACAGCGTGAAGTTCATCAGATATTGAAAGAACGCCTCACCGTTCATGAAAAACAGTTTAATAACATTCTTCGCAATGAATTGCCTGCTTTTGACAGACTGATGAAAAAACACAATCTCGCAGGAATCATTACGGAAGATTGAGAATATTGAATAACGATTGAGGATTAGCTTTAAAGGCGTGCTATTAAAGCACCTTTGGATAATCCTAATCTTTCTCAGGCCTGATGCTACATCATCCCAGCAAATCAAGAGTGGGCTTGCTNTAATTCTTGGGCGGAACAGTTATGAATTAAATGAACCTGTNCCGCTNGAGGGGATCACTTCAGATNTNTGGATNCATAATTNNTCCCAATACCAATGGGANTACGGTAATATCACNCCTTCAGATGGGGGCAAGATATTTGGTCTNAAATACTATGCCGACCCACGGTTAAGTTGGAGAAATATTACACCAACCATCAGCCTGGTATCATTTGAAGATGGGATGACATACACTATGTCCAAAGACCCTATTTGGGACGAGGTGAATATCTCCCATTCCGCAAATTGGCGTCAATATTATGTTGGTTTTGGGGTTGAAGCTCCACTCGGCAGATTTGTTCGCCTTTCAGTTAACGGCAATCGTTATTTCGGAACAAAACTAGATGCTATATCTGATTTCCATCAGCATCGTTTCCGAACAAAACGAAATAATTTCACCTCTTTGGGATTATCTATCTCTCTTTCAATCCCATCCAAAATCGGTGAGTGGCGCTTAAGCAATACAGCTGAGGTTGGTCGTCGCTATATAAATGAAACTTTCCCTATGGTTTCCTCGTCAACTTCTCATTTTGAAATACCTTTGGGTTTTATTCATTTTCCTGTAACAGTACTCATATCTGAACCTCAGTTAAAAAGGTCCACTTTACGCTACAAATTACTTAAAACAGAAAGCCGATTTAGTCCATTGATTACATTCCGCCAGGAAAATAATGGGGTTCAGGATTTTACTACACATTCATCTAAGGTAAGAGAGGGACTTGGCGGCATACTTTTCTTTAATCTCATTTATATTGAAAATACAAAAAAACGGACCAAAGAGATGTGCTTGGAAATTTTTCGTGACAATAATTCTTGGACGTCTTTCTCTACTCTTTCCCATATTGCATTTGTCGGTGATGCTGGTAAAGCTGTCTATTTTATACCCGAAAGAGAATATGAATCTCAATGTGGTCATTTAATAAACAGAGAAGATCTGGAGCATTTAATTTACAGTAACAAATTAAAAGTTGAATTTCACGATGTAGGATACGGTATTGTTATCCAGGTGGATAATTTGACTGGCATTCAACAAAATTGGGAAAGGATGTATGAGGACTATCTAAAGGAACGATTTGAAACAAATAATTAGTGTAGTCCAAAAAACACGAATTTAATAATCTGGTTACTAGAGATTGTTTTGTAACCGCTCAAGAAGTTTCTTTGTCGCTTTAATCCCTTCCATTTCAGACA
>PBTS01000069.1:0-52330 GCA_002729175.1 Fidelibacterota bacterium
CTAATTCTTCATCGGGAGGCATATCAAGATCCTGCCATAAATAGGAATCAAATTCCCTGAGCGTCAGAATACTGACAGCTGCCTGCCGGTTATTAATAGTCATCCGGTGATCCCATGAACCCATAAGTTTCAACGCCCCATTCACAAGGGGATCATCACTCTTTACTTCAGCGACTAACTTTTCAATGAACTGAACATGTTTTGATTGCTGAGAATAAGAAAGATCGAATTTCGCTTTAATAAATTCGTCAAAAGTCATTGAGTCATTATTGGTAAAAATTTCTTGGGCTCGAAGAGAACGATTGGTCTTATGAGTCTCGATTCCCATGGTGGATGAAAAAAGTGCGGGGACAGGGTTGTCGCCTTCCCCGGAAGACATGAACGGTGTGTGGTTACAGGTTTGGACAAAACCGGATGACGGGTTCAGCACTTGAGGAATCTCTGACAGCGGAAGAAACTCGTTCCAAACAACAGCGGAGGTGTCACCAGGAAGATAGTCTTGCCAATCGAAGGCTTCATCCCGTTTCGGAAACCGCCCATTATAGATATAGAAAATGTTGCCCTCTCTGTCAGCATAAACCGTATTGAAGCTGGGAATGGCCACCATTTCCATGGCTTCCGTAAACTGTGCGAGGTTTTCAGCTTTGTTCATTCTGTACCACTGATCAACAGCTCGAATGTCTGTCAAACTGGAATGGCGAATAGCAAAAGTACCGAAAGGACGCCTGATGACAGGGCCGTGGATTGACCATAAGCCTTCCCGGTTGATCGTCCATTTAATTGGCCCCCAAAGCTTTACAGTAATGGGAACCTTAAACTTTTCAAACTCCAGCCACTTGCCGTCATAGCGATACTTGTCTTTGTTTCGAGGATTGATAACAAGTTCATAGACGTCAATGAGGTCAGGCTGATTAACCGTATGGGTCCACCCTTTGTTATAATCATGGCCGACGCCAAAAACAGGCATGCCAGGGAAAAGAGCACCAGACACCTGCCACCCTTCTTCACTTTTTACGTGTGCCTCATACCAGGCTAAGGGACCGTTCCAAGGCTGATGCGTATTTGAGAGGAAAAAAGTGCCTCCATCGGCTGTCCGCGAAGGTGACACACCAAAACCGTTGGAGCCCACGGGTATTCCGCCGAAGGTGTCTGCCAGATGCAGTTCGTCGGAGGAAGAAGCCAAATTTTCGGGCCTTTGATTTCGCATAAGCCTGCGAATAACACCATCCAGTCCAAAAAAGAAGGTGGTTTTAAGAGAGAAGCCTGCAACTATGTCCTTCCCGGAAACAGGGTAAAGACCGGCTGTTCCCGAATCGGGGTGGCGAGCAATATAATAATTAATTCCGTCGGCGTAGGCTTCGCAAACTTCTCTCACTTCTAGGGAAAGGTCCGTTTCATACTTTTCTTCCACCGTTTCATATAGCTTAAAAAGTTTGACTAGAAAATCGATGGGGGCGGATTTAATTCCCTGATAGGAAGCGAGAATCCCCCGAGCAGAAAGAAGAGAAATTTCTATGTTTTCTAAGTCATCTTCGGCGTGGGCGTAGGCGAGACCAAAGGCCACATCAGCATCGGTTTTACCGTATATGTGGGGAACACCCCAGGTATCCCTATAGATAGTTACGTCAAAACGGTCACCCAAATCTGACGGAGCCCGCCAGGTGGAAACAGAGGCACAGGATATAAGAAGTAAACTTGAAAAAAATAATGGAAAACGAAACCGGAACACAGTTTTTACCATCGATGGTAGGCGGGATGCCCCGGTTTCACCGCCACAAAAGTCCCTTTGCAAGTCGCACACACTTTACCGTTAACCACCAGCTCAGCTTCCGTCTTAGCCTTGTTTTCGGTCGTTTCCAATACGCGAGCCACAAGACGAATTAAGCCACCTGTAGGTGTCGGTCGCGCTAGCTTGATGGAATAGTCAGCTGTTACCGTGGCAGGCACGTTCTCCCTCCCAGCCTGTTTCATTAGATAATAAGCGGCTGTCCAATTGGAATGACAATCGAGAAGGGTACCGATAATACCGCCATTCAGGACGCCAGGCCACGCTTCGTGATGAGACTCAGGTGTCCAATCAGCTACTACCTCGTCACCCTCAACGAAACTTTTGATTTGCAGTCCTTTCTCGTTTGCCGGACCGCATCCAAAACAGACGTTTTCCGGAGCATACGTATCTTGAAGGCTTTTGTTAACAACCACGATTAGAACTTATGAATTTCATCTGTTCCTCAGGCTTCCTGAAGTTGACCACCTACCATATCTTTATATTTTTCCACGGAAACCATTTCGCTTTTTTCAACTTTCTGAAGGCCCCATCTCAACCATAGAAGGGCAACCAGTGCTGACACTAAAGTTGATATAAGCTGAGCAATCCAGATCCATTCCACACTCTTATCCAAAACAAATACAAAAAATGATGCCAGAGAAATACTCAAAAGTATGACCCTCAGGAAGGTGACAATAAAAATGGGCATTCCAAATCCCAACCCCTGAAGAACTCTTCCACTAATCATAGCGATCGGGATGAAAGGGTAGGAGAATACAATAATCCTCAAATACCGGGTACCTAATTGCACAATGTTATCACTATCCGTAAAAGCAGTCATAATCACAGGTGCTAGAACAAAGAAAATGAGTGCAAAGACAACTCCTATAACCGCTGCTCTGCTCATGCCATATTTGATGATCTGACGTACCAGATCTAACCGTTTTGCACCAAAGAACATACCCACAAGAGTTACCAGGCCCGTGGCGATAGATATAAAAGGAACAAACACGGCATGTTCCACCCGACCGCCAACTTGAAATGCTGCCACAGCATCACTGGTAAAGGAAACCAGAATTCGATTAAACGTCCCCCCTCCCAACGACATGATTACCATAGAGAACGACGCCGGCATACCAATGGTGAATATCTTTTTGAGAATGTTCATAGAAAAGCTGAAATCCCGTAAAGCGAAAGTGACGTAGGCATGCTTCTTAACAAAAAGTAGGTAGACAAACGCCAGCGCCACACATGCCTGACTTAGCACTGTTGCTAACGCTGCTCCCTGGACACCAAGTCCAAAACCGAAAATGAGAATAGGGTCAAGAATAATATTAAGAATCGTGCCACTACCCTGAATTATAACAGGTGTTTTTACATCACCTTCTCCGGAGAGAATGGAACGGAAGAAGACCGACAATACCATAAAGATATATCCCAAGACAATGATCCTGAAGTAAGACCACGCAAGATACTTCATTTCCTCCGGCACACCGATGATCGACAGAATGGACTCTCCCCAACGCAGTCCGGCGAAGGTGAAAACGACTCCAAGGATTATTCCCAAGACGATACCGTGTTCGGCGCTGTTGTCGGCATTCTTTTTATCTTCGGCGCCTATGAACTGCGCCACAACAGCCGTTACGCCGGAGCCTAGGCCGAAAGTGATTCCGAGACCAAAGAAAAGCAGCGGCATATTAAAGGCCAACGCCGTTAGTGAATCGGCACTCACTTGACCAACAAAAATCATATCAACGATCATGTAAACTGTCTGAATCATCATCCCAAACATCATCGGAACGGCAAGTTTCCAGAGAGCCTTTTTGGGGTTGTCGATGAACTCCTTCAAGCGGGATTGTTTTTTTTGATTCTTCATTATTATGCCGGCTCAGGATCTCCCCAGATGAGCTGATATTATATTGTTAAACCTGCAATACTGGAAAAGCCCAAAATCCGCCACAAGTTTAACTCTGACTCAATAGTGATAAAACGGTCTTTTTCCGGCCACCCGAAAAATAACTAAAATCGGCGGGAGAAACCGACACCTAGGCTCATGCCGCCCACACCACTGTTCGCCATGGCAAAACCTACTGAGACCCTCTGCAGACTGTATCCAAAGCCGAGAGAGAAACCGGAGGCGATATCCCGCCATAGTTCTCCCGTCTGAAGATCGGAACGGAAGGAACTTGTGCCAAGCTGTAGAAAAAGTCCTTTCGGCAACGCAAACTCACCTCCCAATCTGAAAAGACTGCGCTGCTCCCACCAGACTGCATCGGCAGAAAGAGTGAGCGGCAAATATTCCATTTTTCTTGTGACACCTAGAGCCACAGATGTGGGGATCATTTCCGTATGCGACGTGTACTCCTGAACGGTGGTGCCGAGGTTACGAACAGAAACACCCAGTGATGTTTCAAGCTGCGGTATGGTCACTCTGCCGCCCAATGAAACAAGGCCCAGTACAGCAGTGACATCTCCTACACTGCTTTGAAACATTCCCGCTGATATACCCACATCAGCCAATGGAGATAGACTTTTTGCCACAGCTACGTTGAGCCAGGCATCACCGGCGGAAAACGAACCCAAGTCGTTGCCATCGCGGTCACGTTCTTTGAAATTCCCATAGTTGACACCCCGAAAAGTGGCAGCTATGGACACCCCTTTCACAGTCATTCGCCACTCAGCTAACTGAGATTGAACCGTAGCGGGATAACGTACAGCCGAAAGAATCAATGTTTTCTCTTTGCCTGACAACAGGGCGGGATTCAGTGATGAAACATCCGCCCCAAGAACGTCCGCTACGCCGCTGCCGGACATTCCGAGAGAGCGAACGTGATAGGAAATGTCGAGAGACTGGTAAGAAGTTTGCGCCCAAGCGGATCCCATGAGAAAAAAAATTAATAATGTTTTCCGCATTATTTTAGAGGAGAGATATGGGATCAACATCCATAGTAACCCTGACATTTCCTTTCTTTCCCTTTTGCTCTGATCCGGTGAAATGCTGTTTCAGGAATGTATGAAAAAGTGCGCCGTTTTTATCCTTCTGTTTCGGTGATTTGAAAATGATCTGATACCTGTAGTTCCCACGGAGACGCTCCACGGGGCAGGGCGCTGGCCCCATAATCTCTAACCATTGCGGTTTTTCACTAATCTTTTTCAGGTGATTCTCAGCTGTTGAGCAGACCTTTTTCTCATCCGGTCCGGAAAATTCTACTCTTGCCATCCAACTGAAAGGAGCATACATCAGTTCCTTACGCTCATTTAGGCAGATATTGTAGTATTTTTCAATATCAAGCTGAGACGCGGATTTTATAGCAGGATCATCAGGATGGCTGGTCTGTATAACTGCTTCTCCAGGCTTGTTGCCACGGCCTGAGCGGCCCGCCACTTGGTAAATGAGCTGAAAAGTCCTCTCCCCGGCCCTGAAATCGGGCAGAAAAAGTCCTGTGTCAGCATTGACAACACCCACTAATGTGACGTTAGGAAAGTCGAGGCCTTTGGCAATCATCTGAGTTCCTAAAAGAACATCATACCGTCCTTCACCAAACTCCTTTAGAATTTTAGCGAAAGCTCCCTTCCGGCGGGTGGTATCCATATCCATCCTCACGAACTGAATGTCAGGAAATTTGCGTATGAGAACTTCTTCCACTTTTTGAGTCCCCGTTCCGCCAAACCTTAGTGTACCATCACACTTGGCACAGAGCTTGGGAACAGGTTTCTGAAAATTACAGTAGTGACACTTCAGTAACGAATCTGATTTATGAAACGTCAGTACGATCTGACAGTGGTTGCACATCTCCACTTCACCACAGTCTACACAAGTGACCACCGATGCAAAACCCCGCCTGTTCTGAAGCAAAATTATCTGTTCCCCACGTTCCATCCGCTCAGCAATTTTTTCAGTCAGTTCTCTTGAGAGAATAATGGAATAATCCTCCAATACGGCACGCTCTTCATTCATGTCCACCAGATGGACTCTGGGATAGAGCGCATCACCATACCGGGATGTCAGCCTGATATAGTTCAGCTTGTTCATGGCCTGATTGTAGTACGATTCCATACTCGGTGTGGCACCGGCAAGCAGCGTGATGGCTTGGCTCAGTTTCCCCCTCATAAGGGCTACATCTCGGGCATGATACCGCGGAGCGGGGCTCTCCTGCTTAAAGCTCCCCTCCTGCTCTTCGTCAACCACAATGAGGCCCACCTTTTTCATGGGGGTGAAGATAGCACTCCTGGCACCCACCACAACCGAGTACTTCCCGGCGCAGATCTGGCGCCACGTCCAGCTTCTCTCAGCAGATGTCATACGGCTGTGCCAGATGGCCACCTCCTCACCGAACACTGACCAAAACCGTCCGGCAATCTGGGGCGTAAGGGAAATTTCAGGCAAAAGAATGATGGAGGTCCTGCCGAGCTGTTGCGCAGCTCGTGCCAGATGAATGTACACCTCCGTCTTTCCACTGCCTGTAACTCCATGAAGTAATGAAGCACTGTACAGACCTTGCTTCATAGACTTCATTATTTCGTCAACAACTGCCTGTTGCTCAGCTGTCAGTACAATCTTTTTGTGAACAGAAGTCACTTTAAGTCCGCCCAGCTCCGGTTCCCTGGTAATGGCCCGAATTGCTACAAGGCCTTTTTTTTCAAGAGATCGGCAGACGGCGGAAGCCCGGTCAGAAACATCAGCAAGATCTTTTACAAAAAGTGTCCCGCCCCGGTTAGATATTGCCTGAACAATTTTGTATTGTTTGGGTGCTTTTTTCTTTAGCTCCTGTAGCTGACCGGAAGAAATTTTTTCAGCGCTCACTTCCAGAATCTGGGCCGGCTCATATTGTTGCGACAGACCGGACGGCACCGCCGACCGCATCACTTGCCCCAGAGGTGTAAGGTAGTAATCGCTGACCCACGAAATGAGCTGCCAGAGCGTATCGTCCAAAAGTGGTACGTCATCCACAACTTCACTAATGAGTTGAATCTTACCTTTAAACTTAGCCTTGTCTCCCAAGCCCACAACAACACCCTGAACCGCCTTGCGCCGGCCCAGCGGTGCCTTAACGCGAATTCCTGTCTGAATCACACCATCCAGCGGCTGCGGTATCCGGTAAGTAAAGACCCGCCAGCTTGAGATGGGGAAAGAGACGTCAGCGTACATGCAACGAAGATAGACGGGAGGTTAGGAATCTGCAACAAAAAACCCCCGTCGCAGCGGGGGTTTTACAATTAAAGAATGAGGCCCTTCGCCTCATTCTTTAATTACATATACCTTTATTTCAGTCTCCACATCAGTGTGAAGCTTAATAGAAACATTATGCACACCCAGCGATTTGATGGGCTCATCCAGCTGGATAGCTTTCCGATCCACATCAAAACCTTGCTCTTGGAGAAGTTCACTGATTGTAATGGCTGTTACTGAGCCAAAAAGCCGATCATCTTCACCGGCCTTTACCGGTGCGGACAGTTTCAGCTTGGAAAGTTGTTCAGCAACCTCACTATGGTGTACCGTGGTTTTTTTGTCTCGGGCCGAAATCTGATTCTTGAGCTCCTCCACTTCTTTCACATTACCGGGTGTCGCTTCTACAACTAAGCCTCGGGGCATAAGGTAGTTTCTGGCGTAACCATCTTTTACTCGAACCATATCACCCACGTCGCCGAGCTTGTCAATCTTTTGTTTGAGGATAACTTCCATTGTCTCAGCCCCTTTCCTAACTAACTGCTAAATTCATCGCCAGAGTAAGAAAGTAACGCAATGTTTCGCGCCCGCTTGATTGCACCGGTCAGCTGCCGCTGGTGCCTGGAGCAAGTGCCCGTCACCCGTCCGGGGATGATTTTACCTTGTTCATTCACAAACTTTCTGATCAGTTTAACATTCTTGTAATCAATAGTGAGAGCACGGTCCTCACAGAATTTGCATACTCGCCCACGTCCCATAAAAGCCATAGCTTAACCCTCCGCTTCCATCGTTTTCTTAACTTCAACAACCTGTTTATCAAATGATGCTTCACCGTTTGTGTCTTCCCTGATAACAGGTGCATCATCAAGACGGGTGGTGAGATATGCCAATATTGATTCCTGGAGTTCCATCCAACTGTTCAACTCATCGATGAAAGGTTCCTGAACAGAATATTGGAGCATCATATAGGTACCGTACCTGAATTTGTTCACTTCATAAGCAAGTCGTCGTTTACCCCAAGTGTAAGAGTTGACGATCTCAGCACCGTGATTCCTAATTCGCTCATCCACATTGTTCTTGAGCTCATCTAACCGCGCATCCTCATAATCAGGGTGTGCGATATAGAGCGTTTCGTAGTATCTCATACTTTCTCCTTAATTCTATGAAATCAGTGGTGCAATGACCAATGAAACCACAGACATCAATTTGATCAGAATATTCAAAGATGGGCCAGCTGTATCCTTAAAAGGATCACCAACTGTATCTCCTACAACAGCGGCTTTATGCGCATCACTGCCCTTGCCGCCATGTGCCCCACTTTCAATATATTTTTTTGCGTTGTCCCAGGAACCACCAGCGTTGGCCATAAAAATGGCCAGTAAAACACCGCTTACGGTCACTCCGGCCAGTACACCACCCAGCATTTCCGGATCCTTGAGTACCAGTCCGAAAAATACAGGTGTAAAGACAGCCAACAAGCCGGGCGCAATCATCCGCTTAATGGCTGCGGTTGTGGCAATATCCACACAGCGGGCATGATCAGCCTTGGCTTTTCCTTCCAGTAAGCCTTCTATTTCTCGAAACTGCCTTCTGACTTCCTCAATCATTTCAAAGGCAGCCTCACCAACAGCCCGCATGGCAAAGGACGAAAACAGGAAGGGGAGTGAACCTCCAATCAATAGTCCCGCCATAACTGTTGACTTCATAATATCAATTGAATCAAGACCTACTTTTGTCTGGTAAGCACCGAAAAGAGCCAAGGCTGTCAATGCGGCAGATCCTATAGCAAATCCTTTACCGATGGCGGCTGTAGTATTCCCCACAGCATCCAGTTTATCTGTTCTTTCACGAACTTCTGATGGTAGTTCCGCCATCTCAGCACAGCCACCGGCGTTATCTGCGATGGGACCGTAGGCATCCACTGCCAATTGAATTCCCGTAGTAGAGAGCATCCCCAGTGCCGCAATTGCAATGCCATAAAGACCCGCAAAATTGTATGCTACTACAATGGCTATGGCAATGCTGAGAACCGGAAACACTGTTGATTGCATTCCGTTTGCCAAGCCGGAAATGATATTCGTAGCCGCACCAGTTTCACTCGACTTGGAGATACTTCTTGCCGGACCGCGGGATTCAGCCGTGTAGTACTCCGTCAGCGTCCCCACAAGAATTCCTGCCACCAACCCAGTGATGGTAGCACCAAATATATCTACAGCTATTACAGCTTTGTCGTTCAGCATGGCTGTACCGGGAACAAAATAATCAATGATAAAATAACTTACGACCAACATAAGAACTCCGGCGCCATATGTGCCGACATTGAGTGCGGTCTGAGGGTTGCCACCCTCCTTGGTTCTCACAAAGAATGTTCCGATGATGGAAACAATAATGCCTGCTCCTGCCAGATAAAGCGGCAACATGACCAGGTCTGTGGCACCAGCCGCTGCCGCAAGGACCATGGCTCCAATAATGGAGCCCACGTAAGATTCGAATAGATCGGCACCCATGCCGGCTACATCACCCACATTATCACCCACATTATCGGCGATGGTGGCAGGATTTCGTGGATCATCTTCTGGGATTCCTGCTTCTACCTTTCCTACAAGGTCAGCACCAACATCAGCTGCTTTCGTATAAATGCCTCCACCAACACGGGCGAAGAGAGCGATGGATGAGGCACCCATGGCAAATCCTGAGAGGAGCGTCATCACGTGCTGAAGATCAACTCCTTCATTCAATCCGCCGTAAAAGTAAAACAGTGAAGAGAGACCAACAATACCCAAACCCACAACACTCATACCCATGACAGATCCACCTGCAAAAGCAACGCCAAGGGCGGAATTGAGGCTGGTTCTAGCGGCCTGTGTTGTACGGTGGTTGGCCGCTGTAGCTACTCGCATGCCAAAAAAACCAGCAAAACCACTACAAAGAGCACCAACAATAAAACTTGCTGCCACCATGCTGGTTTTTTGTGACGCATTGCCCCATGCAAGAAGTGCGGCTACCGCAACCACAAACACGGCCAGGACTTTATACTCCCGGGCGAGGAATGCCATGGCACCTTCCCGAACAGCTGTACCGATTTCTATCATCTTCTCATTGCCGGGATCCTGCTTATTTACCCAGGAAGATTTCACAAGCGCATAGATCAAAGCCAAAACACCCGCCAGTGGAATAAAATAAAACAAGTTCATTAATCAACTAACTCCTCTGTCTGTGATCTGTTGAATTCAGCCATGGTCTTTTCCAAACCTTTGGTCAAAATAGATTCCACTGCATCGGCACCTCGGATCATCATTTCTTCAGCCAAAGGCTGATCTTTCTTCCGGAACGGTTTTAGCACATAATCTTCTGCCGGCCGCATTTGCTCCTCCGTGCCAATACCCATGCGTATCCGCGGGAAGTCGGTGCTACCCAGTTGGTAGATAACCGATTCCAGACCGCGGTGACACCCATCGCCACCGGCCGGCCGAACCCGCATGGTACCCAGCAGAAGATCTACATCATCCACGATTATGTGAAGATCTGCCAGATCAATCTGCCAATGGGCCTGAACCTCCTTCACTGGGATGCCACTTCTATTCATACCCGATGTCGGTTTAACCCAGACAANATCATCAGATCTAGCATAAACATAGTCCCCTTTCCCTGGTCGAAAAGCGAGATTTCGGCGGCGAACAAGCTCATCCACNACCCAAAACCCNAANTTNTGNTTTGTGNCGGCATAGTGATNTTCCACATTCCCTAAACCNATAAACGCAATCACTTTGAAGCACNTTCCTCCTTCTCTCCATCACCNGATGGTTTGTCAGCACCTTCGNCCTCACCCTCTTCCGTGGGTGCTTCTTCACCTTCAACAGTTTCACCTTCTTCACCCTCAAGTTCTTCCTCTTCCAGNTCAGGCTCTTCAATAATCTCCTCTTTCGGAGCCTGAACGGAAACTACNGTAATCTCAGGATTGGTCAAGATTTCTCCATCTTCAATAGAAAGATCATAAACATGGACACTGTCACCGACTTCCATTTCTTCCACATCAATGTGTACAGCCTCGGGTACTTTTGTGGCAGGACAACTAATCTCCAGTTCTGTAATATTTTGNGTCATTATGCCACCGGTCTTAACACCGNCCGCTTCGCCGTCCAAGACCACCGGTATTGAGAGTGTGATCTTATCCTTAAGGCTCACACCAAAAAGATCCACGTGAACAATCTTTTCAGTTACAGGGTGGTACTGAATTTCCTTTAATATTGCGTGGAGTTTTTCTTCACCCACAGTTACGGCATAGATCCGAGACATGGATTGAAGTGCGTCNTGGAGGTGTCGCCTGTCTATTGCGAACGGGACTGCATCATGTGTAGCCGAGTAAAATACACCGGGTATCTTACCTTCATCTCTCATCTGTTTCGCNGCCTGGTTTCCCAGCTCTGNNCGTTTATCAAGTTCAAGTTTGAACTCTTGAGCCATAACTACCTCCGGTTAAACGTTGAATAGTGCACTGACAGACTCACCACTATGGATATTGGAGATAGCGTTCGCAAACAGGGAAGAAACCGATATCACTTCCAGTTTTTCAAACCGCCGGTTATCATCCAATTTTGCGGTGTCCGTNACAATGACTTTCTCNATAGATGAATCCATAAATCTTTTGGNTGCCTCGCCGGAAAAAAGCCCGTGAGTGGCCAAAGCACAANCCGAAGAAGCACCATTTTCNATAGCAGCCTCAGCNGCATTAATCATGCTGCCNCCCGTATCGATCATATCATCCATCACAAATACTTCTTTGTCTTTCATATCTCCAATTAGGTGTACCACTTCCGCATGGTTCGGTGAAGTGCGTCGTTTATCAATGAGACCAAAACTGACCCCCAGACGCTTAGCATAAGCCTGTGCCATGGGTGCCCGTCCCACATCCGGTGCCAAAATGACCGTTTTATCAGGATGAAGGTCGAACTCATGCAATCTTTTAAATACAATCTGCCGTGCATAAAGGTGATCGAACGGGATATGAGTGAATCCCTGAATTTGAGGTGAGTGAAGATCCATGGTGAGCACACGACCCGCACCGACACTGGACAACATATCCATGATCACACGGGCGGAAATTGGGACTCTGGGTTGATCCTTTCTATCTTGGCGGGCATAGCCATAGTAAGGGATTACAGCCGTCACCCGNTCCGCNGAAGCACGTACTGCTGCATCGATCATAAGAACGAGTTCAATGATATTCTCCGCCGGTGGATGAGTNGACTGAACAATGAAGACATCCTGTCCNCGAATNTTCTCTTCATACTTCACCCANANTTCTCCGTCGGAAAACTGACGGAAANTTACTTTGCTCATCTCAATACCGAGATGTTTCACTATTTTCGCTGTCAGCGGTTCGTTTGATCTTCCACTAAAGACTTTCATTGTATTTCCTCATCTCACTGTTGCCGGGCTTGGATTCGAACCAAGATTAACGGCTTCAAAGGCCGCGGTCCTGCCGTTGGACGACCCGGCAAAACTGTCCTCGGCACGGCCGGGAAGCTGACTCGATTCGCGGACCGCGCCGCATCTGAAATCTGGCTGGGATGGCAGGATTCGAACCTGCACCGTCCCGGTTAACAGCCGGGCGTCATGCCAGTTAGACCACATCCCAATAAATTCGGGGCACAGTCACTGTCATTGTGTAATGGGGTGGGTAATGAAGGTTTGGAAGGCNGAGAACTGTTCCTGGGTTTTTTCAGCAACATTGTTGTCCTCAAAGATTCCAAACACAGTCGAGCCACTACCCGACAGACTGGCAAACCCCGCCCCGGCGTTTAATAGCCGTTTNTTCAGGTCACCAATCTCTGGATATGTTCGAAACACCAGAGATTCAAAATCGTTCTCAAAAAACTTCCCCANAGATTCCCACGATAACTGCTTTTCTANGGGGGCGGCGAAATTACCGGTACCAAATCCGCCGGACAAGAAGTTTTTAACTTCTCCATAGGCCCAGACCGTCGATATTTCCACTGCTGGACAAANCAAAAGGACCGATTTCATTGCCGGGAGTGANATGGGTGTCAACTGGTCACCGATACCTGCCGCCAGTTGTGTTCCCCCTTTCAAAAAGAAAGGGACATCTGCNCCCANCGCTNCGGCCANCTTNCTAAGAAGGCCATNATTAAGTTCCAAACCAAACAGATCATTCACTCCGTTCAGAANGGTGGCGGCATTGCTTGANCCTCCACCCAAACCTCCTGCTACAGGAATCCGTTTTTCGAGATGAATGGAGACACCGCCNAGTTCAGGGACAGCTTTTTTCAATGNATTATAAGCTTTTACGCAAAGATTTGTATGGTCGACGGGNAGCNCNGGTTCAGAACAGGTGAACGTGCAANCTTCGGGNACTTTATCAAGAATAATTTCATCAGCCAGTGAAATTTCNTGNAAAATNGTCTTGATGGTGTGGTAGCCATCGTCNCGCCGGCCTGTGATNTTCAGGCCNATGTTGACNTTGGCTCGAGAAGAGAGTGTGAGAGGAATCTCTTACCTCAGCTGTCAGGTCGCNNGAGTGTAGCGATNGCCACGGCGCCAACCCCCTCACCACTNCCGGTAAANCCCAATCCGTCCGTGGTTGTAGCTTTCACCGAAAAATTCTGAGTGTCAAGNCCCATCTCTGATGAAAGCGTTTGCCTCATAGAGTGGAGATATTCACTCAGTCGGGGCGACTCAAGAATCACAGTNCCGTCCACGTTTGNGATCACAAATCCCGCTTCGTTCACCAGCTCTACAACGTGNGAAAGAAACGTAAGGCTCGATGCTCCTTTCCACCTGTCATTGCTGCTGGGAAAGTGGGTACCGATNTCACCCAAAGCAGCGGCGCCCAAGAGCGCATCCACAACAGCATGNGTCAAAACATCTCCGTCGGAGTGACCAACAGAACCTTTGTCAGACGGAATTNTAACCCCGCCGATAATCAGGGTTTCGCCGNCAGAGAGNCGGTGAACGTCATAGCCGATTCCTGTNCTAACCATANGCTCCTATNGAGAGAATGGCTTCAGCAAGGGTAAGATCGTTCCTTGTGGTAATNTTTATATTGAAAGANCTCCCTTCCACAATGGCAATCCGTCCGCCCACANTTTCNACCAGTTGAGCTTCATCAGTTGCCACAATTCNGTGCGTCAAAGAATGTTCGAAAGCTTTGTCCAGNATNCCTACAGCAAATGTCTGAGGTGTCTGGGCCTGCCAAACTGTGGAGCGGTCCATGGTTNTATTGATGAGACCGTTATCAGAAACTTTCAGCGTATCTGCAGCNGGGATGGCAACAATAGCNCCGTCGTAANTGCCTGCAAGTTCTACAGTCTTCTCGATCCATTCACCTTGGAGGAAAGGACGAGCAGCGTCATGAATTACTACAACCTCNACTCTCTCCCTAATTTGAGAAAAGGCGTTGTAGACGCTCTCCTGTCTCTGCTCACCTCCGGGAATGACAAGTATGTTANCATTACTACCTTTTCCCAAAAGCTGATTACATTTTTCCACATNGCCGGCAGGNACTGCTACCACAGTTTCATCAATGATGGGTGATTCAAGAAAGNTTCTCGCAGATCTCAGGAAAAGGGGTTCGCCGCCCAACTCAGCGAACTGTTTCTTTNGATCATCACTCTCGGTNATGAATCGTTTCCCNTCGCCTGCGGCGGCTATGATTGCCCCAACCTTCACTACAAATCAGAGGATCAGCATGGCATCGCCATAACTGAGAAATCTNTAATTCTTCTTCAACGCTTCTNTGTATGCCTTGAAGATGAATTCTCTCTCAGNGAAAGCACAAAGAAGCATAAGCAGCGTCGATTTTGGCTGGTGGAAATTGGTAATGATGGCATCGGTCATCTTAAAGTCGCAAGGAGGGTAAATAAACTTATCCGTCCAGCCCCGCTTCGGTGTAACCTGAAAACCGGAAACAACAACAGTCTCCAATGCCCTCACTGAAGAAGTTCCCACCGCAAAGATGCGTTTCCCGCGTTCCCTAGTCTCGTTTATAGCGATAGCTGTTTCAGGAGGAACTTCAAAATATTCAGAATCCATTTGATGACGAGTAAGATCTTCAACTTGCACTGGGCGAAACGTTCCAAGACCAATATGGAGCACGATAGGTGCCACACGAANACCNTTGGCCTTAATCTTCTTCAATAAATCGTCAGTAAAATGAAGACCAGCAGTAGGCGCTGCTACGGCACCTCTATTTGAAGCGAAAACGGTCTGATAACGCTCTTTATCCTTGGGCGTATCAGGCCGGCTAATATACGGTGGTAGNGGAGCATGCCCGATTCTGTCAATTATTTCATAGAAATNCTTCGTGTCATATTCAAAGCGAACCACACGGCCGCCGGAGACGGTATTNTCGATAACNTCGCAGTGAACCNTNTCAGTGAAATGAAGTTTATTNCCAATCCGGACTTTTCGNGCTGGTTTTACCAACACTTCCCAGAGGTCATTCTCCAATTCTCTTAGCAGAAAAACTTCCACTTTAGCATCGGTCCTATCTTTCACCGCAAAAAGACGGGCTGGGAAAACCTTGGTCTGATTGACAATGACAAGATCATTTTTCTTGAGATAATCAACAATATTGTGNAACCGCTTATGTTCAATTTCCTCTGTGTCCNTGTGGATCACCATAAGTTTGGAGTACTCCCGNCGTGGCCACGGTTCCTGCGCAATCCGTGTCTTGGGTAACTTGTAATCAAAATCCGTTAACCTGAGCTTTACTCTTTTTTCAAATAGCATTTATCCCTCCTGGTTAAAAAGTTTCTGCTGATTTTCTAGTTTTTCAATTCCAAGATATTTGAATGCTCTTGCTTCGGCAACTCTACCGCGAGCTGTCCGCTGGATGAAACCTTCCTTGATAAGAAAAGGTTCATAAACATCCTCAATTGTCTGAGAATCTTCCCCGATAGCAACACTAAGGGAATTTAAACCTACAGGTCCGCCGCTAAATTTTTCCACCAGTGACGACAGTATTGCCCGATCCATATCGTCCAAGCCATGACCATCTATTCCCAGCTTTTCCAGAGATTTCATTGCCACTTCTTTTGTAATCTTTCCGTCGGCTTTCACTTCGGCATAGTCACGAGTCCTCCTGAGAATGCGGTTGGCAACACGGGGTGTCCCCCGGGAGCGAGATGCCAGTTCAAAAGCACCGCCTTTGTCGATTTTCACTGAAAGAATTTTAGCCGAACGGGAAATAATTTGAATAAGATCTTGCACCTCATAAAAGTCCACTCGCAGCACTACGCCAAACCGGTCTCGCATGGGTGAGGTGAGACTGCCAAGGCGGGTAGTTGCGCCAATAAGGGTAAAAGGTTCCAGATTCAGGCGGACGCTTCGGGCGCTGGGTCCTTTATCGATTAAGATATCGATGCCGTAGTCTTCCATGGCTGAATAGAGATACTCTTCCACAACATTGTTGATCCGGTGAACTTCATCAATAAAAAAAACATCCCGGCCTCGGAGATTCGTAAGAAGCCCCGCCAAATCAGCAGCCCGTTCCATCACAGGTCCCGATGTCTGCTTCAGATTCACATCCAGTTCCTTTGAAATAATGTGGGCCAATGTTGTCTTACCCAATCCCGGTGGACCGAAAAGTAAAACATGATCGAGGGCTTCGCCCCGTTTCTGTGACGCTTCAATATAAAGTTTCAGGTTTTCAACAACGTCAGACTGGCCTACAAATTCATCGAAGTTGGTTGGCCGGAGAGTCTGGTCGGCAACCAAATCCTCTTCTTGGGGAGCAGGAGTTGTTATGTGCGGGTCAGTCATTCAGGAAAGAGATATCCACGCTGAGCACTTCGAGGTCTTTTTAGTGTCTATACGTAACCCTCAATTTAATATGAGGTTGAAGCGATTGCAATTAAAGAGTCTTCAGGAAAAGGAAAGTGCGCTACGCAAGCGAGTAAGGCGAGCATCTCTTTCTGAGGAGAAACGTCCAATTCCTTTCTCAAGCCAATCCTTGGAAAGATGTGCTTCTTCCACCACCTCATCCACACTGCCCCCAGACCGCCACCGGTTGTCCCAGTCTGAGGCGAGAGAATACTCTTTCACTACAGGATTAGCAATCCAACTGTACATAAGGCGGAGTCCGCCGTTGGTGACGACCATGGCGTCGTTCATATCTTCCTCTGACAGTATGGACTGTCTATACTCCTCAGCCTGACGCTGAAAAAGTCCCCAAGATACGGCTGCAACAATCTTCACATTGGGGCCGTCCTGATTGATATGAGGAAGAATTTTAATGAGGTTCGAGGTGCAACTGGTCCCCCGGATGATAACAGTCCCTTCGCGCGGTTTATTTTCGCTGTAATTTCTGATGATGTAGGCCCCTTTTGCTGCTTCCATGTGGGAGGCCATACCAAGAGCCTGCCTGTCGGGAATTTCTATGGGCGGTCGGGTCAGGTGTAGAGCAATGACAGGCACATCGGTGCTCAGGGCAGCGCCGAGGACAGGTGCAACCTCGTTATGCTCCCATGGGTGGAGATTCAAAATATGCCCTTCAGGAAACAGTTGTGTCACGCCCGGTGCGAAGATGCCGAAATGAGTTCTGGCGTCTTCGGCTGTCTCCGGCCCAGAATGGCCAGCTACCCAAATTAGCTTCCCCACTTTCAGTTCAGAATCTTGTACCACCTGACTAAAAAGACGGATGGGACCGTACTTGAGATAAGAGAATGAGCCGTATGTGGAGCAGGCACCTATAAAACCGTTGAATTCTTCGTATGGTTTTTCACTGAAATTAACCGTCGTCATACCGACAAGGATACCAGCGTTGGCAAACTCTGTAATGGCCTGCGGCAAAACAGTACCATCCAGATTGGTATCACGGTTGTAAAAGCCAAAGTCGGGCTTGTCGTTCCATCCTTTTCCAAAGCCGGAGATGTTTGTTGAATCAGCCAGATCAGCTGACGCCGCAATAACCATAGGGCGGCCGTACTTTTCCCTCACATAGCTGTTGAGCCAGGAACCAAACTTGGCCAAGGCAACCCGGTTAGGAGCGTTTGTGCCCGGTTCTACAAAGAGATCGTCTGGATAGGATTCGTAGTCAGTGATAACCGAATCATTGAATGGATTGGATTTTCCAACGCGGCACTCTTTTATAACTTCCGGTACTAAGTCCCCAAGCTCCACCAATCGGCCGGACAAGTAATCAACAAGAGCCTGGTCCCGCTCCAGAACTGACATAACCGTTTCCATATGACTCACTGCCTGATCGTTTAGGGCTCTTTCATCCTCAGGGGCAGAATCTCCGAACCCATCAAATTCAACGTCATACTTCTCCCCGAATTGTTGTTTGGTTTCCCAGAAAAGTTCCGAGTTCCTTTTGTGTGGCGTACCGTGGCTCTTGTAATCGTAAACACCGTAGCCGCGCCCTTTCCTATTTTTGGTCCAGATCATTTTTGGTACATTGGGCTCATCATCTTTGAAGAGACGGTGATAAGCAGACATGACCTCCTCCCAACTTTCTCCTTCCTCAGTTCCTTCCACGTGCCAGCCGAAGGGTTCAAACCACTCTTTTGGCGAACCACACATCACATCGCTGAATGGTCGCGAGTCGATACCGTGGTCATTCCAGTCAATGAAGTAAACCAAATTTCCCAATCCCAAACCATACGCCGACTGGCGCGATTCGTAGCTGGCACCAGTGGTAAGGCCCCCTTCCCCCTCAAAGGCAAACACTTTCACTTCGTCGGTTCCAGCCAGTTTGTGCGCCAGTGCTTCGCCCACTGCCGACGGTGAGCCATGGCCGGAAGGACCAGTATTGAATTTGAGAAAAAGTGTCTTACCAGACATTTCGGCGTGTCCCGGAAGACCACCACCACGGCGCAGGGTCAGTAGATCTTCCCAAATGAGCATCCTTTCATCCCCTCCTTTAACAAGATAACAGTCATTCTTCGTTTGGTTGTACTTGATTCTGAGCGCTTCGTTGAAAACAGCCAGTGTGGCATACACTGCAGGATTGGTATGACCGGCCACCAGAACAAACCGATCACCAAACCGCTTACCTGGTTCCCGGATATCCCATTGCATGGCACCAGAAAGAAGCGTGGTTACCATAGCATGAACCTTGGAACGAGAGCCGCCGGGATGACCACTCTGCCTGTGGTTGAGCATAAGATCTATGCATTGATCGATGAGATCCTTTATCACTTCCCACTGTGCAAATTCACTCTTCAGTTGTTTCATCGATTTCAGTCTGTTTTTCACTCTACCCTCCTATCCGCCAACAACTTTTTCACAGTGTTCACAACATTCTCAACATTCATTCCCAATTGCTCCATGACTGTTGGACCCGGGGCTGAAGTCCCAAATCTGTCGACACCCACTACAGCACCTTTATGGTCCACATAACGGTGCCAACCCAGGGTGGCTCCCGCTTCCAAAGCCACTTTCGGAACACCGGTCGGAAAAACGGAATGGCGGTAATCCTCCGACTGCTGCTCAAAAAGCTCCCACGAAGGCATGGAGACAACGCGGGCGTGTGTACCATTTTCTGACAAAGTTTGTTGAGCCTGAAGTGCAAGCGAGACTTCCGAACCGGTTGCAAGCAAGATGATATCAGCAACACCATCTGCGGCCTCTCTGGCTATGTATGCCCCATGGGCAACACCTTCAGAGATAGGATAGTATTCTTTCTCCATCACTGGCAGCTTTTGGCGCGTCAGGATAAGCGCCACTGGGCCGTCAGTTGTAAGGGCAGTTCGCCATGCTTCAGCTGTTTCATTGGCGTCAGCTGGCCGGAGGACAGTCAACCCCGGAATGAGGCGCAAGGACATGGTTTGTTCAACGGGTTGATGGGTAGGCCCGTCCTCACCAACGCCTACGCTGTCATGGGTAAAAATATAGATCACCTTCGTTTGCATGAGAGCCGAAAGTCGTATAGAGCCTCTCATGTAGTCTGAGAATATGAGAAAAGTGCCTACATAAGGAATCACCCCCCCGTGAAGCGCCATGCCATTTGCAATTCCTGCCATGGCGTGCTCCCGGATACCGAAGTGAACATTGTGACCAGCACCGTTTCCCGGCCCGAAAACACTCTTATCATTTTGGATAGTTTTGTTGGAGGGTGCTAAATCAGCAGAACCCCCGACAAGATTGTCGATTATTGACGCCACGGAATTCAGCACAACCCCAGAAGCAGCACGAGTGGCCAAGGGGCCATCTCTTTCACCAAAGGATGGAATAGTATCCTCCCACCCTTCAGGCAAATCCCCTGTCATGGCCAGCTTCAACTCCTTCAGTAGATCGGGGTGCGCTTCGCCGTAACGGGACGTGAGATCATTCCACACCTTTTCCGCTGCTTTTCCCGATTCAACGGCGTTGCAGTAATCTTTGACCTTATGAGGAACATGAAACATGGGCTCAAGCGGCCAGTCCAATTTTTCTTTTGTGGCCAGAAGAGCCTCTTCCCCCAGCGGTTCACCGTGAGCCGAGGCGGTGTCCTGTTTTGGGCTGCCGTAGCCGATGTGTGTTCGCACTATAATGATCGACGGCCGTGAATCTTCCTGCCCATTTTTCACGGCTGATTCCATGGCATTCAGATCATTCCCATCTTCAACATGTTGCACATGCCAGCCGTAGGCATCGAAACGCTTCGCTACATCCTCACTGAACGTCAGATCGGTACCACCGTCAATAGTTATTTTGTTATCGTCATACAGATAAATCATTTTACCCAAACCCAAGTGACCTGCCATGGAAGCAGCTTCAGATGCAATCCCCTCCATAAGATCGCCATCGGAGACGATGGCATAGGTAAAATGGTTAATGATATTCAGACCATTCCGATTGAATTTGTTCGCAAGAAACTTTTCCGTCATGGCCATGCCGACACCATTGGCAAATCCCTGACCAAGGGGGCCAGTGGTGGTTTCCACGCCCGGCGTGTGACCGAATTCAGGATGTCCCGGTGTTTTACTCCCCCACTGACGGAAGTTTTTTATATCATCAAGGGATAAATCATAACCTGCCATGTGGAGCAAGGCGTACAGAAGTGAGGAACCGTGTCCGGCAGACAAGATAAATCGATCCCTGTCAAACCAGTGAGGATTTGCCGGATTGTGCTTCAGGAACCGGTTCCAGATTAAGTAAGCCATGGGGGCCGCGCCAAGTGGCAGTCCCGGATGACCGGAGTTGGCAGCCTGTACCGCATCCGTTGCTAGAAACCGGAGTGTGTTGATGGAGAGAGTATCGAGTTCTTTTGACGTCATGCTTTACCGTTCAATATGGGTTTAAGGAATTGCCCAGTATATGATTTTTTGTTTTTCATAACCTGTTCTGGAGTTCCCTCAGCAACGATTGTACCTCCTTCATCACCCCCCTCAGGACCAAGATCGATGATCCAGTCAGCAGTCTTGATGACGTCAAGATTATGCTCAATGACAATCACACTGTTCCCTTTCTCCACAAGCCGCGTCAAAACATTAAGCAGCATTCGAACATCCTCAAAATGGAGCCCGGTGGTGGGTTCGTCAAGAATGTAGAGTGTGCGGCCAGTACCGATGCGCGAAAGCTCTGAGGAAAGTTTTACCCGCTGAGCCTCGCCTCCTGAGAGTGTCGTCGCCTGCTGGCCCAAGCGGATATAGCCAAGTCCCACATCCCGAAGGGTCTCTAGCCGCCTTTTAATCTGCGGAATGTTCTTGAAAAAGCCGAGTGCTTCCTCCACTGTCATACCCAAAACATCGGCAATTGTTTTCCCCTTATAGCTTATCTCCAACGTCTCACGGTTGTACCGAGACCCCTTGCACACCTCACACTGCACATAGACGTCAGGTAAGAAATGCATCTCTATCTTAATGATGCCGTCACCTTTGCACGCTTCACACCGTCCACCCTTCACGTTAAAGGAAAAGCGTCCTGGTTTATAACCTCGCAGTTTTGACTCGGGTAATTTCGTAAATAGTTCGCGGATATGTGTAAAAACGCCCGTATAGGTGGCGGGATTTGATCTCGGCGTCCTCCCGATAGGAGATTGATCAATGTCAATAACCTTATCCAGATAGAGTAACCCTTCCATATCCTTGTAAGAAAGAGGCGTTTTCCTGGCGTTGTGGAACTGTCTGGCCATAATGGGATAGAGCGTCTCATTAACCAACGTACTCTTACCTGAACCGGATACACCCGTCACACAGATAAATCTCCCCAGCGGAAATGAGACATCGAGAGATTTGAGATTGTTCCCGCTAGCACCCGACAGCAAAATATTTTTTCCCAAACCATTCCGCCTTTCAGAGGGAATTTCAATCTTTTTCTTTCCCGACAGATATTGCCCTGTGATTGAATTATCCGCTTTGGCCAGTTTACCGGGGGCACCTGAAAAAACCACATCACCACCTGTCTCCCCGGCTCCAGGCCCGAGATCCACTACAAAATCGGCTCTCTCTATGGTTTCCCTATCGTGTTCCACCACAAGGACAGTATTTCCCAGATCCCTCAGTTTTTCCAAGGTGGCAATAAGCCGTTTGTTATCACGCTGGTGAAGTCCAATGGACGGTTCATCAAGGATATACAGGACTCCCACAAGCTGAGAGCCGATCTGCGTGGCCAGCCGAATCCGCTGCGCTTCACCGCCGGAAAGGGTGACTGCCGACCGTTCAAGTGTCAGATAATCCAGGCCCACGTTCTCAAGAAACTGGAGCCTCTGTTTAACNTCTTTTAGAANNTGTTTGGCGATTGTGGCTTCACTTTTGGTCAGTTTTAATTTCTGAAAAAACTCAGCNNCTTCTCGAATAGATTTTTTTGACAATTGCCCNATATTGAGACCACCCAGAGTTACTGNAAGACTCTGTTTCCGGAGGCGGGCACCACTACATTCGGGACAGGGACGCATGCTCATGAACTTCTCAATCCACTCANGGATACCTGCTGANTTTGTCTGGCGATATCGCCGCTCTAGGTTTCGGANGACGCCTTCAAAACCTCCGGAATACTCACCGGAAAATCGTTTNGACTTATACTGCATCTTAACCTGATCACTACCCGTTCCAAACAGGAGTACTTCCTGGGCCCGTTTAGNAAGTTTGTACCAGGGCGTGGTGAACTTGAAGTTGTAATGGTGGGCAAGACTTTTCAGGATGGCACTGTACCAGNTTCCTCGGGGCTGTTCACCCAAAGGCAGGATGGCACCCTGAATCAGAGATTTCTTCTTGTCCGGGACAAGAAATCCCGGATCAACTTCCATACGTGAACCGAGCCCATCGCAGGTTCTACAGGCNCCNTAAGGTGAATTAAAAGAGAACATTCTCGGCGAAAGCTCTTCCATACTCACTTCGCATTTGGGACANGCGAAATGTTCACTGAAAATGTGTTCCTCCNTCGGTAAAATGTTGACAATAACCAATCCGANACCAATCTTCAGTGCCAACTCTACAGATTCGGTAAGCCTTTCCTTAACAGCTTTCTCAAGAATGATCCTGTCCACTACCACTTCAATATTGTGCTTCTTGTTACGGTGGAGGATGATTTTCTCAGCCAGGTCCCGCAACTTGCCATCCACTCTTNCCCGGACAAAACCTTCCCGNCTGACCTCTCTAAACACTTCTTTGAACTGACCTTTCCGGCCTCGGACCACAGGAGCAAGAATCTGCAGTCTGGCTCCTTCATGAAATTTCATAACCGCATCAACAATCTGCTGAACAGTCTGCCGCTGGATAGGGTCACCACACTTCCAACAGTGAGGTTNCCCAATTCGGGCATATAATAAACGGAGGTAATCGTGAATTTCAGTAACAGTCCCTACCGTAGAACGAGGGTTCCGTGANGAAGCTTTCTGCNCTATGGAAATAGCCGGTGAGAGACCNTCAATGTAATCTACATCCGGTTTTTCCATCAGACTCAGAAACTGTCGGGCATAAGCTGAAAGAGATTCTACATACCGGCGTTGCCCCTCTGCATAAATGGTATCAAAAGCGAGGGAAGATTTACCCGATCCGGAGAGACCGGTNAAAACCACAAATTTGTCACGNGGAATCTCCACATGGATATTTTTCAAATTGTGTTCCCGAGCGCCCCGGACGACGATTTTATNGGTTGAACGAGCCATAGCGACCAACCGGGTAAATTATTCTCTTCCNACGTGCTTTCAAACATGAAAGTCGGATTTTTCTGCTTAANAAGTACCNGTAGTAGTTAGGCGGCTGACTGCTGCTGCATTCTGCCNGAAACTTCCAGCATCAACAGAGGAAAATCGGATATGAGACCGTCCACCCCAAGCGCCATTAGCCAATTCATGGCAGGNAAGTTGTTTACAGTCCAAACATTCAGTCGAAGTCTCTTTCGTTTTGCGAAGCGTATCACATTTTCGTTCATGAGATGGGCCGATGGGTGAAGCATGTCCGGATGAACGACATTGATAAACCGCGGCTTGGTGAGAATTGGCGGTACATTTTCATCGCTCCAGAGGTAAGCGGTGGGAATGGTACGATCCATCATTTTGACCCAACCAATAACAAGAGGATTNAAACTAGAGATTATGACCCTGCNNTGCAGTTGATGTTCCCTGATGAGTTCCACAACTTTCGGTACTGCCTNCAAGTCAAACAATTTTATGGACTTAATCTCAATATTGAGGATGCTCTTTATGAGGCANNGCTGATACGAGNTCGGCCAGCGTAGGAATCGGNGTAACNCCCAGTTGNGGAAATTTGACTCCGGCGTTTATCCCTCGGAGCTCTGAAAAATCAGANTCATGGATGTATCCCGAACCGTCTGTTTCACGTTCCAGATCATGATTNTGGGAACAGACAACCTNACCATCTTTTGTACANAGTACATCCACTTCGATGGCTTTGAGTCCGGTATCCACAGCTTGCTGAAATGAAAGTGTTGTATTTTCCGGTGCTTCTTTCGGCGATCCACGGTGCCCCATCATGAGAGGCCCATCCTTATAGAGATGGTTCACATCCATGGGGTACCAAAAAAAGAGATGCTTTACAACAATTGCACCAATAAAAAACAGCAGAAAAGCAGCGGTTGTCATAAATGTCACTGAACGGACGGTTTCAGTACCAGTTTTTGGAAACCGGAGTTACGAACGGTTGCTTCATCCATGAGTGTTGTCCTATAGCGGCCAGACATATAGAGTGGTGCCTGATCAGCGTAGTGGGGACTTCGGGGTAACCCAGACTGACCAGTAGGCAGTACAAATTGTGTATTATTCATATCTGAAAGGTCTACAATCCTCCGAAATGATGGGCCCACAACCCGTTGGAATGGAGCCGAGAGTGTATACTCACCATTATTAATGGTGGTACTCGATCCACCACTTTCAAAGGGCCCTACATTAAAACCAAATAGACGGTCCAGAAGCGGCATTGCGCCACCGATGGTATGAACATGTGTAAGGGTATGAAGCCGGCCCCACCACCAGTTTCCTGGCGACGGTCCAAGGCGCGTTTCCAGTTCGGCCACAGCTGAGCGGAACTCCTTGCGAATGATTTCATCCAAGTTCTCTACCCTGTCCGGGGTTCTCACATCATCAACCCAGGATGAACCACCCCGTTCCAGTACACCTCTTAGGTTGCGAAGAGAAATTGCCCAATTGCCTCGTGCCCCCACGGGTCCTATCCATGCTAAAAAAAAGTCGTCTCCAAGAAGTGCCATTTCATCGACGTAGACCGCCTCCAAAAGTTCCAGCATAACCGTACTGAAAATTAGTCCACCAACAGATTCGGGCTCAAATCCGCCGGTCCATTCTCCAAGAACATTGATGGCGTACTGAAGGTTGCTACCTTCTTCAACTGTCTCGTTTTCAAATGCTTTAATGAAATAGGGTGCAATGTCCTGGCCAAAAGGAGAAACTACATCCTGCTGGATCGCTGTCATATCATCAACGGTGAGATTTGACCGCCCATCAAGAAGTTCTGAGATTCGGTCATGTCGAGATTTTTCATGCCAGAGGCTTGATACATAATAAGGGGAATTGTCAGGGATTGTCCGGTGATTCGCCGTTGCGATAATACCATTGGGAGGATTGAAGAGCCTTGGCAGTGAAGAAGATTTGACAAAACCCTTCCAATCATATTCCGATGTCTCTCCCGGCAGCGGCACAAGAGTCTCCCCACCCTTTCGTTTGGGAATCCTGACACCCGGCCGCCAGCCGATGTTCCCTTTTTTGTCGGCATAAATAATGTTTTGTCCCGGAACGGTGAAACGGGAAACGGCCTCTGAAAAATCGCGCCAGTTCTCCATCGTGTTGAGGCGCAGGAATGCGTCCACCTCGTCACTCATGTCGCGACCGGTCCAGCGAAATGAGATGACTCTATCCCCTCCTGTTGCCAAAGGATGGAGATCAGAAATGACGGGACCTCGATGCGTTTCGCGAACCAGCAACGTCTGCGTTTTGCCACCTTTTACGGGGATTTGCTCATCCCTCAGTATCATTTCTTTCCATATGCCATCGTAATAATATTGGTTGGAATTATCAGGATTTACTTTTTCCACATAAAAGTCCAAATCATCCGTCATTAGGTTTGTGAACCCCCAGGCAGCATGCCGATTTTGCCCAAGAATTACAAAAGGGGTTCCTGGGAAGCAAACACCACTCACATCATATTTCCCTCCCACAAGATGCATCTCGTACCAGATGGAAGGTTGGGTCATCCCCAGGTGTGGGTCGTTGGATAGAATGGGTTTACCAGACTTTGTTCTGGCGCCGGAGACCACCCAACTGTTTGAACCGAGATGACCACCAGCTGTCCCCAATAGTCTACGAATGTTTTCATCGGCAACGGACATTGCTTCCCAAACAGGTGCCAGGTCAAAAGCTACTGTGGGAAGTGATTCCGGGGACTCATCCGGAGCCACAGGCCACAACTCCAATGCCTTCTTCTCACCAAACATGTACGCCACTTGTCCCAGCATCATCTCCGGATACCACGACTGTGAAAGTGAATAGGCCATCAGCCTAGCATAGCCAGTTACATGCTTCGGCTCCCAACGGATAGGTTTTATCCTCAACAGTTTGAATTCTACAGGAAGATCACCGCCCATCTCATCAATATATGCATTAACTCCGTTGCAAAAAGTTTCCAGAACTTCTCTTGATTCTGGACGGATATGATTCACTAGTTCCTCGGCAATTTTCGGGATGCCCCACGTCCTGAGAAAGATGTCACTCTTAAGCTGACTTTCACCAAATAGCTTCGACAGTGTCCCTTCAGTTGTGGCAGCATTCACTGTCATCTGGAAAAGTCGCTCCCGGGCCATGAGGTATCCTGCCGTATAGAACATGTCAGTCTCATTCTTAGCATAAACGTGAGGTACTGCGTAGTCGTCAAAGAAAACTTCAACCTCTTCTCTCAGTCCGCTTATTTTCAGATGGCCTTCATAAAGAGGCAATGACGAGTGCAAATATTGATAGGCGGAAAACCCCAGCAACAAGAGTGTTCCGACTCCGATAACTGTTCTATTTATCTTATTAGTCACCTGGTAACATCAGCAGCATACTTGTAGAAATTTAGCCATATCAGGAGATTCAGCATAACGGAGCGGACCTCACGCTCGGTTCCATGACTGCTTCATGCACGGTATCGGTGGCTCGCTATCTGCCAGTACAGTTAGCTGTTCTACAGTTACCGGTGTGTGACCAAAATCGTTCTCTACATGTCCTTCAATAATGTACGGCCCCCGACTTCTGATGAGGTGACCAAACTTACGGTATGTCCCAGGAAAAAGTACCGCTTCGTATGTTGCCGTCAAATCTTCGCAGGAGAGAAACTGCATTATCTCTCCCGGCTTGGTTTTTGTCCTGCGAGTAGTGAGCATCCAACCCACCAGCTTAACTTTTTTACCCACATATTGAGTCAACTCTTGACTGTGAACAAATCTACCCATTTTATTGACATGTTGCTGAAGAGCCTCCTTCCAGATCCAGAGCGGATGTTTTTCCACCGTCAGTTCCATCAGTTCCAGTTCGTCTCTCAACTTTTGCTCCAGGGGGTAATCCACCCATGGGATTTCGGAAGATGTTTTCACCACGCTGGGAAACATCCCATCACGGCTCGCTTTCAGTTTATGGTAGAACAGCTTCAACCGCCACAAATGTTGGGGGCGAGTGTAGCCCAGTGAATCAAAAACGCCGCACCGGATAAGTGTTTCCGCTTCTCGATAGGTCGGCTTCACCCGGATACAAAAATCTTCCAGTGATTCGAAGGGTCGTTCTGTCCGTTTTTCCAATAGCGCGATGAGGGTCTGTCGGGTAAGTCCCTTAATTTGCAAAAGACCGATACGGAGCCACGATACGTTGTCATTTGCTGTAAAGTAGGGTTCCGATTCATTCACATCCGGTGGTAGAACGGTAACACCGAGCCGCCGTGCTTCTTCCAGGTAGCACGAAGTGTGGTAAAAGCCACCGTAGTTGGACATGACAGCCGCCAAGAATTCCGCCGGGAAGTGGGCCTTGAGCCACGCCGATTGGACGGAAATGACCGAATAGGCGGCGGAGTGTGCTTTACAGAAAGCGTACCCGGAAAAAGCTACCATCTGCCGCCAGACCTCCAGGGCCGCCTCCACATTTATTCCCCGTTTCACCGCGTCCCGGATGAAGTGATCCCGGTGCTCCATGAATGGCTCATCCACCCGCTTTCCGCTCATGGAACGCCGCAACTTGTCTGATTCCGCCAAGTTCCATCCTGCAATAGCCTCGGCAATCTTGATCACATCCTCCTGGTAAAGCATGACACCGTAGGTCTCTTTCAGCAGTTCTGTGAGAGAGGCATGGACTGTCTCCACTTTTTCTTTACCATGGTGTCGTTTGACGAAATGTCTCAACATTCCTGAATCGGCGGGCCCAGGGCGAATTACCGAACTGGCGGCGATAATCATCTCAAAAGAGTCCACCTTCAGTTTTTTTAACAGTCCCCGCATTCCTGGCGATTCGATCTGGAACACGCCCATGGTGCTGCCCTCCCTGATAAGCACTTTTGTTCTTTCATCCATTTTCGACATGGTATGGCAGTTGAAATGCACATTATACTTTTCTTTCAAAATATCAGCCATTTCCGCCACCACAGTGAGGGAGCGTTGCCCCAGCAGATCAATCTTTACCAGCCCCGTTTTTTCAATCCCATGCATATCAAACTGGGTTACCACTGGACCTTTCGTGGACCGCTGGAGCGGCACATAGTCAGTAATTTTTCTCGGTGCAATGACAATACCACCACAGTGGATACCCATATGCCGTGGTCGTCCCTTCAGTTTTTTCGCCAGCCCGAATATTTCCCTGTATCTATCATCCTCCATCACTCGTTTCCCGCATCCCTTTTCATAGCGTCGTGGCAACTCACGGGACACTTTGCCGATCTCCTTTTCCGACAGCCCCATAGCCCGTGCCACATCTCGCACTGCTCCCCTTAGATGGTAAGTGTTGAATGTAGAAATCATAGCCACCCGATCTTTTCCGTACTGTTCATAGACATATTTCAGCACTTCGTCCCGGCGCTTCCAACAGAGATCCACATCAATATCCGGCGGTTCTTCTCGGTCAGGGTTGAGAAATCGCTCAAAGATAAGATTGTGTTCTATGGGATCTACCGGAGTAATACTCAAGAGATACGACACTAAACTTCCAGCCGCCGAGCCACGCCCTACCGTGGGAATGCCTCGCCTTTTTGCCCACTGAACAATATCCCAGACAATAAGAAAGTAATCGGCGTAACCCCTATCAATGATGATATCCAGTTCATAGGTCAACCGTTTCAGCACTGCTGTTGTCATAGGATCATACTTTCCCGGTAGCGCCTGGTGGCAAATGTTTACCAGATGATCAGCTGAAGTTCGATTCATTGGGCAGGTTTAAAGTCTTGGTGCTCCCTGTCGCTCCGTGCCATAAATTTGTTCCATGAAGATAGCTGTTAGTACCGATGAACGGACACCTCTTGTGGAGTCACTTTTTTGCGAACTGAAAGAGAGAGGTCACGATGTCACCTACTTCGGCCCGGAGAGAGGTGAGTCAATGGACTGGCCTGTAGTGACTGAGCAGGCAGCTCAACTTGTGGCCAGCGGTGAGGCTGCAGAAGGTATTGTCATGTGCTGGACCGGCACAGGGGCCTCCATTGCTGCTAACAAGATAAAAGGGATAAGGGCCGCCCTTTGCCTGGATAGTGCAACAGCAAAAGGTGCCCGAACCTGGAATCATGCCAATGTTATTGCTTTGAGCCTCCACTCTACGGATGATACAACACTGAAAGAGATTTTGGACGTTTGGTTCACTACACCATACAGCAGTGACAAATGGAACCTGCAACAGATTGATAGGATCAGAAAGTTGGAACAGGCATCATCTGCGAAATCAAGCACGTAGTATGGGCAGTATAGCAGACAGTAAAACGTATTACCTGAAAAGAGTGGGCAGAATAATCTGCCCACTCTTTTTTTTAGCTTTGATTGTTTCTTGCGAGAGACCCTCGAGCACACTCAATGAAATCTATTTTACACCCATACAACCAGATGATGAACTCGATTCTCCTGCCGTCTACCACGGTAATAATGAAGCGTGGATTGTTGTAACCGGTAAAGGTGGTGATCGTCTGACTGTGTATGACGCAAACAGTGGAAAAAAGGTGCGTGTAATAGGAGGCAACGGGGATGGATTCAGTCAATTTGCTTATCCCAACGGCATCTGGATTGAAGATGATCTTATGATCATTGTAGAACGAGATAATCATCGTCTTCAACTGTTCAGACTTCCTGATTTTGAACCTCTTGGATTTATTGGTGAAACTGAGCTTGCCAAACCTTACGGTATCAATGTGCTCCATGATTCAAAAGGTCAACTTGATGTTTTTGTAACAGATAGTGAATATGTAATAGACAAGGATCCGGTCGAAGTACATGGCCGACGAATCCGTCACTGGAAATTAACTGTAGAAGGTGATGCTATCTCTCATACCCTCATCAATACATTTGGTGATATCACCGGTCCCGGTATGCTCTATGAAGTGGAATCTATTTTTGCGGACAGACAACATAACCGGCTTATGATAGCAGACGAACAGGAAAATGTCATCAAGGTATATACTATGGATGGAGACTTTACCGGAATTATTCTTGCCAAAGGGCGCTTTGCCGGCGACCCGGAAGGGATTGCCCTGTATAAATGTGGTGAGAATGATGGTATCTGGATCTTTACAGATCAAAGTCACGATGGTAACCGATTCCACCTTTTTGATCGTAAATCATTAAAATACCTGGAGACCTTTACTATGAGCCAGACCACAAATACGGACGGCATCTGGTTGACACAGAAACCGACGGGTAAGTTCAATGATGGTGTATTCTGTGCCTTGAATAACGATAAGAATGTGGGTGTTGTAACTGTCAGTAGCTTTAAAGAAGCTATGCCCCATCTTTTTAGGTGTGACGGCTAAAATCTAACTATTAAACAACTCACTGTCATGCGTCATGCAAAGTCCAGCTGGAAATATCCTCATTTAAATGATTTTGAACGCCCTCTTAATTCCCGCGGTAAACGGAACGCCCCCATGATGGGACGCATCCTCCGCGATGAAAGTGTTATGTTCGACCAGATTATCAGTAGCCCCGCCAAACGTGCTATCACCACAGCGCGAACTATTGCCAGTGAAATGGGCTACTCTGAGGACAATATTGCGGAAGAACGCCGTTTTTACGGCGCTCATCCTAGTACCATCATTGAAATTCTAAAAGATCTGGACAATTCAGTCAGTCATGCAGCTGTCTTTGGTCACAATCCCACTTTTCATTCCCTTGTGGAACAACTTGTCAATACGACCATAGAGAAATTTCCCACATGTGCCGCTGCCACCATTTCTTTAGACATTGACACATGGCGGGAGCTTAAAGCGGCATCAGGCACGCTGACAGCACTCCGCCTGCCGCGGGATTACACGGATAAGTAAACGTAGGGATCAGGCCAGAACGGCATGACGGTCCACCAGTCGCCTGTAAACGGGTAACTGTTTTAGATAATCAAAAGGTATACAATACGTTCATGGGCGGCAGGTCCCACATTTCCCGTTTGTAGATAAAGAGAAATTTCCCATCCTTAAACACAATTCCGCCGGAAGTCTTGATTCGATCCATCATTTAGGTGTGTCCTTGTAGGCTGAAGAGAAGTTCATACTGCTCTTTTGTGAGATTGTCAAAAAACACGTCGTCTATGGTGATCCGGTATTCCGGAATTTCCCGCGTCCACTTTTTGGCCCTGAGATTTTTTTTCTCCGCATAGTCAATGTGCGAAAGGACATAACGCATCGCGTTCAAACGCGAAATCATCTTGTTCTCTGAATTGATGACTATCCAAGGATTCTTTTCCGTAGAGGTTTTACGGAACATCTGTTCTTTATAATAAGTAAACAAATCCCACTCACTTGCTGCTTTCAAATCATTTTCAGATAGTTTCCAATACTTTAGCGGACTTGCTTCCCGTAAACGAAATCTAAGTGTCTGACTGTGTTGTGAAACAGAAAGATAGAATTTGATGAGAATTAGTCCCTCATCCACCAAAATCTCCTCCCAATCATTGACTTTTCTCATGAAGTAGTGGTACTGTTTCTCCTTGCAGTAATTCATGGTGGGTTGTATAAGTGCCCGAGAATACCAGGATCTGTCAAAAAAGACTATTTCACCCGGCTCAGGCAACAGCTTTGCATATGTCTTCAACCACTTTTTTCTTTGCGTTGGTGACGGAACACCCAGTTCCTCCATCCTTACACTTTTTGGCATAAGTCTTTCTATAAACCGTCGGATGGTAGCCCCTTTTCCGGCAGCATCGCGGCCCTCAAACAGGAGGGCTATGCGTTGATCCTGATCCATGACCCACTCCTGTAGCTTCAGCAATTCAATCTGCAGACGGCGTTTTTCTTTTTGATATTGCCCAGGCGTCAGTTCTTTATACTGTGTTCTGTTGTAAACAATCATAGCCGAGGGGCTAATACCTCCAACTTTTCAGGTCAGCTCCGGAAGGTGCGGTCTTTTCCATCCGCTCTACAGCCTTGGGAATAAACATTTGATTATATCGAAGTCGGGACAAGGCGTTAGGTCGTGTCTGGTCACCATTCCAGCAGTGCTCCGCACGATCACCGTAGTCCACCTCACCACCATAATGAGGGCTAGTAGTTTCTTCAAGAAAATCTTCCATCAAATAGACCGCATTATTCAAGTAATAATTATCCATGTCGCCACAGTAGACATGAATCTTACCTTTCAACTTCGGACCAATCTTTGCCCAGTCCCGTTCAAGAACATAACGGAGGTCATAGTTTTCTTTCCAGTAGTCAGCCACTTCTTTATCAATCTTACCTGATTTTTTGTCCCAGATCGGTTTGGGATAGCCGTCCGAGGCCATGGGGCTGTAGACCGCTTGCCAGATATCCCACTGATCACCGGAACGGCTGTTGGTACCGATGGCCAACTCCACGTGGTTCATCTGCTTCATAGTAGCGTTCACTTCACCCAGGTAATTCCTGTGAGCCGGGGTTTCAACTTTCTTGAAGGGGCCATCTTTGAAATAAGCATTCTCATCTTCGTAAATATTCACAAGGCAGTATGCCCGAAAATCGATAGGATCGGGACAGGCGGCAAAGCAGCCGTTATATTCATCAGGGTAGAACACTTGTGCTGCCAGTGCTTCCCATCCACCGGTAGAACCACCGTATAGAAACCTTGCCCATCCTTCGCCGATACCGCGAAACTTCTCTTCAATATATGGAATCAGTTCGTAAGTGATGGCATCACCATAGGGGCCGATATTGGCGGAATTGACGGCATAGGAATCGTCGTAGTACGGGTTTTGGTGCTGGATTTTGATAACGAGCACCCGAGGAAAGTCTGGACCCGTCCACTCTTTGTAGAACTGATAATTGTACTCCTGGACGGTCTTGTTATAACCTTCCCAATCAAAGCGGGCACTGTACTCAGGCTCCAAATCAGGATCGGGTGGTTCTGTCCTGAAGCTGCCGAAATCATGAGGATAGTGACCATGAAAAATCATTAAAGGATACTTCGCTTCAGGATGTTCATCAAAACCTTCCGGTAACAAAACATGAGCACCGAGATACATGGGGCGACCCCAGAACTCCGTCAGCAACTTGCTCTGCATCTGTATATGTTTAATATATTTGGTGTCTTCCGGTGGTTCGATGGGTGGAATAACCTGATCCAGTGTAATCTTTACAGATTTTTTCTTGTCAGGATCTAAAAATATCTTCTTAGGTGTTGAATAGAGATTTCCGGGAGAACGATTCCATTTTTGACCCTCCCCGTTATCCATAGGAAGTTTCACTGTGTGCCCTGTTTTCAGGTTAAATGTTTCGTAAGTATGCAAAAGTCCCTGTACCCAATACTCTCCGGCCGGAATATTGTCAAGGGATTCGATAGGATATCCAAATACAGTGCCATCAATGACAACACCCCCCTTTGGCTTTTTCCCCAGTGCATCCACGCCATAGATCAATCCCGTATGGTTTTGGTAGGTAATCTGGAAACGAGGTTCAGATTCATCGCTTTTNGCNANCANNAGCAAAACNCGNCCTTCCAAAATNTTACCATCTTGNTCAGNAGGATAGTTTATGACAAANTTNAGTTTNCCCGCGGACAGGGGCACTACAGCCACTAAAAAACTGAGCANAATAGACATTATTNTAGNCATGGTATTTCTCNNGGTATTTCTTTTATTNATGAANAATCAGTGTTCANNTACTCTTATGGGTCTNCCCGGNCGAACATNTTCAACAAACCGACCACCATCTACGATAGGTACACCNTTCACCANTACATACCTAAACCCTTCAGACGGCACCGCACCATTCGTGTANGTAGCACGATCAATGACTNTCNCCGGATCNAAAATAGTAANATCNGCATCAGCACCAGCATAAATACGTCCTTTTGTTTGCATAGCCGGAACTCTGGCTTCCANCCGGCGAGCTGGTTCAATGGTCATTCTTCGGAGAGCATCCATNAGATNCAGGATNCCTTCNTCCCGTACATAGCGNCCCAGCACTCTNGCATACGATCCGGATCCGCGGGGATGGCCTCTGCCATTTTCGATATGACCATCGCTCGCAATCATNGTAAGAGGACTTTCAATGGCTGTACGGGTCATCGCCTCTGTCCTTTGATGAACAATAACTATTCCTCCCATAGCACGGTATTGAGCAAAAGACTGGCGANTCAAACGCTCTCCTGTATTAACCCACTGAAAAATTTGNTAGCGCTCCGGTTCCCATGTNTTCCAGTCGTCAAAGAGTGCTGATTCGATGTAGGTTTGGCTGGCACTGTAGGGATANGCTTCTGTTGTTACATCCTGCCCCGCGGCACGGGCTTCTTCAATAATAGCCAGAAACTCCGCCGTCTGTTCAGCNCCACTAGAATTGGCNTGAACAACATGAAGAGCCGTTCCAGTATTTGCTGCACCTGTAATTGCTTCCCGGAGACCATCTAATCCACCACGAACGTGAATATGTGCCGAAGCATTATATTGTGATGCCACANGTAACATTNCCTCAAACTCTTCTACCGTGGCCGCCGGTGTATAGGCAATACCAAAACCCACAGCTACTGCACCTTGATTTAATCCNTCCTCAAACCGTCGGGTCATTTCAGCTATCTGCNATTCACTGGCCACAACAGTTTTCGCCGGGCCNCTTGGCAAGAAATNTCCTTCATCCCCTGTCACAATCATCCGNACNGGAATGTGCCCAATGCTGACTCCATAGTGTATGAATTGACTTTCGNCCCGTTCGNTGTACCATTTGGCAANATCNCCCGTTCCAACCTCCAACTCAAAAGCNGAGGTAACACCNTCCAGNGCTTTAAAACGNAATGCTTCCTCATTTTGACCGTGATCNTGAAGATCTATNAATCCGGGTGAAACCACNAAACCGTCAGCATTGATGATACGTTTNCCANTNATTTTGTCTTGAGTAACTNNCACAATTTTACNACCCTGTATACCGATATTTCGGANATCNTCCAGCCCGGAATCAGGATCCATGACCNGTCCNCCTTTGATCACAATATCAAACGATCCACTAGTACAGGAACAAAATAGTANAACTGTNACAAATGCAAAAAATTGATAANTAGGTTTCATTTATGCCTCCGCCGCGCCCCGGAGAAACTCNCGGGCATGTTCCANCGTCAGGTCTGTAATTTTTTCTCCTGAAATCATTCGTGCAATNTCAGCAACTCTCTCTTCCTGNCTAAGNTCTGCCACTTCAGTCACAGTTCTACCTCCACGNTCAGCTTTGCGTACTTGGAAGTGCCTNTCGGCAAAAGAGGCAATCTGCTGAAGGTGTGTAATGGAAATGACTTGATGGTTTTGGGCAAGNGCTTTCAGTTTCTTTCCTACCAGATTAGCNGTGTCCCCNCCGATNCCCACATCAATCTCATCGAACACCAGAAGGGGAATGGCATCTACNTTTGCCAGCACAGTTTTTAGCCCNAGCATAATGCGGGACATCTCTCCGCCAGAAGCAATTTTNGCCAACGGTTTCAGAGGTTCGCCGGGATTAGGCGAGATGAGAAATTCAATGTCCTCAAGCCCAAACTNNCCCGCGAGGCAGGGNTCATCNTCATTNGTTACTGCCANCCCGGCATTNTCAGAAACAGGCNTTAGTACCGCATCAAATTTGGTNCCTTTCATACCAAGTTCCGCNAATTCAGCCTTTATTCTCTTTTTTAGATCTTTCGCACCATTGGATCGTTTAGCAGAAATTTTACTGCCNAAATCATAAACTTTTGTTTTNAGTGAGGCGATCTCTTTTTCCAGCACCTTAATTTTTTCATCCCTGTTTTCCAAGCTGTCCAATTCACCGTCGATTTTTTCTTTATATGCCATAATGCCATCATATCCTTCGCCATACTTCTTGGAAAAATCGCGGTACAACTGAAGTCTCTCGTTCACCCAGGCAAGCCGCTCGGGATCAGCTTCAATAGTGTCACCGTAACGGGACAGTTCCATGGAAATGTCATCCAGAGAATAGATTGCCTCTTTCCACTGGACAGCTTTTTCTTTCAGACTGCTGTCCAGTTCCGCCAGGGATTCAAAGACTTTCAACATCCCCCGAAGACGGTCCAGGGCGGAGTCATCATCTTCGGAAAGGGAATAACTAAGTTCTCGAGCAGTATCTTTCAGGTGCTGGGCATTACGGAGAATGGCCACCTTTTCTTCAAGTAAGCTCTGCTCCCCTGTCTCAAGCTTAGCCGCATTAATTTCTTGAAGCTGGAACCGGTAAAGTTCTTGCCTCTCCCTGGTAATTTCATCGGCGTTTACTGTCGATTCCAGTTCGGACTGCCGCTCTTTGAGTTCTGTAAAAGCAGCGGTGTAGTTTTGGGAAAATTCCTTGTCCACGGAAAACCGGTCAAGAAGCTGCCGATGATTGTCCACATTCAAAAGAGACTGATGGTGGTGTTGACCCAGAAGATCCAGTAGTATGTCACCAATTTCCTTCAGCTTTCCCACGGTCACCTGATGATCATTCACAAAAGCATAACTCCGGCCACCACGAATTACTTGTCGCCTCACAAGTACGGGCTCACCCACTCGGACATAGGAAGAAAGCAGATCTGGCACCTTACCCGCGAGTTCAAAAGTTGCTTCTACAAATGCCTCCTCTGCACCACTGCGAACCATTTCCGTGGAAGCTTTTTCACCGATGATGAGATTCATGGATCCTATAAGGATGGACTTGCCGGCGCCTGTTTGCCCCGTAAGAATGTTAAGCCCCGCACCAAAGGTGAGGTCCATATCTTCTATTAATGCGTAATTCTTAACCCGAAGTCTACTAAGCATGGAAAGAAGAATTTAATATTGCGCCGGGAAAGAATCTCGGCGGGAAATAAGTTGCTACCGGGGAAGTGTTTCAGGCAAGTCGGCCACCACGTAAGCCATAACGGCCATAGCAGCCACACAGAGATTTACATCATGGGGATCGAGCTTATCTATGGTATCTGCATTGGTATGGTGATACCAGAAATATTTTGATCCTTCAACCCTGAGCCCCATCCCTGGAACCCCTTCGCGCATGATGGGACCGATGTCAGCGCCGCCGCCGCTGGGAGCAATTTCTCCGGCTTCTATGGGTGCGAGCAGTGAGGCAATCTGCTTAATGATTTCCCAGGCATGGTCCGAACCGGTGAAGCCAAATCCGGACGGCTTGAACACACCGCTGTCAGATTCCATGGCGAGCACATGGTTTTTCAGTTCGTCTTGGTGTGCGTCGCGATAGGCGTTACCGCCACGGAGGCCGTTCTCCTCATTCGTCCACATGACCACCCGCACAGTCCGGCGCGGACGGAGACCAAGATCTTTCATCAATTTTACGGCTTGCCATGCTGCTACACAGCCGCCAGCATCATCCATAGCCCCTTGACCTACATCCCAGGAATCAATATGTCCCCCAAGAACAACCACCTCTTCCGGCGTTTCAATGCCCCTTAACTCTCCCACTACATTTCTGGAAGGGACATCATCCTCAAAATGGGCTTCCATATAGAGCGACAGGACAATAGGTTCACCCCTGTCGGCCAGACGGCCCAGCATCATGGCATCTTCCACTGTAATGGCAGCGTGGGGAATCTTGGGAACGCCCTCTTTGTATCCCATCCCGCCGGTGTGGGGTGTATTCATGGAGAATGGTCCCACCGAACGAATTAGGCTCGCCACCGCTCCCGCCTCAGCCGCGGCATTGGCTCCATCATGTCGGTAACGGACTGTTTTACCATAGTTGATAAACGGTGCATTGAAGAGAACGATTTTCCCTTTCGCTTCACCGGCACGTCTTTCCAGCTCCTCAAAATCGTCAACCACCAGCACTTCAGCTGTAATTCCATCACTGGGTGTCGCCACACTGCCACCGAGGCCAAGCATGGCCATCTCCTTTTTCCACGGTACTTCCATGCGGGCCCATTCTTTTCCACGAACCCATCTCGGAATCATCACCTCTTCACCGTGGACATTCTCGAATCCATCTTTTTTCATCTCTTCAAGAATCCAGTCAATGGCATCCTCAAGATTCTTTGTTCCGCTAAAACGCGGTCCAAAACTGTCCGTTAATTCGGCAAGACGATTATAGGCAAAACTGTCGGCCAGAGCAGCGGTGATAAGTTTCTCAGCAATGCCACGGTATGAAGTCCCAATGTGCAAGTTTTTTTGAGACCCTTCTAGAGATGGCGTAATAGAAAAAGATGCCCACAACAACATACAGGTACTCAAAAATGAGAGATGCAAGTTCACCATGATAAAGCCATGAAGAGATTATCCCAGACGAATCTGTTTATTTCCAAGTGGTTATGAAAAATGTAGAGTTCTTTTTTACTACTTCCTAGATCCTTTCCGGAAACAATGTAGCTAAAAGAACCTTTCGAACAAACAAATCCAACTGTATCAAATCAAAATATCAATAACCTGACTTTGTTGTCGTTATGACGACGGCTGCTATTCTGTAAGGATCGCCGTTGGAAGCGGGTCGTCTGTCTTCAAGCCGTCCTTTCCACCCATCTTCAATAGTTCCTACAGGAATCCGTATGGATGCACCTCTATCGTATGCGGCAAATGAAAATGTATCGATGGATTCTGTTTCGTGGGCACCAGTCAACCTCTGATCATTATCCGCACCATAAACAGCAATATGCTCTTGAATCTTTTGCCCAAAAGCTTCGCAAATTTTGGTAAACACCGCTTCATCACCGCATGACCTCATAGTTGAGTCTGAGAAGTTGACGTGCATACCCGAGCCATTCCAGTCACCTTTAATCGGTTTGGGATGCCAGTTTATTGCAACTCCGTATTTTTCTGCATTCCTCTCAGCTAGATATCTCGACACCCAAGTTTCGTCTCCGGCATCTTTCGCCCCTTTGGAAAATATCTGATATTCCCACTGTCCAGTTGCAACTTCAGCATTGATTCCTTCAACATTCAAACCAGCATCTAAACATTGATCAAGGTGATCTTCGATAATTTCCCTCCCAAAGGTATTCTTTGCACCGACACTGCAATAGTAAGGCCCCTGAGGATCGGGATAGGCATTCGCGGGAAAGCCCAAAGGAAGACCCGTTTCAGGATTCCACAGGAAATACTCTTGTTCAAAACCAAACCAGAAATCATTATCATCCTCATTTATAGTCGATCGTCCGTTTGATTCATGAGGGGTTCCGTCAGCATTTAAAACCTCGGTCATTACCAGATAACCATCACGTCTATCCGGATCAGGATAGATTGCGACAGGCTTCAGCAAGCAATCAGACTCTTTTCCGGAGGCCTGCTCTGTCGAACTGCCATCAAAAGCCCACATAGGACAGTCCTTTAATTCTCCAGAAAAATCGCTTTCAATTTTTGTCTTGCTTCGAAGACTCTGAGTGGGTTTGCAACCATCTAACCATATGTACTCCAATTTTGATTTCGCACTCATAGTGGAATCTCCTATTCTTATGTTTTTGAATAAAGCCAGTGAAAAAGGTTGCTTAAAATTATTAATTATTAGATAAAGAAAAAAATAAAATTTTAAGTATATATGAAAATATAGCTAAATAATTATACCATTATGGGTTACAGGGGCTTTATTCCATAATCCAACCGGCCACGTCCTCACCAATAGCCAATGCTGCTGTCAACCCAGGTGAATCGATGCCGATAAGATTTATCCATCCGGGGTAATCGGACTCATGTTTCATGTAGAAATCAGAATGCCCATCCACCATTTCCACCAATTTTGGACGAATCCCGGCATAATCGGAGCTTAGGTCGCCACGCTCCAGAGCGGGCAGATATATTTTCGCTTCACGATAAAAAAGATCCAAGTCAGTTTCGTCTACGGCATAATCTTCTGATCGGTCATCCATCCATTCGGCACTGGGGCCCAGTTTCATCTCACCGTTCTGATCAAAACTTAAGTGAATTCCCAATGTATCGTGGGATACATCAGGAATTGGATAGACAAGACGTTCAATACGGTGGCGCCATTTCCCGGAAAGTTTGAAATAGGATCCCTTTAAATACCGCAGCGTGGGATGGGATTTATCATTTGTTCCCCAAAGAAACTGAGCTGTTTTATCACTATGGAGCCCCGCCGCGTTAACCACCCAAGTAGTGGTTACGGAATAGGATGCTTCCCCGGGTCCTTCAACTTGAAGAGAGTATATGTCACCCTTCGGTTCCGCACCAACAATAACAGCCTTGAGCAGTAGATCGTGGTCGGCATCAGCCGAAGTCCGATGAAACGCTGACATGAGTTCGTGGGCTGAAATAATCCCCGTGCACCCTACAAACATGGCTGATGCCGCTGACACTTCCGGCTCCAGCGTCTGAATCTCCGCTCGATCCATCATATGAATCTCCGTAACACCATTAGACTGGGCCTGCTCATATAAAGCTTCTAACAGCGCCTCCTGATCGGACTGTGCCACCACAAGCTTACCGCACTTACTGTTCCAGACATCATTTTCACGACAGAAAGCATAGAGTCGGTCCCGGCTGGCCAGGCAATACTTCGCTTTGAGAGAATCTGTAGGGTAGTAAATCCCGGAATGAATTACTTCGCTGTTCCGACTTGAAATCCCCTGCCCAATGCCCATCTCTTTTTCCACGATGAGCACAGATGTTTCTCCCTTTATCGCCAGTGCCCGCGCTATGGCAAGACCTACAACACCGGCGCCTATAATGACCACCTTGTAATCCACATCCATGGTTACAGTTACAGTTTCAGGCAGGTCGCTTCTTTGAAAGTTGACATGACGATCATAGTATGAGTCCGGATCACCCCCGGCCAAGACTGAATATCTCTCAACAGTGACTCCAGAGATGAAGTATCGTGAGCCCGGACTTTGAGGATATGGGACCCTTCTCCCGTAATGGAATGACACTCCAATACTTCATCATTATCTTGCGCATATTGAACCATATCGCCGTAAGAGCTAGAAGAAGACATATCTAAGAGAATGTATGCTGTCACATCATAGCCTACTTTCTTAGCATCCAGCACGGCACGAAAATCTTTTAGAACACCACCTTCAGTCAGTTTCCGAATCCGTTCTGTAACAGCTGGTACGGACAGATCCACTTTTTCCGCCATTTCGCTGGCCGTCATACGCCCGTCTTTCTGAAGAAGACTAAGAATTAGTTTGTCTTTCTCATCCATGATATAGTGAAAATTAAGGTAAAACTTCTCTTAATATTAAAATTTTTAAGTGTCACGGTGAATATATCTTGGAAGATGAAGTGTAGCAAAATCAAACTGAAAGGTGCAAAGTCGCGTCACATCGCCGGAGGAGAGGACAGTCTGGAAAGGGAGGATCGGCTCTTCCATCAGTTGTCCGAACAGTGTGGCAGAGGGGGCTTCGGGAATGGTCTCTTCAGCCGGCAAGGATTCTACCGTACAGTTACGGCTGATAGCCCGGAGAACTTTGTACAGAGGTATATCTTCATCTGAAAAAAGATTCAATTCTATCACCGGCACGGCCGAAAGGGAGGACACCAGATTGGGTCGGCGGGATGTCAAAGTGAGCAATGATCCACACCGGGAGCCTCCCGATATAATCGGCATTGTATAAAGGCTTCCTGTTTCTTTCCGACGCGCCCACCGCTGAAGCAATATCGGGTCGGCACAGAAATGGAGGAGATCATCACCGCCGGGGACCACAATCTCCGTCAGTGGTGATTCATGAAGTTGGAACCGTGTGATGATTTCAGACAGTTGCGCATATCCATCTCTGTTTCGGGCAATAACCGTAACACTTCGTTCCCCATCTGTCATTTCAGCACCGATAAGGGGTGTAATATTGGCTTCGCCGCATGCAGTTGCAAATTCAACTGCACCATAGAGACCGTTCTCATCTGCCAGACAAAGCTGACGCAAACCGTGATCGGAAGCGAACGTCACGATATCAGAAATGGAATGAACTCCTTTCAGAAAGGAGTAGTGACTCTTACAGATGACGAGAGATGAATAACGCACAAATAGCGTATAAATAGCGCACAATAAAAAGCCGCCGGGCCGGGCATTGGCCCGGCCGTCACGGCTTTTTATATAAGCAACCGCTATCTAGAACGGGAGGTCTTCTTCTTCCGAAACGCTCTCCTTGTTAACTGGGACGCTGTCGTTGCTACTACTGCGTCGACCAAGCATGGTGAACATATCGCCGTGCACTTCCGTGGTGTTGCGCTTGTTCCCTTCCTTGTCTTCCCAAGAGCGCGTTCTCAATCTGCCCTCCACGTACACCATCTGACCTTTTTTGAGATACTGCGTGGCAGTTTCAGCGGGTTTGCCAAACAGTACACACCGGTGCCATTCGGTATGGTCCTCGAAATCACCATCAGAGTTCTTACGGCTTTCGTTGGTGGCAACGTTAAAGTTTGCCACGGCCGTACCCGACGGCGTGTATCGGCTCTCGGGATCTCCACCCAAATGGCCTACGAGGATGACGCGATTTATGCTTCCTTTCTGCATTAGATTTCTCCTTCCTTTGTTTGTTAGACTAACTACCCTCTTCCATTAGAAATATCATATCCCTGACCATGAAAATCAAGGAATTTGTTTCATCGCTTCTCGGCTAAACGGATCGCTTCTCCAGCCAACACTGCATTAAACCCAAACCGGCTCCGCGCCTTATCTATGGCCTCCAGCCGGTGCCATCCTTTTATCCACTCTCTCTCATCAAACAGATTCGTCTGACGGCCACTGCCGATGAGGTTCGATAGTCCCACCCCAATCAGACGAATCCCTACCCGGCGGGTAATGGCGGAGAACATCAGCTCCTTCGCCACGGAGAACAGTGAGGGGTCCCTACTCTCAGGCTGAGACAATGTCCGGGAACGATCGATGGTTTCAAAATCTTCGTACCGCAGTTTTACCGACACGGTGCGGGCGGCTTTCTGTTCCTTGCGTAACCGCCGACACACTTTTTCCGTAAGCATATGGAGAACAGCCGTGATGTATTGTGGGTCGGTCGTGTCGGTACGGAAGGTGGTCTCTTTGCTGATGGATTTCCGTTCCCACTCCGGTAACAGTTCGCTCTCATATTTTCCCATAGATGCATACCAAAGCCATCGCCCGGTCGTCCCCAAAGTCGATTCCATAAGCAACTCCCCCGCTGCTGCGATCTGTCCCACCTGCTCCAGCCCAAAACTCTTTAGTAGTGTAGCTGTTGTTGCCCCCACACCAGGAATCACCTTCACCGGCAACGGCGCCAGGAAATGTGCCTCCGTTTCCACCGGAACCCACAGCAGACCGTTGGGTTTCGCCTCACTGGAAGCAATCTTGGCCGTCAGTTTGGTTCTGGCCATTCCCACTGTGCAGTCGAGCTGAGTCATCTGTTTAACGGCCCACCGGATCCGCTCTCCAGTCTCCATGGGACCGCCCCAAAGTCGCTCCGTTCCTGAAAGATCTATGTACCCCTCATCAATGGACGTCATCTCCACCATCGGCGAAAAAGATTGGAATATCTCCTTCACTTTGAAGTGGTAATGGTTGTACAGGTCAAAATCTGTAGGCACGACTACCAGTTCGGGATACCGCCGGATAGCCACTGCCATGGGCATCGCTGAACGGACACCAAACTCCCGCGCTTCATAGGATGCTGATGTCACCACGGAGCGCCCAATCTCAGGATCGACTCCCACAGCTACAGGCTTACCTTTCAGAGATGGATCTTTCAGCCGCTCCAAAGCAACAAAGAAACAGTCCATATCTACGTGAGCAATCATTTTATTTAGGTGATTAAGTGATTCATTAATTGGGCGGTTAGCTATGGCTCCGCCACGTCATTCCCATATGACCGGCCCACGAGTATATTATACAAAAGGCGTATATTCAAAGAATAATAAAAGGGATTGGGATCAACTGCTGTTCAAACTTGTGGTAAAACGGACCAACTCATCAGCAAGCTCATTGACCCTCTCCACAACAGTTTCATCGGTGACGGTGCCGTCATTAAGCCGACTGTATTCTGACATCATATAAACGGCAAAGGTGGCCAGCCAGTGCTCCCCGCCATAGCCGCTATCAAACATAATGTTGTATCCTTCCCGGGCATGGATGGCCGCCAGCCGCAAAAAGATCTCCCGCCTCGTATCAGACTCAGGCAACACGGACGCCAACTGGTTCATGGTCCACGCCCGGTGAAACATGAGGCCGATAAGGTGCCCTATACCCGGATCTTCCGGATCCAGTACCACCGGCGGTGTTCTCAGGGGTGCGAATCGGTCGTCGACCATTGGCGGGAGAAATGTGTCCAGCCAGGCCGGGAATGCGCCCCTCTCCATTGTTTTGCTCATGGATTCAGCTTCCGACAGACAGGGCGAAAGAAAGTCTGTTCCCGATGGTTCGTAGGCTGTGGGGCAGTCCCTGTCACTTGCGAAATACTGCTCGCTGAAATGCTTTATGCTACCAAGTAATGCTGTATCGCCAACGGTTTTCGCATAGTCGTGCATGAGAGAAAAAGAGAATGCCGAATTGCTGTGTGTCCCCGGTCGGAGTGGTGAAGAGAGGACTTCCAAATACTCTACTGTTTTCTTTGACAGAAGTTCTACAAGGGGCTGCATGTTTTCAGCCCATCGCTGACCTTCAGGGTCATCCCATGTTGACAGCTCACTGTAAAGTCTCATGAGCCATGCCCAGCCGTACGTCCGTTCAAAACCCTTGGTGAACTCATTGTCAGTAAAGAAATGGAATTCGGCTTCCAATTTTTCGGCGCTGAGGTTATTACGAAGTTTCGTGCGGATGCTGTCCCCCACTGAAATATTGGGAAACATCTTAAGTATCTTTGTCATGGTCCAGTGTCCGTGGACGGCGGAGTGCCAGTCCCAGCAGCCGTAGAACGACGGGGTCACTTCATAGTGAGGCTTGATCCACTCTTCGCTATCGAACCTGTAACCAATCTTGTAGGGAAATTCCCGTTCCACACAGTTGAGGGACAGTTTCACTAATTCTACCGCCCGCGCCTCATCCAAAACCGGTGGCGAAACTTGAGGCAGTGATTTTAGGAGAGATGCTGCTTCGCGTTCCGGCGTGGAACAACCCCCCATAAAAATAAGCGCCAATACAACTGCCCAAACATATCTGCTTTTCACTCTATCTCCTCTCTTATCATTGTTCTTTTCGCCAGATCAAATCTATCTCCTTCCCGCAACAGGTGGAACGGCCGGAAATCATTCTGGCTCAGCATGGGGAATTCTTCACTATTTAATGAACCGTTGTAAATGGCTACATAGCTCTTCCCTATCACTTCACATTGATAGCCCTTCACCACAATGGCTGTTCCCTCGTCAAGGCCGATCCCTAACAAACTGGGATGCTTGGCTAATACGGAGTACATATCGAACTGCCTGTTTCGCCTCAAGAGGTGTTGGTCGATGGCAGAATTTGTGAGCAAAGAGAATCCTTCCTTGTGATCACCCATCATGATGGTATTGCCACTGGTGTCACCCCTTACCAGGTATGACCCCTGAATAGTGGCCCCAGCGGAAGATCCTCCAACGACTCCGCTCCGGGCCAGAACACCCCGAATTGCTTCCAGTGTTACAGTGTTGGCGTATGCATCCACCAACCGCCACTGACGGCCACCGGTGAACCAGACACCTGTAGCGGTCATGACAGCTACAGCAAATTCAGTGTTGTCAGCTTCGTTAGGATCCCGAGTATGAAGAACCTCAACCATTGCGGCGCCACGATCCAGGAACATGGTCCTTAATTGTTTCTCTCTATCAGGAAATCCTATATACAGGTCAGTCCCGGCGGTGGGAATGACAACAATTTCCGCTTTCTTACCCCCGGCCAGTTCCACAAATTTTTCCAGAATACCAGTCCCATCCAGTTTGCCTCCACCAGCAATGACAAGATGTCCATTCTCCGACCCTTTAACAGGTGCCCATTGGTTAGGACTAATAGGTTGGGGAGCAGTAGAGCATGTGAGCCAAAAAACCACACTCAATAGAAAAATAACTGTACGTAACAATTTCACCATAAAAGCAATTGAAATATTAGTTCTCAACAAGCGGCTTTTCTGTTGCCTGGCTCCTTGCATATTGAGCTCGGCTCAACCGCAGAGATAGCAGTCCCCAAACACCGGCCAGAGGTACAGTGGTCGTGGCAACAGCCGTGAGTGACAATCCCAAAGCTGCAAATAAACCATCCACCCCTGCGCCCGCCACATCTCCGCCGCGATATAGAAATACATCAACAATGGGTTTTGCTTTATATTTTTCTGAGGTGGAGACTACACTGAACAGTGTCTCTCTCGCTGGTCTTGAAACAGCATACCTTGTCGCCCGGTGTATTGCCTGGAAGATTGCCATCACCCCGTAAAGGGTCCAAATGGAAAGAACAGCGAAGCCGATCATAGTCACGGCTGGCAATATAGCCAGGGTCCACCCGACACCTATTCTCTTAATGAGGTGAGTGGTAATAAATATCTGAGTAAACAGTGTGGCCATCTGGGCCAGCATATCGAACTGAGCAAATCCGGCCACTCTTTGGCTGAGCGTATCCGTATTATTTAAGATGATGCTTGCCTGGGTGAAATAAATCATTGTGTTAGAGATTGCCATCAGTATGATGTAAACACCAATCCCAAGAATATATGGAGAGGTGGCAATTGCTCTCATACCGTCCCAAAATGTGCCACCGATCTTTTCAGTTTCTTCCTTCTGATTTTTTACCTGCTCCATTGCGAGCCGTGAAAGGGATGATCGGATTGCAAGACGATCCAACATCAGCACGATGAAAATCGCCAACCCGAAAAAGGTGGCCCCTATTAGCATTAGGCCTACTGGCAAGTAAGCCGATTCAGTCATACCACTTATGACACTGGTGGCCCAGCCACCCGAAATGGCTCCCAGCGTTCCACCTATGCCAATAAAGGGGAAAATTCTTTTGCATTGTTCAACATTAAATATATCGACCATAAAGGCCCAGAAAACACTGGTGACAAAAAGATTGATAACACTAAGCCATACGTAAAAAGTATACCCAATCAGGCGGGAAATAACGGTCTCTGTATCCGATCCTATTAAACCTCCTCCAGCTGCTATGTCGGTGATTAGTAATCCTGCGAAGACAAGGNGACATGTTATAATAAACAGATAGGCTATAGGGATAAATCGGCGACGATTCATCCTAGCCACTACACCACCAAAAGCCAGTACGGCTAGGAGGGATGTGATGGATGTAACTATAAAAAGCAATCGCAGATCAGACATTCCCCGGGATACTCCCATAGCCTCACGTACCGGCCTGAGAAAGAAATATCCACAGAGGAGACAAAAGAAATAGAGGGCCGAGAGAAAAACCGGAGGAAGTTCTGCACGGTTAATACGTAAGANGCGTGCCAGAGAAACCGTCAAAATTATCCTCCTTNCCTAGGAATTAATAGCCTGGCTACGATCTCTTCAAGAAGGGAGTCCGTCAAAAAACTCTTCCATCTGTTTCCTCATGGCTTTATTCGGCATCCTTCCCTGGGCTGCACCCATATTATCAGTTAAGTATTTCATCTTTGCAGTACCAGGAATTACGCAGGTTACGGCTGGGTGAGACAGAATATATTTCAGAAAAAAATGGCCCCAGCTATTGATGTCTGCTTCCGATGCCCAATCAGGAAGTGATCGATCACCAACCCTGCTAAACAGACGTCCTCGACCATACGGGACGTTTATCAGCACTGCCATACCGCGATCTTTTGCCAATGGAAGAATTCGCTCAGCAGACGTTCGAGCCTCAAGCGAATAGTTCACCTGGATGAAATCAAGATCTTCTTTTTCCATCATCTTGATAAAATCAGGGTACTGACGCCCTCGTGAAGTGCTTACACCCACATACCGTATACGTCCTTCAGCTTTCCACTCTCTAACTATGGGAAGCATCNAGTCTATACCAACCATATTGTGAATTTGGAGAAGATCTATTGTTTTGGTTTTNAATTTCTTAAAAGATCCTTCCAGTTCTTGAGTCCCATTTTCAGCATCCGGTTTACGCACTTTTGTGGCAAAAAACAGTTTGTCTCGGTAGTCTAGTTCATCGACCAGATCTCCCACAACTGTTTCTGCCACACCATACGACGGAGCAGTATCCACAACTGTTCCGCCCATATCAGCAAAACTCTTAAGCACTTCTTTCAATGGCGCCCGCTCTTTGGAGGAGGCACCCACATTGTATCGTCGGGAAGTCCCTATTCCCACGATGGGAATTTTTTCACCGGAAGAAGGGATGGGGCGCCGGATTAGACCTTTAAGCTGTGAAGTTTGAGGGAACGAGGGCATTTTTCCCAAAGCAATTCCCGCACCTGCAAACATGCTGAATTTCAACATCTTCCTACGGGTAACATTTCCTGTTTTATTCTTCATGTCTTTCCTCCTTTACATTAAATCTGTTTACCTGGATCATTTCCATTTTAAGTTACACCAAGAAGGTCAACTTCGAAAATTAGGGTAGAGTTTGCCGGTATGGCACCAACAGCTTGATTCCCATAACCCAAATGAGGCGGAATCGTTAATCTGCGTTTGCCGCCAACCTTCATACCGGGAATGCCTTGGTCCCACCCCTGAATCACCTGCCCAGAGCCAAGTGTGATAACCAGAGGATCGCGGCCGGGAGACAATGAAGAGTCAAACTGAGTTCCATTCTCAAGCCAGCCAGTGTAATTGACCGTAATTACATTTCCCTCTTTCGCTTCAACACCCTGCCCTACAACAAGATCCTCNATGATCAGTTCTCCTTTGTCTTCATCTTGATCCATACAGGCAAAGAGGCTTAGAAGAACAACTGTTGTGAGTAAATAGAGCTTTAGGGTTTTCGCCGTTCTATTAAATCTCAAGGAAACTCCACTCTTTTGTGAACGGTACACGACTCATGAGAACCGCCCCATTTTTTGTCACCAACAGATTATCGCTGGGGTTAACTCCGACCCCTTTTTTTGAATCATAGAGTCCCGGTTCCACACTGAACATCATCCCTTCTTCAAGANGTGAATGATCGCCNAGGGAAAGAAAGGGTGCCTGATGACCTTCAAAATTAAGNCCCGTTCCATGNCCNGGCCGGTGGTAGATATAGTCCTGCATTCCATTGGCTACNTGATGTTTGTGTACTTCGTAGGCAACGTCTGAACAAAGGGNGCCNGGTTTTGTCTCTTCAACCATTATCTGAACAGANTCNGCCACAATTTGCCATATTTTCTCCTGATGTTTGGATACAGGGTAAATCTGGTAATTCCGATAAGCCTCACCACCACAACCNCCAAGTTTAATNTCCGTATTTACATAGACGGNTTCNCCTCTTCTGACAGNATTGTAGAACAACTGGTTTGGGTGAGGATANGCTGTGGAAACACCCGCNCTTACATATTCTGAAGTGACTTCNANCCCAACAGNACTGTGNGGTTTNCCNTCGTATGNAATATCATTCATGAGCAGACTGATGCCATATGCCTGCAACGCTTGNCCAATNTCAAAATCAGTGGTATCTGTTCCATTNTCAAGAATNAAATCCCGGGCAAACGCATGAATNTTATCAAAATAACGATATGCNCGNTGAGTGAGTGCAATTTCTTCAGNCGTCTTTATTATCCGCATACCAAGACAGATATCATCAATATTCACGAACCGGGCGTTGGGCANTTCCNTGGAAACNGTTNTCAGTTNNTGGTCACTGAGNCGCATATCGGTNGCAATCACTTTCCCTGCAAATCCCCGGTGGCGCAGACGGCTGAGCATCCATCCNAAAAGATTGACTGTTTTCCCTTTTACAACCTCACCCNTGTTAGGGAATCCCCCTTCGGCATGAGGGTAGCAAAAATAATATTCGTTCTCACTGCACCACCAGGAGGTGATCAAATCACGGTCAATCCCCGGTGAGTACCAGTAGGCAGCATTTTTCTCTTTCACCGGAAAGAACACCCATGTTGACCGTTCTCCACTTCCCCGAAAGCATCCTGAGAAATAAATTTTATTCACATCCCTTTCCAGCAAAATTCCATCCACCTGTTCCTTCTGCAGTTTTTTCATTAGTATCGCCACTCTGGATTGATACCAAGGCAGCGGCAGCCGATCATAACCTTTCGGAGCCGGTTTAGGATGCTTCCTGTCATTAACCAAAAGCGCTTCTGATCCCTCACCTGAATTCTTTGCCAGCGCTTTAGCATTGAGGCCCAAAGAAGTCAAACCTAAACCCATATTTCTTACAAATTTTCGCCTGGATATTTCCATAGATGTTTTCTCCATAAATTGGATGCTAATTCATCAATTCTTTATAAACCTGCTGTGCCTGCCGGAATTGGCCCAAAACATGACCTTTTTCATTTGGCGTGCGCCAGCCGGGATGCGCTTCAGCCATTGCAATCAATCTGTCGATCCATCGCACGAAATAATTGGCTGATTCCACATTTCGGATAGGATCATCACCGACATAAACGCGAATGGCATTAGTGGTTGCCTGAGGGTAAAGATCGCTGATGGGGAGAGTGTTCATTTTCCCTTCAACCTGTAGTGTATACCAGCCGCTTTCATCCACATCAATTGTTATTTTGAAAACCGCATTGGAGCCGGTTTCATCGAGCGGAACTTTTTTCAGAATTTCCCCATTATTCATAATCATCACTTTATCAAGGGGCACAATGCTTTGTACCTCTCCCTTTAAAGTTACTGTACCTCCGTTTTGAGGTAGTCTCACATCTTCACCGGGCATGGCACCATTGATAGTAAATGTTAACAACGGTCCGTTGGTGGCGAACGTACGCCCTTCACGAAGACCTTTTAACCAATTTCTGTATGTCAGTGGTTTGTCACCAAGGTATACGTAGGATCTTTGTGAACCTACAACAGCATTCCTGTAAAGGTTGCTGATGGAATCTTCACCACCAGTCAGAACAATTTTGAAATCGTTGTTTAAGACATGATGCCAAACCAAAAGGGTAGCGTGATTGGCATAGGTAGTCTCCAACCCTTCCACGGTACCCAAAGCAACATCTACGGGAAAAGATTTCGCAGCACCTAGAGAAGGTTCCTCACCTGATAGCGGATCGTTTTCACCAAAGTAGGGATGCACGTAACCCCGGAAGGCACCTTGCTCTCCTGCCAACCGTAGCATATCCGTGTTGGAAGGATAAAGACTGTGAATGGCCGTCCCTTCATAACCTGAAGCAAAAGGGGAGAGAAGATGTTCCGTCAAACCCAGGAAATATACATGGCCGTGAAAAGCAGGTCTGTATTCTTCACTCACAAATAAAACTCGTTCCGATGTGGACAGATGAGAAGTTTCACCGGTGAAAAATTGGTAATCCAGAATTCTGTTGTCTTTATTAGCCACAAGTTCATTAACCACTGACTGATCTTCAGCAGCCGACATGAACATGAGATTCTCCAATGTGTTGTGGAGGTCACCGGCATAATTCATGTGGACGTGTGTACTGCCACTGTACCAGCC
>PBTS01000070.1:0-18368 GCA_002729175.1 Fidelibacterota bacterium
GTCCGGATCACCTTCCGATCTTTCAGTTCATCAATTATACTGTTCATATATTACTAACTCTTTCCCTACTAACTCTTTCCCTCAAAACTTTCTCACCGGAAACTACCCACAATTGTGTGATTCTTCAAGATGGAGCTGCGTGAGAAGCAATTGCATCTCTGCTCATAATTTCTTACTCTCTGCTGTGGTAGTCACGCCGCACTTCCAATATATTGGAGCGAGTTCATATCAAGAATGGAGGATGAGACAATGATGAGACGGTTTACCCATTTACTGATTCTTTTCAGCAGCTTTGTCGCACTACAGGCCGAAAAATATGACGAAACTTTTTTCAATAATTTCGAATGGCGGAATATCGGTCCCAACCGAGGAGGACGGTCTCTTTCATCTATGGGCAGTCCCGGTCGGCCCAACGAATACTACTTCGGCGCTACCGGAGGGGGACTCTGGAAAACTACAGACGGCGGCAACACTTGGTTTCCGGTAACCGATGGCAAAATCACCTCTTCTTCTATCGGAGCTGTGGCTGTGGCGGAAACCAACCCCGACATTGTTTACATTGGCGGTGGGGAGACGCAGCTTCGCGGCTCCATCACTCAGGGTGACGGCGTCTACAGATCAACAGACGGTGGTGAAACCTGGCGCCACGTTGGTCTTCGGGAAACACAGGCCATAGCCCGAATCCGAATTCATCCCACCGATCCGGACATTGTTTATGTAGCAGCACTGGGACACCCCTATGGTGACAACGAACAGAGAGGCATCTTCCGTTCCAAAGATGGCGGCAATAGCTGGGAGAAAATTCTTTATAAAAGCCCTAAGGCGGGAGGTGTTGACATTTCCATTGATAGAACAAATCCTAAAGTGATCTACGCCTCTCTTTGGCAAGTCTACAGAAGAGCCTGGAAAATGTGGGGTGGCGGGCCATTTAGCGGTATTTATAAATCAACCGATGGTGGAGATACATGGACAGAATTGACCAAGAATCCTGGTATGCCGGAAGGGCCCATAGGTAAGATCGGTATGACAGTCTCTCCTGCTGATGCTAATCGTGTCTGGGCTATAGTTGAAGCACCGGAAGGTGGCGTCTTCCGCTCCGATGATGGAGGAAAAAGCTGGGAAAGAACCAATGACGATAGGAAAATCCGTCAACGTCATTTTTACTATTCACGTATTGTGGCTGATCCGTGGGACAGGGAAACGGTCTACGCCCTCAACACCCGTCTCTACAAATCGATGGACGGCGGTGTCACATTCGATACCCAGATCAGTACCCCCCACGGCGATCAACACGATCTTTGGATTGATCCCAACGACCCCAAACGGATGACGAACTCCAATGACGGCGGAGGAAACGTCTCCATCAACGGCGGCGAAACTTGGACGGAACAGGATTATATCACCACCCAGCTCTATCATGTAAATGTCACCAACGACTTCCCCTACCACGTCTGCGGTGCCCAGCAGGACAACAGTACTGTTTGTGTCCCGAGTGACGGTTGGAACAATATGCAAGCCCGGGGACCCAACCACGGCTGGTACTATTCAGCCGGCGGCGGTGAAAGTGGCTACATTACGCAGCACCCGTCCAAGCTGGATATTTTTTATGCCGGTAGCCAGGGCGCGCTATTAACACGTTACGACCGCTCGACGGGGCAGATTAGGGATATTCAGGTCTACCCCCGTTTTTTCTCAGGAGAACCGGCAAGCGCTCTTCCCGAGCGGTGGCAGTGGACCTTCCCCATTGTCTTTTCCCCGTTGGATGATAACAAGCTTTATACCTGTTCCCAGCATGTCTGGCTTTCGGAAGATGACGGGCAGAGCTGGAAAAAGATCAGTCCTGATCTGACCTACGCTGACCCATCTACCCTCGGCCCCACCGGTGGACTCATCACCATGGATATGAACGGGCCCGAGATTTATGCCACTGTCTTTGCCCTGACACCGTCTCAGCACGATATTAATACAATCTGGGCTGGTTCCGATGACGGACTGATGCATATCACCCGGGACGGCGGTAACACCTGGACAAAGATCACCCCGCCCGATATGCCAAAGTTCTCCCGGATCTCCATCATTGAAGAATCTTCCCACACACCAGGCACCGCCTATGTGGCTGCAAACAGGTACCAGGTAGACGACCGAGCACCTTATGTCTGGCGAACACGGGATTACGGCAAAACCTGGACAAAAATTGTGAACGGTGTTGCGAATGGTCACTTTGCCCGCGCAGTCCGGGAAGATTCCGTGAAAGAGGGGCTCCTGTTTCTCGGCACGGAGCATGCCGTCTACGTCTCATTCGACGCTGGGGACAGCTGGCAGTCCATCCAGCTCAATTTGCCTGATACACCTATCCGGGATCTCCAACTAAAAAATTCCGATGTGGTCCTGGGAACTCACGGCAGAGGCTTCTGGATTCTGGACGACTATGACCCTCTAAGAGAATACTCAGACCGGACAGCAGTGGAATCGCTGACATTGTTCAATCCTCACGACGCCGTTCGCAGCGCGCAGACAGCTGCACTCCAATACTATCTAGGAGAAGAAGTGGATTCGGTTAAGACTGAGATCTATGATTCAGAAGGTAACCTGGTGATTTCAGTGATAGGTGACTCGACAGCGAAAAAGGAAACGGAAGTTAACCCCTGGTACCGGACTCGCACCACCGGTCCCCCCACTACCGCCAAGGGTCTGAACAGGTGGGAATGGAATTTGCGTTACAAAGGTGCAACCATGTTTGAGGGGATTATCATCTGGAGCGGCCGGCCTCAAAATGGTCCGAAGGCACCTCCTGGAACTTACGAGGCACGGGTAACCGTGAATGGCATAACAAAATCAGCCAAGTTCAACGTAAAAATGGATCCGCGCCTGGAAGGTGTGACGGAGCAGGATCTTCGGGAACAGTTCCAGCTCGCCTCACAAATCAGGGACAGAACTTCCGCCGCCAATGAGGCGGTCATACAAATTCGTCACATCCGCGATCAGATCGATGACCGGTTGGAAAAGACAAATGACCGGAGGATTAGAAAGATGTCCTCCGACCTTATGGGAAACCTTACAAAGATCGAAGAAGCACTTTATCAGACAAAAAATGAGAGTGGACAGGATCCTCTGAACTTCCCAATACGTTTGAATAACCGCCTCGCCTCTCTCCGCCGAAGTGTGGAGAACGGTGATGCTAAACCGACGGATGGTGCTTACAAGGTTTTCGGTGAACTGTCAGCCGAACTGGACGGGCACTTGGAGGCGCTAGACGGGGAACTGACTCAAAGACTTAATCCTCTGAATTCCCGCCTTACCAGTAAACAACTGGAGCCCGTATCTGCTACGGTAGAATAGAAGTAAGGTAGGTTACCTAACCATTAGCGGGAACGTGTGAGAATCGAACTCACCTCCCACCTCTCCGGCGGGACGACGGTTTTGAAGACCGTGGCGGGCACCAGCCACGCAATCATTCCCATTTTTAAGTGGATTAGATAATTTAGATAATGGCTATCGTGGTCATCTAATCACAAACAGAGCTACTCCGGGCGTCTGACCACCAAATAATTAAAGCCCAAATCTTTTTTCAATTTTTTTCCGGCGGACTCCGCTTCTGTCCGATTGCCGAAACGGATCACCTGAACCGCATATAGACTTTTTCCCTTCACCGTCACAGGCCACACCTCAGCGTCATATCCGCTCTGCTGGAGTCGCTGAACCTGCCGAAGAGCATTTTGCCGTGCGCCGAAGGCCCCAACCTGAACCACAAACGGTCTTGGAGGCGGTGGCGGTGCCATGTTTTCCGGTGGAGGCAGCTTTCTCCCGGGCTGTGGCTCGTTGGCCTTTGAATTTGAGACAGCAGGTTCACTGGCAGTCTGAGAGCGCTGTGGCACTGAAACCGCCGGAGAAGCACCGGCCCGTTTCATCCCTTCAGAAAGCGGTGAAGGTGCAGTGTCACCCAGGGGCCGACTGGCCAATGGCCGTTCAGAAGAAAAATCGTAGTTGAAATCGTGAGAGGGAAATCTCGCCCCATAACTCTGAATATAGTATTTCGCACTGTCAGTTTCACCAATGGCCAAGAGAGAATTGATCTGAAGATCGATGACCCGCTGAAGATGCTCAGAATTGGGATAGACTCTAGGTAGCCTAGCCAACTCTCTGCTGGATTGCGTATAAAGTCCCCGGGCGTAGAGATATTCACCTACCTTTGCGATAGCATCATCAGCAAAGGGTGAATCGGGATAGTTCTGGATAAGAGATTTATAGGTAATGACAGCTTCTTCCGCCCGTTCCTTCACAAGGGCCGATAGAAAAATAACAGTATCGTTGCCGGGATATTGCTCCATCAGCTGAGGAATGCGAGCTCTCACAGCATCCAAGTGGCCCGACTCTATTTCTCGAAACAGATCGGAAAAATCCTGTGACCATACCGGCATGACCAACAAAGAAAAAGAGAGCATAATTGAAAAAGGCCTGATCATGACTACATCAGCGTCCCCCGTGCATGAGGGAGACAATTTCGTCCACTTCGTTGGACAGTTCATCCTCCTGTCGTTTCCGGAGTTCCAGCTTCAGCCGCGCCAGGCGAATTCTTACGGACTGACCATTTCGGTTCGTAAGATCATCTACAATTGCAATGCCCTCATCAAACTCACCCTTCGCCGCCAGCACATTGATGAGCCCGGAAAATGCATCCATATTACTGGAATCTTTTTCACTCAGTTCACGGTAGAACTCCTCTGTCTCACCAAACCTTCCTAGTTCAAAGAGGGCCTTTTCCAGTCTACCGTAAATCTGTCTGCCACCTCCTGCTGATTTTTCCGCAAATGTTGTCCACTGTGCAACAGCCTCATCAAGGTTCCCCTCATCCTCGGCAAGATTCCCAAGGTAGAGATATGCATCAGCAAATGAATCGTCTGCCGATATAGCCTTATTATAAAAACCTTTTGCTTCCTGAAACAAGCCGTCCTCTTCCCTATCCCGCCCTTGCATCAGGAAGTAAAAAGCGTGCCTATTGGGCCTTTCTTCACGAGTCACTTTTTCCAAGCGGCGCAAATATTTTGAAGCTTTCTCCCACTTTTTCTGCTTTTCACTGATGTCAATCAGAAATTCGAGAGCCCACCGGTTTTTCTTGTCCAACTTCAAGACACGGCTAGCATGTTCCTCAGATCTGTCGTACCGCCCCGATGCTGAATAGTCCCTGGCCAAGCTGGCGTAGATTTCCCTCTTCACGGCAGATGAGAGCCGCCTCCGGAAAGTAAGAGATTGATGAATCTTAATGGCCTGGTCGGTCTGGGACCGTTCCCGGAAGATGTCCCCCAGTTTCAGGTAGGCCTGGACATTCTCAGTATCTTCCCGGACAAGTTCCCGTAGTTTGGTGAATGCGTCGTTAGTCTCACCCTGAAGAAGACACTCCAGAGCTTCTGTATAAAGAAATTGTGAATCTTTTTTCCGGCGGAAAAGTCTGCCTAGCAAATCCACTATTCTTCCTCGTCGTCATCATCGTAGACCCCCTCATCAACAGCAATGTTCCTGAGGGAGTTGATTTCGTCTGACACTTTCTTGTTTTCGTTTCTCAGCAGACGTGCCTCAGCCTTGCTTGTCATGATCACGGATAAAGCCAAGGCATAACCGATAAAAATGCCCACACCAACAGTTATAAGAATAACAACGGCAACAGGAACATTCTCAAATTGCCTCACAAGAAGATCAATAGCTACCGGTTCGGTATTCTTCACCAAAACCATGAGAAGCCCCAAAAGTACCACAATACTCAATAGAGCCTTAAACAACCGCATGAGATTTTTTTCCTACTTGAATAATTTCTCCGAACAGAGAGACGCCCCGGGCATCAATGATTGTAACATCCACAAAATCACATATCTCAGCTGAGCCTTTGGGAAAGATGACCCATTTGTTGTTATCGGTTCTTCCGGCCCATTCGCTTGAAGACTTCTTGCTTTCCTTCTCAACGAGCACATTCACCGTTTTCCCGATCTCCTGCCTGTTTCTGAAGAGCGTATGTTCATGTTGAAGATCGAGAAGTTTTGCCAAACGGACCTCTTTCACTTCTTCAGAAATATGATCGCTGTATTCGGCGGCTTTGGTACCGGGTCTTGAAGAATACTTGAAAGTAAATGCCGAATCGAATTTTACTTTTTCCATGACAGCTAACGTCTCATCGAATTCTTCCTCCGTCTCACCGGGGAAGCCTGCAATAATATCTGTAGATATGCCGCAACCTTGCAGAATGTTCCGGATCCGCTCCGTCAAAGAGAGAAATTGAGCCTGGGTGTAGGTTCGATTCATTCTTTGCAGAATTCTGTCAGCACCGGCCTGTAGCGGAAGGTGGACTGAATTGCAGATGTTGGCGTGATCCCGAATGACAAAAAGCATATCGTCATCAACATCCTCCGGATGAGGGGATGTGAAGCGGATTCTCATCACACCAGGAACCTGGGCAACAGCATCAAGGAGTTCCGGGAAACGGGCATCGCTGTGTCGGTAGGAGTTCACATTCTGACCAAGAAGTGTAATCTCTACAAAACCGTGATCCACCGCCTGCCGGACCTCTTCCACAATACTCTCCACAGGACGGCTCCTCTCTCGTCCCCGGGTGAAGGGGACGATGCAGAATGTACAGAACTTGTCACATCCCCGCATGATGGAGATCCACGCATTGATCCCTTCCTGGCGGGAAGGATAGAGATTTTCATACACTTCAAACCGAGAGAGACGCGTGTCAACAACGGAAGCACTGGTCTCTTCATGGCGGCGAAGAAGTTCAGGTATCCGGCGGTATGAGTCCGGGCCCAACACAAAATCTACATATGGTTTATTTTGAAGAATGTTATCCTTCACGTGCTGAGCCATACAGCCCATAATGCCGATTACCATTCCCGGATTTTCGCTCTTAAGCATTCTGAGCTTTCCCAGGCGGGAATGTATCTTGTCCTCAGCATGCTCCCGAATTGCACATGTATTGAGAAAAACAGCATCGGCACCGGACTCGGAGTCTGATTCGGCGAAACCGCTCTTCTCCATCATGCCGGCCACAAGTTCAGAATCTGCCACATTCATCTGGCAGCCATAGGTCTCCATATAATATCGCTTCATTTAGGTAAAGTTACTCCCCCGTCTGAAAGAGAGTCAAGAACCTCGTTCCGCGAGATGACTCTTATTTTATTTGAGATTACGGGCTAAAAAATAGTGTTCGGGATCCTGGGGTGTCCCGAAATAATGCACTTCGTAGTGAAGATGACTAGCAGTGGATCTTCCTGTGTTCCCTACTTGACCAATCAGATCTCCCCGCTTAATATCCTGACCGCGCTTCACCAGTATCTTGTCCAAATGAGCAAAAAAGGTACGATAACCGTGACTGTTATTTATTTTTATAGTTTTGCCATAATTGCCCAGCTTACCGGCTGAGACAACTTTCCCGTCGGCGGTAGCGTAGATGGGCGTTCCTTTATTAGCAGAAATATCCAGCCCATGGTGGAATCGCATTTCTCCGGAAAAAGGATCGTTTCTGTAACCCATACCTGTATTCAAATACCCACCCTCAATGGGCCGGATAGACGGGATTGATGAGAGACGCTGTGAATTATCCTTGATAGTATTGTAGATAGTTGTGTAGCTCTCTTTCTCAAGACGGACCTTTCGGCGTAATTCGCTGATATTCATTTCAATATCTGATATTTTCGCATCAATACCCGGAATCAGTGTCTCAAGATTTGAGGTTTGATTCGCGGTATATCCTCCTACACCAACCCGGCGAATATCCTGATCGATTAGAGGCAGATTGGCATAAGTTCTTAAGGCTTGGTCTTTTTCTTCCAGTTCCTCCATATCTTGTTGCATTTGATCAAGACTGGTTTGCAAGTCTGTGAGAACAGTGACGAGAGACTGATTTTTTTCCCGCACCTCCTGAAGTTTCGCCTGGTAAAGATACCGGGTCAGAAATTCAGTTGTAAAGAAAAGAGCTGAAGCTGAGAGAACAATGGCAATCACAGATATAATAATCACTGTACTCTGTGAAAGCGACCATTGGTGTACATTTACATCGTTATCATCTCTAATAACGACAAAGCGCATCCCGCCGCGTGTGTTCCCCTTTCCACTAAATAAAGACATGATATTCGAGGTAGTCTCAGGCGAATCTTATGATATCAGACTAATTATCCAAAGAAAATCAGCCCAAGAATGCCCGAAGCAGATGGGCCCTGGTTGCGTGCTGGAGCCGTTTTATAGCACGTTCTTTCAATTGCCTGACTCTCTCCCGGGTAAGTCTCAACTGGTCTCCAATTTCTTCGAGCGTCAGAGGACGGTCTAGGTCAATTCCAAAATAGTATTCAATAATCATCGCCTCCCGCTCCGGGATTGTATTCAGCACCCGCTTGATCTCTTCAGTGAGCGACTCCTTCATGATCTGGGCCTCGGGACGGCTATCTTCCGATTTTAGGAGATCGCGCAATGATTTCTTTTCATCATCCCCCACGGGCTGGTCAGTAGAGAGGCTTCTAGTATTGAACTGCACAAGTTCTTCAGCTTCCTGTTTCGTTATCTCCATCACTTCAGCCAGTTCCCCTATTGTGGGCATCCTCTCCAGTGAATGCTCTAACTCTTCGGTCCGTCTTTTCATCTTGGTTACGGCATTGGCTACATTCGCCGGTATACGCACCACTCTCCCTTGATCCGCAATAAATTGAAGGATGGACTGTCTTATCCACCAGACGGCGTAGGATATAAACTTAAAACCCCGCGTTTCGTCAAAGCGGTAAGCCGCTTTGATGAGACCGATATTGCCCTCATTTATGAGATCTTCCAGAGGAATCCCCGTAACGCGGTATTTGTTCGCCACGGACACAACAAACTTCAAGTTGGCGTTAATCAGTTTGTTGAGCGCCTCTTTATCCCCTTTCCGAACAAGCTTAGCTAGCCTGATCTCTTCCTCGGGATCCAAGGGCTCAGTATTCTCTATCTCGCTGAAATAAACAGCGAGGGAATGACCGAGAGAGTCACTTGTTTTCTTAGAAACCAAAAGCCAGACGGAAACCCTGACCTAAACCGTCAAACTAGTCTGAAGATTCGGTAGTCTCCTCTTCCTCCTTACTTGAACTGTATTCATCCTTGATCTCCTCAAGGCGCTCTTCCTTATTGGCAATCCTTTCCTTAATATCCTTTGCCTCCCCTACAAACTTCAAAAACTTATCGTTTCCGGTAAAGTTGGAGACATTCTCACTTTCCGTAGAATCAAAAACGTAGCGGCCAAGACCAGCAAAACATTTGTCCATATCCCGTTCCAGCTGATGGATTTCCAGTTTTGCCTTACCGACTTTAGTCAACTCTTCGGTCTTGGTGGCAGCAACTTTACCCAGTTCCTCAGCTTTCTCAGCGGCAGCACTCCCAACCTCTTTTATATTCTTTTTGATATTATCCCAGATTGCCATGTTATTTTCCTCCCGATTCCTAATTAAGTGTTGGTATAATGTANAAACAAATTNTGATTATTGNTTTCCCCANCGCTCATTCGCCCAGTATGCGACGTAAAAAAGTGCTGCTCCACCGGNAAGNGCCTGNACTTCGAGTATGAGNTTTCGATCACGTACACCGATATAGAGTCCCGAAAGCACTGAAAGGAGNGCCAANATTTGCAGTGATCGAAATAGCACATAACTCATTTNTTACTCCGTNCAGGATGGCAAGTTCCGTCAAATTAGTCAGACTCCAGAGAGGAGGTAAGCAGTTTTTTCACCACTTTAGGATCGGACTTGCCACCAGTAACNTTCATCACCTCACCCATGAAAAAACCGAATAGCGCTTTTTTCCCTTCTCTGTATCTNNCCAGTTCATCAGGGTTATTGGCCACCACCTGAGCCACCGCTTCACTGAGNGCACTTTCATCAGACACTTGANCAAGACCTTCCTTTTTGATTATTTCAGCCGCTGTCAGATCACTCTTCACCATTTTCCGCAAGATATCTTTTCCNGTAGCAACATTGACAGTACCNTTCTTTACAGAATTCAACAGCCCGGCAAATTGATCAGGNGTAACGGGAAACGACGATACAGACATCCCTCCATCTTTNATGATACTGAGCANTTCCNCCATTATCCATTTGGTAGCNTCCGCCGGTTCGGCTCCGGCTGAGACNGTCTCCTCAAAGTAGTCAGCCAGCAATTTTTCAGAAGTGAGAACCAATGCATCCTCCAGCCGGAGACCGTACTGATTAACNAAACGTTCCTCTCTCTCATAAGGCATCTCCACAAGCGATGAACGGATNGAGTGCAAACTNTCATCACTCACAGAAAGGGGTACCANGTCGGGATCGGGAAAATAACGATAGTCATGTGCCTCTTCTTTAGAACGCATTACTTCTGCTNTTTGTTCNGCTTCATTCCAAAGAAGTGTAACCTGNTCCACTTCTCCCCCTTCATCAAGCACCTGAGCCTGACGCACAATTTCGCTGGNCANCCCCCGNTCTACACCTCGGAATGAATTCATATTTTTCATCTCTGTTTTTACNCCAAACTTACTCTCACCNAAGGGCCGGACAGAGATGTTGGCATCACATCGGAGATTCCCCTCTTCCATGTTGCAATCACAGATATTAAGATATTCAAGTATCTGTTTAAGTCGAACTAGGTAAGCCCTTGCTTCTTCNGGAGATCGAATTACTGGTTCTGATACAATTTCCACCAAAGGAACACCGCATCGGTTAAAGTCGACTTTGGTGCCANNTCCGTTCTCAGCATGGATGGATTTGCCTGCATCCTCCTCCATATGAATACGGGTTAAGGCTATATCTTTTATCTCGTCTCCCCAACGAATAGTCACCTGCCCACCAACACAAAGAGGTTCGTCGTATTGTGATATTTGATAACCTTTGGTGAGGTCCGGGTAAAAATAATTTTTTCTTGCGAAGCGTGAAAGTTGTGTGATTTCACTCCCCACCGCNANACCCAACCGCAAGGCAAAATCTACAGCTTGNTCATTAGCTACAGGCAGAGCGCCAGGAAGTCCAAGGCAGGTTGGGCATGTATGACTGTTGGGCGGAGCACCATAACTGTTACGGCAACCGCAAAACATTTTTGTCTGTGTGGAGAGCTGAGCGTGAACCTCAAGGCCTATAACCGGCTCCCAACGCTCAAGCACAGCCGAAAAATCGCTCATGATAAGATTAATTTAGAAAGAGATGAGGCCGTTAGGAAACTGTTCAGGCGAAAAATAACAGAGGGAATACCGACCTTAATAAATCTCGAAGTCGTCCCTGTTGCCGTTTTCCATTCCCTGCCGGCTGAAACGGCTCCGGTCTTCCATCTTTCCAAAGCGATATTCCAAAGAGAGAGTAAAGGTTCGACTAAAAAAGTCTCTGTTGGCCTCTTGGGACCAGTTTTCACCCCAAGTTTCGAAATGGAATCCTGTCAGGTTAAATGGGTCTCCCATCCGAACTGAAACATTCAGTTTCTCATCAAGGAACTTCTTTTTCAACGACACGGCGGAGAAAGACATGGACCCCATTTTGCCGATAGGAATATCCCGCGCTGGCATATAAAACATGAAGAACATCATTTCCGTCGTCGGGTTCATGTTCCAGGTTGTGTTAATACTGTACCGCTGGCCCTTTGCAGTCCTGTTGTAATCTTCCCCGAAAATGTCTGTATTGATTTCATCCCAGTAGACACTTCCATTCAACATGAGCCTATATTTCATACCCAAAGAACCAATTAAAGTATATTCCAACCCTTTGCTTTCCTNTTCACTGATATTCTCATAAGTGGCAATGGACACACCNCNNTCTGTAACCTCTTTGTANCGCTCGATCTTATCCNTGGTATAACGGTAATAAGGACCCACNGTTACTGAAAAACCTCTTGAGAAACGGCCAATATTAATCTCGTAAGAATCAATGTATTCCGGNTTCAGGAAGGGATTNCCCGCNCGCATNTTTTGCATATCCTGNCGGGTGGTAAAAGGGTTCAGCTGCCGGGAGCGGGGACGGTTTACCCGCTTGGAATAGCTGGCCTGAACTTGCAAAAGCTGNGGTGCACCGGCTGAGAGGGAAAGACTNGGGAAAAAACTGTTGTAGGGGNTTTCAAATTTTTCNTGGGTATTTACCAGNTCTGAGTTCATGGATACATTTTCATACCGACCCCCCAGGGTCATGCCCACAATACCTATNGNCGTNGTNTACTGGACNTAGGCNGCNTTTATATTCTCGTCGTAGAGAAATTGATTNGTGTAGAGGCTGTCATCAACGAAGATTCNGTTNCCATCATCAAAAATGTAGGCCAGTTGACTNTCGTCCCGCGTTCGCAACCTGCTGTTAAAACCGACTTCCANAANATTNCCGTTTTCAAAAGGNTGAACATAATCAGTTTTNAGATCNAAGTTNGTATCNNCTCCTTCATTTCCATTTTTTGCNNTGTTTGGNTCTACAACTTCCTCAAAACCGGACTGAGGTGTTGTCCAGTATTCACTGGAGCCGTCACTCCCCCCTGAAGAGTAACGAANAAATGAAGTAAGCTTCTGTTTAGGNTTCTTGAATTTCTTGTCATAATTAAAGTTNATATCGTANCCACCCCTGTCACNGAGACCGTCCGTATCTCGGTAATATTCAGAATCAAAAAGNCCGCTTTCTNNAGTAGTNGTCAGATTATCATTAANNCCATCACCGCCGTTAAGAGTGGCAGNAAAGGCCACNGATTGCATGGGATCAATGAAATATTCAAACCCNGTTTTCAGAAACAGGTTNTCCCCGTTTCGGTCACCCTCATTATTNTGGTCGAGTATANTNTTATAGGAATCNAACTGAAAAATGCGGTAAGANTNNCCTGAGAACTGNCGGANACTTTGCCGAACGCCCACATTTGCAAAGGTATTGAAAGTGATGGTACGCCAGTTAACCTGNCCGGAAATATTTTTNCCACCCCTGGAATCAGCACTGGAATTAAAATTGCCGTTCAGNCCGGCAAACTTGTTTTCNTTCAAAACNATGTTAATGATACCGGCCATCCCTTCNGGATCATACTTGGCACCGGGATTGGTCATCACTTCTACGTCGGCAATGTTGGCAGCTGGAATGCTCCGCAAAAGCGATTTNACATCACCGCCGGCAATGGTGGACGGTTTTCCGTCAATCATGAGGTTCACCTGGGAACTCCCCCGTAGGCTCACATTGTCATCCATGTCCACTTCTACACCGGGANCCTGGCGCAGAACATCAATGGCCGATCCTCCTGTTGAGAGGGTATTTTCTTCCGCAGAAAAGACCCGCTTCTGGGCAGTCTGGATAAACATGGGGCGTTCACCCATCACCTGAACTTCCCCCATCTCCAAAACTTTCTGAACCATTGGAATGGTCTCCAGGTCGTGAGTGGTCTTGTTATCCCCAAAGGGTAAAAAGGTGAGGGGACCCAGCTCTTTTTTGCCGTAACCAATATATTCCACAACAATCATATACCGCCCCAACGGAATTTCTGTGATGTGAAATTCACCTGTCTCTTTGGTAATGCCGCCTGTAACAATGGTTCCGCCCCGCTGACTGATGACATAAACGGACGCATAAGGGACCGGAAGACCCGATGCGGAATCCACAACTGTTCCATAAACGACGCCTATTTTAGGTGCATCCTTCATCTGCTGGCGCTGCATACCTCGTCGACCATGGGGCTGAGCTGATAAAACTGTGAAACAGAGAATTGACACTATTATTACTATCCTACGCACTTGATTTCCTTTTCATAATCTCGAGTTTACTAGGTTAATCATTATCTCTCTTTTACTACTGTGAAATTTAATGTATTGCTGTTAAAAGCAGTAAATATTCTAGGGCCATCTTCAATTTCTGAGTTTTGGAACATCTCGTTCCGTTTTTCTCCCTCTAAAATAAAGATTGTATTAATCTATTCAACTCTTACCAGCGGCGAGGCTCATTCCACTTCTTTTGTCGCTTCATATCTTTTTTCCAGTCACCAGGTTTTTTAGGCGGCCCCATTTTCCCCCTTTCTCGCAATCCCCGGCGGAGTTCATCCTTAAACCACAGTTCAAAACCGTAGTACTTGGCACGCTGGCCTGGGGAAAGAAAGTCATCCAGGTCTTCAAAAAAATCCTGTTTTCTATCAATTTTCTGCTGCTCCAGTTCGGACACCTTTTTGGTAATTCTTTTCAGATCCTTATCAGTGACCTCCTTGTCCTCACCCATCATTTTTCTCATTTCACCAAGTAGCTCCCGCTGCTCCGTACCAAGTTCTCTAAGCTCCTTCTCTAGGGCATTGTACCTCGGAAAAAATTTACTGGCCTGTTCTTCAGTCAGCGCCAACCTTTCCGTAAGCTGCCACATTTTCATCATTTCCAGCCGATTCCCGCGACGATGATCCTGGAGAGGTGTCATGGGAGGAGGACTTCCAGGTCGGGGCTGGGCTGTCAGCAAACAACTGAGGGTTATAAATGCTATTATGGTTCTTTTCATGACCGTTCCTCCTGAGATATCTTTGCTCCTGTTTCCAGGTAATTATACAGTGAAAGATCTTCAATAATTGACCAACCGGTACTTATCAATTCTGTACCACCAATGAGATAATCCATTGATGCTACAATGAATTCTTCATCATCAAAAACGGTGATTGAGTCCGGCTGGTCACTCAGATCAATAATTATCTCAGACACATCTACTGTGGCAAAGGTTGAATCGACAGTGGGATTGTTGATATATATTCCTACCCCCATAGCCAGTGCCACGATCAGACCGGAAACAGAATTTATAATGTTCTGCCGGCGGCGGTCCCGTTGAATTATCTCACCTTTCAGATTAGTTAGGAAAGATTCGGCATCACCCGATTCATGAGAACGACCCTTCAGGGAATTGATCCGTCTCTCGATCGACATTACTCTTTTTCTCCTAATCTTTCCTTAAGTCGCTCAATGGCGTGGTGATAATTCACCTTTGCACTGTTTTCACTCATATTCAAAATGCTGGCAACCACTTTAAAGGGAAGTTCCTGAAATATTCTCAATGTTAATACCATTTTTTGTTTCTGTGGCAAGCTGTTAATAGCATCCCACATCTCCGGATCCAATTTACGGGGTTCAATAGGATCAGCAGCAGCAATGGCTTCCGGGTCGTGGCCAAATGAGAGAAACTGCCTCGTTTTTTCCTTTCTGTGGTGAGTGTTGGCCACATTAACAGCGATTCGGTAAAGCCATGTTGAAAACTGCGATTTAGCCTTGAATTTCCTGAGACTGCGGTAGGCGCGAATAAACGTCTCCTGGCAAAGGTCATCGGCGTCCATTCTGTTCCCGGCAAGGCGGACGAGTAAGTTGAGTGTTGTAGGGTAATGTTTTCTAACCAGCTCATCAAATGCCTGTTCTTCTCCATTTTGAAACCGTATTACAAGGTCGCCGTCCTTCATCTATCATTTGCTCCTTTGATGGAGCAATAAGGTAAAAGGTTAAAAAGAAATTTCACCCATTTCCAACGGATAGTAAGAACAGTTGTAATTAGGATCAGGTTTACAATAAAGCAAAAAGGACTGCCTAAAGCCACCTCTTCCAAGGAAAAAGAGGTTTTTCTGGACTACATAGTTCTCATCCCGTTAAGGGAAACTGGCAGACTCCGTATCCTTTGTCCAGTGAGAGCGAAGATTGCATTTGTAACAGCGGGAGCTGCAGGTGGTACGGCCGGCTCACCTGCCCCACCTGGCTCTTCATTGCTGTCTACCAGGTGAACATCTACCTTAGGCATTTCATGAATACCAAGGAGAGGATAGTCGTCAAAATTGTTCTGGGTTACCTTCCCCTTTTTGATGGTGATCTCGCCATAGAGGGCAGCGGACAGTCCATACACCACAGAGCCGACAGTTTGTGATTTTACAATTCCAGGATGAATTACCTGACCACAATCAAGAGCACAGGTGACACGGTGAACTTTCACTTGACTCTTTTCAATAGAGATTTCTGCAACCTGTGCACAAATGCTTCCCTTATCTTCCACTATGGCTATTCCCCTTGCGAGGCCTTTGGGAAGTTTCCCCCCCCAACTAGATTTTTCAGCGGCCAGTTCCAGAACATTTCGGAGTCTTGGCTGGTTTTTCAGCAGTTTTCTTCTGTATTCAAACGGATCTTTTCCAGCAGCAAAGGCGACTTCATCGATAAAACTTTCCGTAATAAACGTATTCTGTGAAGGACCTACCGAGCGCCAGTGACCAACGGGAACGGGAATATCGGATCTGCAATAGTCCACAAAGATATTGGAGATATCGTAGGGCAGGTTGGATGCACCGTTAACAGAAGAACGATCCAAGCTGTTGGGGCCTCCCCTTCTGCCGATGGGTGGTGCCACCACACGGTGATTCCAAGCTACAGGTTCACCCGCTTTATCGAGTCCTGCTTCTAAAATATTGTAAGTGGCAGGCCGGTAGTAATCGTGCTGCATATCCTCTTCTCTTGTCCAGACGACCTGCACAGGAGCGTCGACCTTCATGGCTGTTTCAACGGCATCCTGGATAAAATCTGTTCTGCTTCTCCGGCCAAAGCCGCACCCCAACTGGGTCACGTGAACTGTGACCTGATCATTGGAAAAACCAGTGAGCTGGGCGGCCGTCCGCTGGGATCCCTGGGGATTCTGTGTGGGAACCCATAGTTCGCAGCGACCCTGCTTTACATGGGCCGTGCAGTTCATGGGCTCCATAGTGGCGTGAGCCAGATAGGGTACCTCATAGACCGCTTCCAGATGTCTGTCAACTTTCTTCATGGCCTTTTCTGTATTCCCGTCATTTCGGGCTACTACACCCCTTTTTTTGGCCAAGTCCCGGAAGCTTTTTGAAATGTCCTTTGTATCCATGGAAAAATTACCGTTGTCCCATTTGATCTGGAGTGCCCTGGCACCCTTGAAGGCGGCCCATGTACTTTTGGCCACCACCGCCACACCCAGAGAGACCTGAAACACTTTCTTTACACCGGCGACTTTTATTGCTTCCCGATCATCAAAACTCTTTACGGAAGCGCCGAAAACCGGCGGATGAACGACGGTTGCATAAAGCATGTCTGGGAGCCGCACATCCAGTCCAAAAACAGTTTTCCCGCTTACCTTGTCCGGTGTATCTATCTGAGGTATGGATTTGCCAATGTACTTAAACTGGGAAGGGTCTTTCAGCTGTGGTTTCTTGGGGACTTTTTGCCCTGATGCATCTGATATGAGATTGCCGTATGTCAGAGTCCTGTTCGATGCATCGTGATAAACAGAGCTGTTTTCTGTCCGGCAGGATGCCGAGTCAACCCCCCATCGTTTTGCGGCAGCGGAGACAAGCATCTCACGGGCAGTGGCCCCTGTTTCCCGTAGTCGCATCCAGGCACCGCCTCTTACACTTCTGCTTCCAACCGTCATCATACCGCCGTATTTATCAGGGTGGGCATCAGCCTGAACCACTTCTACATTTTGCCAGTCTGCATCTAATTCGTCAGCCACAATCATGGGCAAAGCTGTCTTGACTCCCTGGCCCATCTCTGACTTCGCTAGGGTGATGATAACCTTATTATCCGGTGAAATTTTGATCCAGACGTTAGGTTCAAAACTGTCCGAGGCTGCAGATTTGAAACGGGGTTTTCCAGGAAGGTAAACACTCATCATCAGTCCGGCACCTGCTGATGATGTCACTTTGAGAAAATCTCTTCTGGATACTGAGTTGCTCATTTCATCTCATCTGCAGCCCGGTGTATAGCTTTCTTGATTCGCTGATAAGTTCCACAACGGCAAAGATTCATTTTCATCCCCATATCAATATCCTGATCGGAAGGGTTGGGGTTACGTTCAAGTAATGCGGCGGCGGTCATGACTTGTCCGGATTGACAATAGCCACACTGAGGAACTTCTTCCGCAATCCACGCTTTCTGAACGATATGAGTTACATCTTGCGAAAGGCCTTCGATGGTGGTGATATCGTTTCCTTCAACATATTCGACACTGGTCATGCATGAGCGGGTGGGTTCACCATTCATATGAACCGTACACGAACCGCACAGTCCCCGTCCACATCCAAACTTCGTTCCGGTCAGACCAAGCTCATCGCGAAGAACCCAGAGCAAGGGAGTATCTTCATCCACCGACACCTTCCGGTCCCGACCATTTATATTTAAAGTATACCGAGGCAAGAATAAATCCCCTGCTGGGAAATTATCTCTCAACCTGCTGAATATCAATCTGAAAATTCATTATTGACATTCCTTCTACGGGACTGTGTCTGTAACTTTTGACGTGAGTAATCATCCAACCTTCCAGCAGCGTCAGGCCATAGAACATTCTCCTTCTCCTCTCATGATCATGGCCGGTGCAGGCACTGGCAAGACCTTCACTCTTGTGAAGCGCATAGTGCATCTCATCGAGAATAAA
>PBTS01000071.1:0-14078 GCA_002729175.1 Fidelibacterota bacterium
ACACCTGATGAAATATTTTTCTTTGATGGGAAGAATCTCCAACAAAAGTCTCATCAGAATTCAGAATTTTTATCGAAAAAAATTATCTCACCAACTGAAACGATTTCATTTAAAACTGATGATGGGGAAGAAATATTTGGAATGATGGTCAAACCTCATGATTTTGATCCTTCAAAAAAATACCCACTTATTATTAGAATGCATGGCGGTCCTGTTGGTCAATATGGCTTGCATTTTCGTTATGACTGGCAACTCTTTGCAGCCAATGACTACATAGTCATGGCTATGAATCCAAGGGGTAGTTCAGGCAGAGGCTTGGATTTCCAAAAAATAATTTTTGCCGATTGGGGAAATGTTGATGCTGATGACGTCAGTGCATTAGCAGATTATGCGATATCACTAGGCTATATTGACCCGCAAAGATTGGGTCTTGGGGGTTGGAGTTATGGCGGGATGTTAACAAACTATGTGATTGCAAAAGATTCTAGGTTCAAGGCTGCTACTTCTGGTGCGGGCATCAGTAACTTATTGAGTGGTTTTGGAGATGATCACTATATCAGAGAATACATTCTTGAATTAGGAACCCCTTGGGATCATACCGAGGACTGGCTTCGGGTTTCCAATCCTTTTTTTAATGCAGGAAATATTAAAACTCCAACCTTATTTCTTGTGGGTGAAAAAGACTTCAACGTTCCATTGATTGGCTCTGAACAAATGTACCAAGCCTTAAAACAATTAAACATTCCCACACAATTAATTATTTATCCTGATGAAAATCACTCCTTTTCCACTCCCAGCTATAACGAAGATGTTCTTAAAAGATATCTGGATTGGTATAGCAAATACTTACAGTGATCTGCTAGAACTCAAGATCGGGATTGAATGATTTTAGGATTAGTTAAAGTATTATTCTTTCCTATAATCCATCCACATTAAGCCCTATTCTTGGTTACCAGCATGGTCCCCAGCCCGATGATGAAGAGTGATAAAAAAGGTTCATAAGGCCAAAACGGCAGCCACAGTTCAAGATCCGCAGACCACTTCGGTGTGGTCAGAAAAGCAGTAACAGGCTCTCGCCAATAACGACCGGAAGCGAATACAAAAAGACCGAAGGCGATAATGGCGCTGCCCAATACCTTGAATACGACAGGCGTACCGCTTTGTATCGCTTGCTGACGCCGCTTGCCCCAGGCCGCAATTCTCAGTGCGAATGCGAGGAATCCAAACGAGTAGTATACATAGTCAAGCGGTTCCGGATTTCCATAGTAGTAGGAAAAGCTCCACCAATAGGTGCTAAAGGGATAGGCCCAGAGGAAATAGATACCGCTCTTGTGCAGCAACTTCCACTGCTTTGAACTTAAGTGCTTGCGGCCAAATTCAAATGATGTCAGTACCATGGCTGGAAGGAAGATATAGCCGATGCTCCCTTCAAGCTCATCGCGGAAAAAATAGACGTCTGCGAAGTAGTACTCCCGGAAAAAATACGACATTATAAAAATGAACAAGCCTTGCCACGCCATTGCGACTGCAAAGCATATCCCAATATATTTACGGTTACGCAGCAACCACATTGGAAACGGCCCAGGAAACAGTGTCTGCAAAGAAGATGCAGCGACTACTAGGAATATGAAAGGCACTGCCCAGCGTACGGAAAAGCCGATCATTGTCGATACACCAGCCCCGGTGGACATATCGGCCCCGATCATGGCGATGACTATAACAATGGACATTGGAATAGAGATAAGCCAGAACAATCTCCACTGGTTAATGGCTTTGTTTTTCATTACTACCTTCAGGTCAATACTCATATATTCCTATCATTTGCTTACCCAGAGAACTTGAACTCATCGTCTCATCGTATACGATGGCTGCATTTCATGGTAGTATTTTTTTAACATGTTAAATTCCTTGAAAATACGGACTCGTCACGTACTTGAAATCGCTATTGCCTTTACGCCTTGGCTGATTTCTATGTATGTACTTTACTGGTTTGAATACGGTGAAATCTGGACAAGTGAAACCGCTCATCGTGGAAAGATATCCGTTGCGATTTTAGTTGTTGGAATGGGGTTATCATTTCTCATCCAGTCGCATTTTGCCAAACGTAAGCAATAATAATTAGAATGAATAAACGTTTATCGTTTTTTTAATCCATTTTTAAATTCTATGGTTTCAGTTAGATTTCCGTCTCTATCAAAATACTCCCAGAGACCGTCTAGTTTTCCGTTTTTATGCTCTCCTCTTCTTTGTAGTTGACCGTTTTCATGGAACCACTCAAAAAGACCGTCTGCTTCTCCATTTTTCATGTTTCCTGTATACAATAATTGACCGTTTTCGTAATAACCCTCCCAAAGACCATCTTCTTTACCGTTCTTGAATGTTCCTTGATATGCTATTTGACCGTTTTCAGCAAAATATTCCCAGAGACCGTCTTGTTCGTCGTCTTTAAAGTACCCTCTAATTTCTAATTGACCAGTTTCATTAAACCACTCGAAATCTTGTTGTTTTCCATCTACAAAATTTCCTCTATTTGTTAATTGACCAGTTTCTTTGTTAAATTCTTCCCAAACACCGTCTTCTCTCCCTTGCTTCCAATTCTCTCTTCTTATTAATTGACCTTTCTCCCAGTGGAAGATTTCTACCAATCCATCTTTAAGTCCGTCTTTGTAATTTCCTCTCCACTTCAACTGATGTGAGTATTCATTTTTATAGTAATACTCATGGATACCATCTTTAATTACTTCTTTTTCAGCAGTCATCGGTTAGTTATACCAAAGGAAATGTTACAGACTAATTATAATCTAGCCTTCATGAATATTTCTGATTATTGCTTATATACTTTCTTAATGATGCTTTCTAAAGTTAATTCTTATGCTTGACAAGAAAACAGGGCGCATGCACCATGACTTAATGAATCCAACTGATATGGAAGATTAATTAAGGAGTACGATTTAATGACCACACTGAAATCAAAGCCCAATACCCTAGTAGCCGCTGCAGTAGCCAGTGCTTTAACGGTCCCTTTCACACAAACTGCTATGTCACAAGAATCNACAGCAGTCGCCCTTGAAGAGATCATAGTTACNGCAACCAAGCGTGAACTTNATTTGCAAGAAGTAAGCCAGAGCATCATGGCCTTATCGAATGAAGATATTGATAAAATGGGTATCAAGAGCATGGCGGACTNCGTNAAGGCCTTNCCCAGTGTCGTTTTAACAGCCGAAGTACCTGGGCGAAATGACTTGGTCATGCGNGGANTNACACAGGATGCCTATACTTGGTATGTCGACAGCNCNGTCGCCCTTTACCTCGATGAACAACCGATGACTACCAGNTCACANCAGGTGAGCGTNCGNGCCATTGATATTGAACGTATTGAAGCATTACCAGGACCACAAGGCACCTTGTTCGGCTCNACTTCGCAANCCGGCACANTTCGAATGATCACCAATAAACCTGATCACACTGGTTTTTATGGTTCNGTTGAGACTTCTTTTGGCAGCATTAANGGTGGTGATACCAGCTTTGATGTCAACGGATACGTAAATATACCCATAAGCGATTCCTTTAGCATGCGTCTTGTGGGTTACACGTCAAGCGATGGTGGCTATGTCGATAATGTTTACGGAACCAGCTGGAGTGGCAGCTATGACAATGCCGATATAGTGGAAGATGATTTTAATACCTATGATGTAACTGGTGGACGTATTTCTGCATTGTGGAANATTTCTGACAAATGGTCCNCACTGTTGAGTTANGTAANTGAAGAAAGTGAGCTCGAAGGGNCCTGGGANACCGATCCTGCTCTAGGAGACCATAAAATTACTCGCTTTNNGGATGAAATGCGAGATGACGACTGGTATTCTGCTGCCCTGACCATAAAAGGCGATTTGGGTTTTGCTGATCTCTCTGCCACCGTCACGCATTATGAGCGTGACATTGTTTATTTGTGGGACAACCATGCCTACNCACAGTGGANAGATGCCTATTATGGTTACGGCCTGTATGACACTGACTACACCCGTNCCCATATTTTTAATGATCAATTTCAAGANCGCGATGCNGCTGAAATTCGCTTGGTTTCCAAAGGCGATAGCAAGCTCCAGTGGATGGCTGGGCTCTATTGGGAAGATACTTATGACACATGGTATTACGGNNCNGNNNATCCTGACTACATGTCCACNGGTNCNGCTTACTATGCGAATTATTNNGCCTGTNNCTACGCCTACTACTATCCCAATTTTGTAGAATGCCCAATCGATACCACCATTNGCTACNCNGACACCTATAAGGATTCAGTGGAGCAAACCGCAGTATTCNGTGAATTCAGCTATGATGTAACAGAAAAACTGNNNNTGGGNNCTGGCTTTCGTTGGTCTGAATTTAAACGNGATACCTACAACAGGGATNTGTNNCCAGAGGGGTTACCCCCATTTGCTGGTNGCGGGATAGCGTCGAATGGAGAAATCCATAGCATAGGAAAGGATNCAGATNTCCTNTATAAAGTTANTGCCACTTACANCATTGATGANGACAAAATGGTGTATGCNTTGTNNAGTCAAGGCTNCANANTAGGAGGCGATAACGCCCCACGTGCAGTGCAAACTGGTGCAGTGCCAGCAAANTATGATNCNGACTNNATGGACAACTATGANATCGGTATCAAGAGCACCTGGANGGACAATNNCCTNCAAGTGAATGCNCAGTACTTTNTGATGGAATGGAGTGATATGCAGATCGCACATTGGGGTGGCGTCGGCCCTTGGTGGGTAGGTGGAACTGTGAATGCTGNANNCGCTGANGCCAAAGGCCTTGAGATTGAGGTCAAATACCANATCACGGAAAACCTCAATNTCAGTGGTGCCGCCTTATTCAATGATGCTNAATTTACCANAGGAATANANTACACCCGGNGGCTCGGTGTATCGCNNTGGCATGGTCATGGCCAATTCCCCTGATCAGNNNGGCTATNTTGGAATTACCTATGAACANCCTGNTGTCGCTGGAGGNGATCTCTGGGTNTATTATNGCTTGNNCTATCAATCACAATCCTGGAACAGNACTTGGAATATTATACAAAATGATACCAATGGAATTTCNCCAGCCNACAACNCCAGTAATNTNTCANTTGGCCTTGATAATCTNGCAAATGGTTGGCATGTATCCNTNTANATAGACAATCTTTTTGATCAGGCGACCTATNGCTATGTGAATACCAGTNACAACGATAATGCAGANTTGTTTGGCAATGCCCGAGATCACAATGTACGAAGCCTCGCCCAACCTNGAACCACGTGGTTGACTNTCGAAAAAGACTTTTGAGGTTGCTANTCTAGCCACGCTTTCAATTATATGGTTAAGCTTGTCACCAGTTCTGTGGTGCGAGGAGCTCAACAAGGGCAAAGTCATGGTGGTGTGTATCTGATTGATCTAGAAAATCAGATGGTTGAACAAACCATCGATTGGAATACTTCNGGCATCGACTGGCAAGGTCGTGGATGGGACCGNGGCTTAAGAGGAATAGCGTTTGACGGTGAGCAAGTTTTTATTGCNGCCAGTGATGANTTGTTTGCCTATACTCTTGATTTTGAATTGATTGATTCCTGGNNAAACCCCTACCTTAAACATTGTCATGAAATTACTGTATTTGAGCGNAGCTTGTTTCTCACCTCTACTGGTTTTGACAGTATTCTGGGTTTTGACCTGGATAAACACTGCTTCAACTGGGGAATGAATATNCAATCCANAGGTGCTCAATTNAAACCTGTGNGCTTTAATCCACTGNCTGNTGATGGTCCTNTGATGTTAAACAAAATGCATATCAATAATGTTTTTTGCAATCGCCATGGTATGTACATCTCTGGGTTGAGAACAGGAGGTATGCTGCACTTCAATGGTAGTGCCATCNANATGGCTGTAGAATTACCANCNGGTACACACAATGCNCAACCTTTCCGAGACGGTGTNTTATTTAACGACTCCGAAGACGATGTTCTCCGATATACCGGTCGTGGAGAAGGTGNNGAAGACCGGGCGATGGCTGTTCCAAAATATGATCCTAANGAACTCACTCATAGNACAGCAGAGGATAATAAGTTAGCAAGACCTGGTTTTGCACGGGGTTTATGTNGGNTTTCCGGCACTGTGGTAGCAGGTGGTGCCTCNCCCTCGACGGTAACGCTTTATGATCTAGCTGANAACACNACTCTAGCCTCNGTTCAACTGAGCAAAGATGTTCGTAATGCCATTCATGGTCTGGAAGTTTGGCCCTTTGNTTAAGGTATCATTCCTTNAATTTATAACCCGGCATTTCTAGATACCTCNGGCAANTCATCAACAATATCGNCAAGTTGTTCCTGCCATAAATCTAGGTGTTTTTCATAACGGCGCCAAGTNCCTAGGGCACCGGTATAAATGGGTTGCCGCACTTGTTCNGAACTGGCTGTTTTCACTGCACGTTCCGTCTGATGAAAGTCCACACAGCTCTGTTCAAAGGGNAAATCACAAAAATCNAGGATGCGGCGAACTTGATTCTCTAGGTCATCAACCGTCTCCTCNTAATGNACATCTANCACTTTNCCCGGNAACACCTCATGCCAGTGTTTCATCATGGCATCATACAGCTGATAGTAATGTGCCANATCGAGCATATCGTAGGTGAAATTTTGTCCCTTNCNAAANAATTGTTTATAGCTNCCCAGACAGCTGTCGAAGGGATGACGTCGGGCATTAATNACTTTGGCATTGGGCAGGATGAGGCTCAANANNCCAACNTGNGGAAAGTTATTGGGTAANTTATCNGTNAAAAAAGGCTTGTCNGTNACCCGATGGCGCTGGGTTTCTTCGATATATTGCTGACCGTAAGCACGCCAATCCTTGTTGCGAAGATCCTTGACTGCNTNTGGGTATTTAATACCGTCNGTGCGGTACTGNCCTATAGACTCAGACAGTTTNCCCAATACNGGCAGTTCAGAAGTGCCTTCCACCAGAGTNTGNCTNGCCAGAATTTGTTCAATGAGAGTGGANCCAGAACGNGGCAACCCAACGATCAAAATTGGATCAGAGACGTCNTNACCAACATCAGCACGTTCTTGTAAAAACTNCTTGTTAAAAATCTGTTTTAGCTGACTATGACGCGTTTCCATTTTCANCGGGTGGTGTTCCACGGTCATCCGTTGTTGNTGATTGCCTGTNTGNTAGTAGTGCCAAGCCTGCTCATAATCCTTNTTGTCTTCAAAGGCTTTGCCCANAGCNAAGCGAAAATGAATTTCTTCACTTTCTGTCAGATTATCACTCTCCAACTGTTGNAACATGGAACTCACTTCTTNCTCCTCAAACTGGAAAATTTTNAGGTTNGCCATACTCCAATANNCTTCNCCAAACTCNGGTTTGATTTTGATCGCTGCNCGATAAGACTTNAGAGCNTCAGCCTGATCGCCNAAAGTCTTGAGTACATGGGCTTGCCCCANAAGCACATTCGGTACATTGGGCTTCAATGCAATAGATTTAGCATAGGCCTCAGCNCTCTTGTCNGGATACATGGCNANGGCATAAGCACTGCCTANACCACCCCAGGCTGNNGCNTTNTCTGGATCCAGTTGGACTACTTTCTGNTANGCAGCAATNGCTTCCATCCTTTTATNACGGANACTCAATAATGATCCCAANTCGAACCAAGCAGGAATNAAATCAGGGGCTAACCGGGTAGCACTNNNCAACAGNGCTTCTGNATCNTGTAGCTTCTTCTCGNCNTTTCGATAGGCAAGGGCCAAGTAACGCATGGCATTGACATGATCAGGCTTNCTTTTNAGTATAGNTTGNAATANATCAATAGCTTCCTCNNTTTTNTCTTCATNCAATAGATCTGCAGCCTTTATAATGGCTTNNCGATTAGGGTCGCCNTCGATATANGCCTGAAATTCTTCATCGGCCTCTNTTCCTCGNCCCACTGCAGCCANNGCNTGNCCAAGTTTTTTATGNGCNAGNGGNAATGCNGGTTGAAGTTGNATNGCTNTTTCCAACTCAGGNATGGCTTCNTCANANCGNGATTGCATNGCAAAANCACTNCCTAGATCTTCNTNCAACTGAGGATAATCAGGNGANAANGATATGGCAAANCNGAGTTTTTCTTCTGCTTCTGTGAACCGTCTTTGTTTCATCAATGCGTGGCTCAATAAGCGAAGGTGTTCAGTACATCCCGGGTTTTGGCTTAGATAATCACGACAAAGCTCTTCCGCTCGAAGTGGACGATTGGTGCGCATAAAACTAATTGCTTGAGCTATACTTTTATCCTTAGGAGTGGTCGTTTCGTTCATTGTGATCATTCCATAGTTAGTTAGTCTCGGTAGCTAGCACATCGTCAAAAATATTCATTGTTGTCATTCCGTAGTTTGTCAGTCTCGGTAGCTGGCACATAATCAAAAATAAAGGAAATACGATCCTCTTTACTCATGTTCATAACGCTGTGCATTTTCTGGTTATTGAGTTCATAGGCCTTCCCCACATCAAAACGGTAAGGCTTGCCTTCGATCATGAAACGCACAGCGTTGTTGGTCGTGATAGGTACATGGATGCGGTGCCCCATATGGAAAGATTCCAGTGAATCAACATGGGGAGTAATGCGCCCTCCCGCTTTCAGTTTCGCCGCCATAGCGCGTAATAACGTACCTCCGGGAGTGTAGTAGGTATCAATAATATCATCAATTAGTGGCATGGCGACCTTAGCCAAGCGATCCCAACCAGCTTCTCGGTGTATTTCACCCCATGGCCAGGACTCATCACAGAACAACAATACAATTGACTCCGTTTCCTGATGTACCTGGTAAGCCTGTTGGCGAATGATTTGTTCTGTCCAAGCTTCCGGCTCCTGTGCCAGAATAGCCTCACTCAGAGCTTGCACATCAACTTCTCCTAAATAACGTTGTGCTTCTTCAATGTCCATTTGTTGTGAATATAAGCCTTAAACTAAAACTAACTCTGCAAGCTCAGCCCAGTAAGCAGCTCCTAATGGCAAAATTTTATCATTAAAGTCATAACTTGAGTGATGAATCATGCAACCTCCTTCTCCATCGCCATTACCAATTAATATATATGCCCCAGGTTTTTCTAGAAGCATAAAAGCAAAATCTTCCGATCCTGGTGTTGGTGGAAGATCAGGATCAACATTATCACTGCCTACAACATTTGAAGCTGCCTTTACTGCAATGCCTGTTTCTGTTTCGTGGTTGGTGAGCACAGGATAAAGCTCGTCATAATTAAAAGTATAGGTAGCACCATAGCTCTTGCAAATTCCCTCCAACACTTCCTCCATTCTTTGTCTGATAATCTGCCCTAATTCGCGATCAAAATATCGAACCCCACCAGATAATCTGACCGTATCGGGAATAACATTGTACGCATCGCCTGCATGAATCTGAGTAACGCTGATGACGGAGGGTTTAAGTGGATCAATAGTTCGACTGACAACCGTTTGTAAGGATTGAATCACGGACGATGAGACAACAATTGGATCGATGCATTTTTGGGGCATAGCTGCATGACCACCAATTCCTCTTATTTCTATATCAAATGGAGCAAATGCTGCAAACATATGGCCTGAGCGAATACCAAACATTCCAACAGGCATTCCTGGCATGTTATGCATTCCGTATACAGAAGACATTTTATAATTCTCAAAAAGTCCGTCCTTGATCATTTCAGGTGCCCCGCCTGCTGCTTCTTCTGCTGGTTGAAAAATGAAATAAATTGTTCCATCAAACTCTTTTGTTGAAGATAAATATTTTGCTGCACCCAGCAACATTGCTGTATGGCCATCGTGACCGCAGCCATGAAAAACTCCATCATTTTGGGAACGATAGTCAAAGGTATTGTCCTCATCCATAGGTAATGCATCCATATCGGCCCTGAGACCAATAGCATTGTCTGAGTTTCCACTAGTTAGTTTGCCAACTACTCCTGTTTTAGCTATTCCAGTAAATACCTCAACTCCAAAAGATTCTAGGGTTTTAGCCACCAACTCTGCAGTTCGATTCTCATTAAATGCTAATTCTGGGTGTTGATGTATATCTCGACGCCATTCTTGCATCAGCTTTTGAAATTGATTCATTTCTTGAATGATTGATATAGATTTTTTCATATTAGTTTATTCCAAAATATGGGCACTGCTCCTTTCATTGTAATTTTACAGCTTGCCGCAGTACATAAGCACGGATCGCCAGTGCATCTTCTGCACTTAATGCGCCCTCAAATGAGCGCATGCCTTGGGCAGAACGGCTACCACCAATTACGATTGCTTCCCAGTTCGCAAACGTCTGCGAGTTCGCATAGCGTAAATCAGGGATCACACCGCCTGAAAACACACCGAGACCATGACACATATAGCAGTATTGCTCGTAGATTTTCTGTCCGCGACCAATAAGTGCCTTATCTTCTGTTGTAGATCGCAACTCATCCGGGATACTCACATGTCGAACTAGTTTTCGTGCAGACGGAATTTTGGTAAGTCCTCCAAGCTTAAATGCAAGCAAGCGATTTTCGTTAACCAAACCATTCCAGTGTACGCCCGTTGGTCCGCCAACAAGCCCAGCACCACCACCACGACCTGCCAACACTGCCACATATTGTTCCCCATCTACTGCATAGGTGACTGGTCCCGCCATGATAGTCGTGCCGGCCTCAAAGCTCCACAGCTTGGTACCCGTGTCAGCAGCATACGCTGCAAACTCACCACTCCCCAAACCTTGAAATACCAGGTTACCGGTCATGGCCAACGTGCCACCAGGTAGATCTGTGTGTTCAACCCGCCAGCGCTCTGTCTGGGTTTGTGGATCCCAAGCTAACAATCGCATACCAAAGCGAATTTTTTGCCGCTCACCCTGCGGATTGAGTGCGCGGAAATCGGAAACACCCTCTTCGATACCTTTATTTTGAAAACCAGGCTGATGGGCATATGCTTCCTGGTGATTGTAATAACCCGGCACACTCAGAGCAGGAATATATGCCAGCTTTGTGTGTGGACTGTAGCTCATTGGATACCAACTATGTCCGCCTGAGGGACCTGGCACGATTAAGCGACCCTGGTTTTTGTAACGTGCAAATGGATATTCCACTGGCCGCCCGGTAGCCATGTCTACATGACTGGCCCAGTTTTGTTCGATGTATTGCTGAGCTGAAAGTAGTTCGCCAGTGGCGCGATCGAGCACATAAAAGAAACCGTTTTTAGGTGCCTGAATCAAAACCTTGCGTAGCTTGCCCTCAATCTCAAGTTCAGTAAGGATTATTGATTCCACCGCAGAGAAATTCCAAGACTCTCCTGGTGTCGTCTGATAATGCCATACATACTCACCGTTATCCGGGTTAACCGCCACAATGGACGATAAAAATAAGTTGTCTCCACCGCCAGGGCTGCGTAATTCCCGACTCCATGGTGTGCCGTTACCAACACCAAAGTACAACAGGTTCATCTCTGGATCGAAGGCCATTGAGTTCCAGACCGTTCCGCCTCCACCAGTCTTGTACCATTCGTCACCCGTCCATGTTTTTACCACTCTCTCGAGTACTGCACTTTCCTGTGGCTTCAGGGGATCACCGGGTACTGTATAAAAACGCCAGTCAAGCTCACCATTACTTACATCATAAGCAGACAAGTAACCACGTACGCCATAGTCAGCACCAGAGTTACCGATAATTACCCGGTCTTTTACAATCCGTGGTGCCCCTGTAATGGTGTATGGCTTACTGCGATCAATAGTTAATACTGACCAGAGAAGTTCACCGTTTGTGGCATCAAGCGCTAACAGTCGACCATCAAGTGTGGCTGCAATAACCTTACCGTCCCATACAGCTATCCCTCGGCTGACGGCATCATGAACAGCGTACTCAGCCACCCAGGCCCGCGAAGTCTCTGGATCATGTTGCCATAAGAGTTTCCCTGATCGTGCATCGATGGCATAAATAATATTCCATGCACCACTGACATAAATAACACCATCAACAACGATAGGTGTAGCCTCAAGACCACGGTTGGTACCTAGATCTAGGTACCAGGCCAGCCCAAGTTTGCTGATGCTATCTGCATTGATAGTAGTGAGTGGACTGAATCGCTGCTCATCGTAGGTGCGACCATGTGCGAGCCAATTCTGCGGCTCTCTGTCTGCGTTGATGATTCGCTCTGCATCAACAGCCGCAATCTCTACAGGTTTGTTGTAGTCAGCCTGACAGCTAGTCAGGATGAACGCTGTAACAAACAGTAAGGTGGTGCAGTTTTTCATGTTTCGACTATACAATAAATTGACACTAGTCAACGGATCGGATTTTGAAATTGATTCATTTCTTGGATGATTGAAGTGGATTTTGTCATGCTTGTTAAATCCAATCTGACTGATTAATCAATTAAGATATTCGTAATATTCAATTCCAGCATCTTGAAAATCATCTCTTTCTTCGGTTCCAATTTTTTTCACTACAAATTGTTTATTTAACTTGTGATCGATGCCATTCAGTTTTTTGTCAGATCTTAAATCTGTATATTGACTATATGAAAGATTATAGCAATCACCAAAAGATTGAGAAAATTTCACCTTCGATGCTGCTGTTTGCCAGTCATCAACAAAAGAAATGGGTATGACTTCAGCAGCATCACCACTTCCATAACCAAACAAAAGAGCTTCTTTATGTGTCCAGTCGATATTATTAGCAATTGCATCTTCTAACCCAGCTGCCAGCCAGCCAAAAACAGAACCTGAATAAATATTGCCCATTTCTTTGGTGAGCTCTGAACCAAAGTCTAATTTGTGTAAAATTAGATCCTGGAAGTTTTTCTCTTTCTGGCAGGTTTTTGCAACTATTTGTGTCAAAGGTAATGGTTCATAATTAATTTTTCCAATCAAGGGGTATTCACTAATGTTGGGCCTTTGTTGCAGCTCTTGGAAAAGGTCATGGTGATTAACGTCTGCAATGTTTGCATACCCTGATAATTCATCTAAATCATCGCTATTGCCTATAGATAGTGCGTACAAATAAATTATTGTGAAAGCGTTGATAGGCATTCTATGAAAAGGCCTGTGCATAAATAAAGCCGGTATTTGTCTCAGATGCTGTGCTGTATTAAGATTCCTCTTTTGACACATATCAGCCAATGCATTAATGGTTTCATCAATGTAACAAGTTGCTGAATATTTACCATTATATATTGGTAGCTCCAGATTGAGATCTGAATGCTTGTGTGAGTTTTTTGCCCGGTGATGGATGGGTTTCCTGAAATCAATGAGACGGTAATTAGAAGCACTCCCAGATATATTAGTATGTACTTCAGCAATTTTAGGATTAGACTCAATCAAGATAGCTGCTGCACCTGAACCTTGAGTTGGCTCACCACTCGTACCCATTTGGTAGAGAGCAATATCCGAACATACCACGATTGCTCTTGATTTTGGAGCATCTGATTTAATGAATCGAATCGCGTTTTTAACCGCATAAATACCTGACAAGCAGGCTTGCTTAAATTCTGGCACTTCGCAATTGACCGAAATGGGATCTATTTTTCTTTTTATTAACTCATCATTTATCATTCCTTTGATAATGACTGAGCCTGTGGAATTGTCGGTACTGGATTCTGTTCCCAATGCAAGATAAGCAATATCAGATGGATTAATATCGTATGATTCAATTAACTGTAGGACCGCATTTGCAGCCATAGTATAAATACTTTGATTAGGGCCAAGAATCCTGAAGCCAGAGCCTATGATGTGGTTTACTTTCTCCTTTGAGTTCCCCGTCCAATCACACCAGTTAGACAAATCAACCCGGTAGGGGGGGGGGTAAGTTGCAAGACCGCTGATTCCAACTCTGTGATGATCCATATAAATTCTAAGCTATGATTCTGAAGCAGATGATTTTATTAATAAATACTAAATTATGAAAGAATTATTTCCTTTATTTGTCAATAATATTCATAATTCTGAGCGTATTGGTCTGCCCTGAAACACCAGTGACAGTACCGTTGGTGAGGATAACAGTATCACCAACTTTAACTTCCCCGGTGCGAATCATCCTTTTAGAGATTTCAAGAAATAATTCAT
>PBTS01000086.1:0-9095 GCA_002729175.1 Fidelibacterota bacterium
TAAGGCCGAGGGATTTTAAGTCCCTTGCGTCTACCAGTTTCGCCACCCGGGCTAATACTGTATTTGATACCGATACGTAACTCTTATGAGATGGTAAAGCAACTATTATCCCATAAGAATCATTGTGCTTTTGCGCGGTCGAGACCAATCCGCACGTCACGAAGATGCAACTCGATCAGCCCGCTACTATCGTCGACGCGCTGATATAAACGCCCAGTAGTGTAAGTCCTGCAAAAAAGAGACGTCTGAAGGCGGCTTCTGAGAGTCTCGGACGCAGAATGCGCCCTATCCACATACCCAGCAGAGCAGGCAATACCGCCATGAGTGAAAGCCAGCCCAGTTCGTCAGAGAGAAGACCATGCTCTTTGAGTGAAAATGCGAGACTGAGCGTTGCAATCGTAAACCATAGGCCCATCGCCTGAATCAGTTCATCTCTGTCCATTCGAAGTGCTTGTAAATAGCCGATAGACGGAACTACAAACACGCCGGTCAGACCGGTGATACCTCCTGACAACATCCCGACAATCGGTGAAATCCAAGGTTCGCCCGGGCCAGGTGACGGGAGTTGGAACGACCAAAGGCTACTGAGACCATATACGGTAATGACTACCCCGAGGATCACTAAGAACGTCGCGGGATCCCAAGTCGACAACAGTGATGAAGTGAGCCAAGTAAAGACGGCTCCCAAAATAAACAGGGACCAGCATCGACGGATCAGGCGAATCAAGTGACCCCCAACAAGCCCTTGTAATAGGTTGGTAATTAATGATGGGAGCAACATCAAAGTCATTGCCTCAATCAAACCGAGAAACGCCGCAAGAATGGCAATTGACACAGTGGGCAAGCCAAAACCGATTAACCCTTTTATGCCCCCCGCAAAAACAAAGACGAGCGCAACCAATACGAATACATCGAAATTCATCTCAGCAATCTCAAGGAAAAGATCGGTATCCACATGGAAGTAATAGTTCTAGTAGGCGCTATGCTTTAGATCAACTTAGAAGTTAGATTTGCAATTATTCGCATTCTGTCGCCTACAATCACCCCCATGAGTGATCACACAGAAAACTTGATGGTACTTGATCTAGAGGCCCTGACTTCAAACCTTAACTATATCAAGCATCTCGCCGGACCTGAAAAGCAACTGATCGCTTCGATCAAGGCAAATGCTTATGGGCATGACATAAGGCTTGTCGCCAGTGTTCTCCAAGAAATGCAGGTCGATATGTTGGCCACCGGGAGTATCGAAGACGCCAGAACGTTGCGTAAAGATGGTGTTGACACACCGTTGCTTCTTTTTGCCTACGCAACACCGGAAAACACCATAGCTGCTGCCAAGGAAGGGTTTATTTCGACTGTCCCGAATCTGGCGTCTGCGATTTCACTAAATGCGATGACGCCAGTCCAGATACCTGTCTATCTAAAAATAGATTGCGGCTTGGGTCGACTAGGCGCCCCCCTAAGTCAGGCAAAGGAGTTCNTTACCGAGATATTCCAGTTAGAGAAACTCAAAGTTGAAGGNATCTATACCCATGTCCCCTTCCCCGAAGTTACGTNTAGCGCCTGGGCTCAAGAAAAANTGNNTCANTTCGATGCGTTTATACGAACTCTCGAATCCGATGGGTATTCGATACCTGTAACCCAGGCAATGGCCAGTTGTTGCGTATTGGCCGGGTTACGTGACGAATCCNGTGCCATATGTATCGGCCATGCCCTTTATGGGNTGTCACCATTCTCATCAAAACAAGCACCAACTTTCCGACACCTGCGACCTGTTATCCATTCTGTTTCCAGCACGCTGATCCACATTGGNNACCACCAAAAGGGATCGGACATTGCTACCGGTGGACTNTACGGAACAGCAAGTNCTCACGTTGTGGGCGTATTGCCNTTAGGTGCGGCGATGGGTATGAGACCNCCCGCCGACAACAAGGAGATGTTTGTGCTNGTGAAAGGTAAGAAATGTCGGGTAATGGCGGTATCCCTAGAGCATATNTCGATCGACCTAGACGATATCGAGAATGTGGCTATCGGAGATAGAGCAACCATAATCGGCCAAGATGGNGACGACTCGCTATCGGTCGATGAACTAGCACANGTTTGGCAAGTAACGCCACTTCAAGCGCTAATGAGCATCTCCGGTAAATTTTCAGTCAGATCAATGTGACAAGGATCTGCCTCTAACAAAAGCTAAATGGGGTGAACGATGGGCCGACTACAAGANAAGGTTGCNGTTATTACAGGTGCTGCAAAGGGCATTGGTTACGAAACTGCCCGCACATTTATCAACGAGGGNGCACAGGTGTTAATGTCTGATCTAGATGTGGAACGAGGTGAAGCAGCAAGCGAATNCTTNGGTACGTCCTGCAGCTTTATCGAGCAAGATGTCACTGACGAATCGTCTTGGAACAAACTAGCGGATCATATTAAAACCAACTATGGGCGAATCGATATTCTAGTCAACAACGCAGGCATATTGGCGACTGAAACTACTCAGAACATCGAGACGACGACCTTGGCGCAATGGCGAACAGTCCANCAAGTGAATGTGGAAGGCGTATTCATGGGATGCCGTATGGCGGTAGGCATGATGAAAGNAGCTGGGGGCTCGATCATAAATATTTCCTCAACTGCTGGCATTGTTGGAACACCAGTGTTAGTTGCTTATGGTGCTTCAAAAGGGGCTGTCAGGNTNCTGACTAAAGGTGTAGCGCTACATTGTGCCCGGCATCGCTATGGAATTCGCTGTAATTCTGTACATCCCGGACCAATTGAAACAGATATGGGCGATGCACTGTTAGGACTTCAAAACTATATAGATGGTCCAAACCTTGAGTCCAAGTGGGAAACGATGCGGCGTCGTATACCTACNGGGAATAGCGGCCAGGCCTCCGATATTGCTGCTTGCATTTTNTTCCTAGCCTCAGATGACTCAAAACACATGACAGGGTCCGAACTGGTCGTAGACGGTGGTATGACTGCGAATTGATCGGCTTAGTAGCCAGCTATTCAGTTCGGCTACTAAATACATGTAGCAGCAAGCCACTGATTAGAATGCCGCCCCCAATAAAGGTTAGAAAACCAGTGGCCTCCCCTACCCCTAGCCAGGCCCACAACGGGGCNAGTAACGGTTCACCGAGCGCATAAAGTGTTAAACCAACTGCAGGCACGGATTGGGCAGCTATCGCAAATAGTACCGATCCAATTCCTAACTGAAATATTCCCAGCATAAGACATAAATAGATATCGGTGNCNGGGGCTGAAAAACCAGTATTNGTTGCAAAGCACATCACGCCTGCTACNACAGCCCCACTGATGCCGCCGAACATTACGGCTGGGGTCATGTCGGTTGCTTTGCCATACCGAATCGCAACAGCGTAAAACCCNAAAAACACAACACCGANCAGNGCNACCANNTCGCCGAATAGNCGATCCTGGCTGTAATTNCCACCCACCATCACCGCTANCCCTACTAACGCTAGAACAATGCTGATCCACAGAATTGGACTNGTCTCTTCCTTCAAAACAATCTTACCTANCACAGCTGCCAATATTGGGCCGCCGGCCATCACTAATACTGCGTTGGCNACAGTGGTGTGGACCAAAGCAACGATATTGCAGATCATCGCGCCACTTAGTATCAATCCTGCAAATATTGCTATAGATCCGGATTCTTTTAACATCCGATGCACCCCAGTACCATATCGAAGAGCCAAAAACACAAAGACAAACACAGCCAGTGATGACGATCGGTAAAAATTGATTTGCCAAGCGGTTGCACCTTCCATAAATCGAACCGTGATTCCGGAGATACTCCAGAAAATGGGCGCCGATATGGCAAATAGATGATGTCGGCCCATCGCAATCTATGTCCTATTATCTAGCTCAGATTGCGGGTAATTTGCTGTGACGTATGAACTGGCTTATCGGTCTGGATAGCTTCGATTGTATAAAACATCTAGCCTAGGGTAATCATGCACCCGGGCCGGTGGTGAAGGATCTACTGTCGGTGGAGGCTCTTTTAGTAAGGTCGTAGGGCTCAATTTTGTCTCTTTACCCATGAAGTCCCGTGCCCATACTTTGTGTTTGTAGGCGCACACCGTCAAACAAATCGAACAGTAGTGTTGTCGGGCAAAATAGGGAAAACAGCGGCCGGTATCGAGTACATAACGTGCTTTTCCGATGGGATCTACACCGGCGGCGGGATTTCTGTGTTTGGGTATTGCGTCCGCCGGACAATACTTCCGACACGCTTGGCAACGATCGCAAAATTCTGCAATGCCAAGATCAACCGGTTCATCGCATGTCATAGGCAGATCGGTAACCACAGTCCCTAATCTAAATAGCGGACCAAGGTGCGGATGAATGATAGAACCGTGGCGGCCGAGTTCGCCGAACCCGGCCCTCAAAGCAATCGGTACATGCATCAGATCGGAATTGCCGACTGGGTCCTCCACCCTGGCGGGATATCCGCGTTGGCGAAGCGCATCAGCCACGGCAATACAAGTTTCCCCTAAGTCGTAGTAGACACGACAACACTCCACACCACTTTCCTGTGAGGGTACAGTCTGGAAATGCTTCCACAGCATACGCTGCCCAATAGCGATAGCATAAGTTTCATCGACGGATCTACCCTCATAGACATCAGCGGGTTCGATTCTGGTTATACCCACAGCAGCAGCACCCGCCTCTATTGCCACATCTTTAACGAATTGACTGGCCTGATCTGAAGAGTCGAATGGACGAGTAGTGCTTTCTATGAGGCCAGTAAACTTTGGTGCTTGTTCGTTATAGATCTTGGCAACAATCTTGCTGGCTTGAGGCGTATGATCAACACGTCCGCCACACGCCTGATACCAGGATTCCCAGTCAAATGGAGGTTTTTGAGTCTTTCCTACCATCAGCGTCCGACTGTACCGATCCTGCTTAGCACGGTGCGCAAAATATAGGCGCTATTCATTGAAACATCTGTATAAGCGCGTAGGCCATCCACAATAGAGATATTAGCAGTATGGTGATTCGCCAATCCCAATTCATGCTTTGTTCCAGTTCATGTCTTTTGGTTTAGCTTTCGAATCTTTACGGCGTGTTCCGGAGTCGAGCCTGCACCGTCACCTCTACTTTTGACCCGCCGAACAGTTTAGGCGACTCGGTTGTTGTACGGACTGGGTAAACCTTGGGAGGGAAATACTCTCGGTACGCGGCATCCATAGCATCGAAGTCGTTCAAGTCAGCAAGATGCACCTCAGCTTTTACGACGTCCTCGAGGTTTAGCCCCACTTCGTTCAGCATATCAGAAATAACACCCATAACGGCTCTCGTTTCGGCACCCACATCACCCAGAACCGCTACGCCGTGTGGGAAATCTGCTGCGACCAGTCCTGCAAGATACGCATAACAATCATCCAATACTATTTGACTGAACGGTGCATCAGATTCTGGGACCGCATTTGGCTGAATTCGTCTAATCATCCGACGTTATCTTGATCAACAATGACGTAAATCTATTAGAATCTAAGCAAGACTGAAAGGCCTTATTGGCTTTGAAGATCTTTTCTGGATTCACGAGCAATGGTGGGGTATTGAATCAATGGTCAAAATTCTGACTGGTTCTCAAGTCAGCCAGTTTCACAAAAACGGCTTTCTGCCAGCTTTCCCAGTTCTACCGGTCGACCAAGCTGTACAGCTTCGTGCCAATTTAGAATCGTTTGAGGCCGAAAACGACGGGGTCTTAAAGGGATCTCTTCGGTTCAAAAACCATCTGCTTTTCAAGTGGCTCTCTGACCTGATTCGATCTCCAAAAATTCTCGATACTGTAGAGGACATCATCGGCCCCGACATCCTGGTCTGGTCAACCGACTGGTGGATCAAAGAAGCCAACTCTCCCCAGTTCGTTTCGTGGCACCAGGACAGCCAGTATTGGGGCCTAGATACTGACAAGCTGGTCACGGTCTGGATAGCCATTTCTCCGTCAACGATTCAAAGCGGGTGCATACGCGTTCTCCCGGGTAGTCATCAAGGCCCAGATTTAACGCACGAAGAAACCTATCACGACGACAATATGCTGACTCGAGGACAGTCAATAGGCGACATCGATGAGGATAAGGCCGTTGATCTGGTGGTTGATACAGGGCAGGCTGTCTTATTTGCTTTTCGCATTGCTCACGCTTCCTATCCTAATCAAACTGACGACCGAAGGATTGGCCTTGCGATAAGATACATACCACCGGATACCCAGCAGCAATACTCCGAACAAGACAGCGCAGCTCTAGTCAGAGGGGTAGACAACTACCATCATTTTGAGTTGGAACCGGAGCCGCGCTGCGATTTTGACCCGGTCGCTGTGGCATTTCATAAGGAGACTGAAGAAATTCGCAGACAAATTCTCTATCACGGCACACAGTGGACAACTCACCGAACGTGAAAGATTATTTGTTTAGATAGTTTAACGCTAAACCAGCCCTAGGCCAGGGGACCTCAATCAATTGACCCGACTGTGACAGGGTGATGTAGGCCATTCGTAGTTCATCTCCACCAAAGCAAATGTTCGTCGTGTATGGGTCAGGAAATGGAATATGCTCGGCAGAACCTGTATCAGGTGAGACAATACTAATACCCCCGTTCACGAGTGTTGCAACACACACTCTGCCATCTTCTTCCACCGCCAGGCTGTCGAACCGCTGGTAGCCCGAGGATCCCGCGATGAATCGGCCACCATGCGGCGAGGGCCAGGCCTGTTTCTGTGCCCGTCCAGGCTCGATCAGATCGAATGCCCAAAGGCGAGCGGTTGGAGTCTCTGCCACATATAAGGTCGATTCATCGGGAGATAATCCGACGCCATTGGGCATCTCAACTGGCGCAGCTAAAGTTCCTATGAACGAACCGTCAGCCTTTGCATACAGCACCCGGCCGCGATCCTGATCGTGCCGTCGAACTTTACCCAGGTCAGAAAAATAGAACCCCCCCTGCCCGTCGAATACGATGTCGTTGGGACCGGACAGAGAAACCCCATCCACTTCTGTATAGAGTACCTCGACCACGCCGGTATCCAGATCGACAACTTCGATCCGGCCACCACTGTAGTTTGCAGGCTGCAACGTGGGCCGGTTACCTGCTGTGTCCGTATGCCAGTCAAAACCGCCGTTGTTGCAGACGTAACATTTTCCACCTGGCCCGATAGCGATACCGTTTGGACCACCGCCGAGTTCGGCAACAACTTCCTGCGTACCACTAGGCAATACTCTGGTCAGTGTGCCGCGCTTGATTTCAACCAAAATTATGGAGCCATCACTCATCGCTATTGGGCCTTCTGGAAATTCAAGACCCGCTGTTACTACTCGATAGTTTTTCTTAGTCATGGAAACAGGTCGGTTGTTCGCTAAGTCATCACCTCGTTCAAGAACAGATCCAGGAACTCTAGACGGTCCTGTCCCCAAAACACTTCCTCACCCACCACATAGCTGGGAACACCAAACACTCCTTTGCTGACTGCTTGCTCGCTGTTTTCAATAATAATATCTTGCACGTTGCTATGATTTGCTGCTGCAAGCAAATCATCTACACTTTCTCCAGAACGCTCTATTGCACCTACTACAACCGACGTTTCAGATACATCTTCTTCTCGCACCCACACAGCTCGCATCAGCTGATAAGCCAGTTCAGCAACGTCGTGACCCGCTTCGATGGCCCCAATGATTACGCGAGAGGCCAAATTGGAATCGGTCGGAAAATACTGAGGCTCCAGGTTAAGTTCCAATTCGAGCCGACTTCGCCATCGACGCAGTTCCTGCATCCGGTAACGCTTTCGCTGGGGCGAACGATCTTTCAATGCCAATCCACCTGTTTTGGCAAATAAGATAGAAGAATCTATTGGCAGATACAGAATTTCAGCCGAATTATCCCTGGCGATATCGCAAAAGCGTTTGTGCCCCAAATAACTCCAAGGTGAAACGACTGATAAGTAGTATTCGATGGTGAGCATTAGGAATCGAACTTTCTGAGTACTTGGCCAGGGTAGCGATCAATCTCCATAGCGCCGGTTTCGCTCGACACTTGAGTGCCATTTATCCAAACACCATACACACCTTGTGGGTCGGTGGTTAGCCGACGCTCGCCACCGGGCAGGTCATAAATTCGTCTTGCCTGACTGCGGCCTACAGTCTTTGGATCGAATAAGAACAAATCCGCATAGGCACCCGGGCGAATGTAGCCTCGATCTGGTATGCCATAAATTTGGGCTGGTTGCCCCGTCAATCGATGAATACCTTCTTCCAAGGACATTATCTGCCGTTCTCGAATCCAATACCCCAGTAAATGGAGTCCGAAACCAGCATCACAGAAAAACGTTAAATGAGCACCAGCGTCTGATAACGCAATACTGGAGAAAGGGTGAGTTAGAAGTCTTCCGACAGCATCTTCGTCGGAATTTAATAATACTGAAAGAAACGTGGTCCCAAGATCTTCTTCTAGAGATAAGTTCAGGAGAAAATCGAGGGGGTCTTCGCCGGTTTCATTTGTTATTTCTAGAACTGACTTACCCTCGAAACGACGATTTTCGTCCCGAATGACTTCAAGCACTTTCAGCTTCTCCCATTCTCCGTTAAACAACCTGACCGCTGCAGGTTGTTTAAGCTCAGAACGGATATTCGAACGAAAAGACGGGTCTGATAGCAACTTTCTATAGGAATTCTCTGAGTCAGCCTGCATTGCAGGCTGCCAAGCGGATAGCCCTTCGAATGGATAAGGCGCTTTTAATGTGAATTCAGTGCTTAATGGGCAGCAGGAAACCTGCCCCCACAATGTGATATTTCGATCTCGTGCATCGCTAATTTGTGACAAATCACTAAACACACCTTCCGGGTCTGTGCTGTTATGCAATAACGCAGCGATCATGACTGGCCGCTGTGTATCAGCTGCTAGGCTTGCCAAAAATGGTACCGGTGTTGGCGCACCCTTGGTTAGCATGAACACGCCTTTTTGCTGTTCACCTAAAACGCCAACAAGTCGTCTTAATTCCTCCTTATCCGCCAGACGAGACGGCATGGGATGGCCATCAGCACCATTGTGGGATGGAGACGTAGAGGTTGCAAAACCGA